>NZ_JACUZZ010000008.1:0-194476 GCF_014851595.1 Rhizobium sp. RHZ01
ACCAGTGCAGCATCTGCACTTCCTTCACATCCGCAGCCTTGGCAGCACCCAAGCCCGCAACACTCATCGTCACCAACGCTGTCGTCAGCAAAAACTTGCGCATCGTTTCCTCCCGGTTTGCAAGTTCGAAGGTGCGGGACCATTCCCGCACCGATTACCCGCCCTCCTCGGGCGTAGTCTCGTTGCCGGTTATCCCAGCGTTTCCCTCTTCGGCATCCACCAGTTTGTCCGGGCGCCGATATGCATGTTGAGCGTCTTGGTCTCGGTGTAATCCTCCACCGCATGGCGGCCGAGTTCGCGGCCGAGGCCGGATTGCTTGTATCCTCCGAACGGCAGCTCGGAGGCGCCGTCCATGAAGGTGTTCATCCAGACCGTCCCTGCCCTGACCTTCCGACCGATCGTCAGGCAGGTGTCGAAGTCACGGCTCCAGACGCCAGCGGAAAGGCCGTAGTCTATGGAGTTGGCGATCGCGATCGCCTCACTGGTGGTTTCGAACGTGAGGACGGACAGCACCGGTCCGAAGACTTCCTCGCGCGCAACCGCCATGCCTGGCGTGACAGCTTCGAGGATCGTCGGCGCCATGTATTGCCCCATGCCCAAGTCGAGCTTTTCGCCGCCATGCGCCACCTGCGCACCGCTGCTCGTCGCACCGGCCACGTAACCGGCAATCTTTTCCAGATGCTGCGGCGTGATGATCGCGCCCACTTGCGTTGTCGGATCGAGCGGATCGCCAACCTTGACGTCCTTGGCGAGTTCGGCGACGCGCTTGACCACATCGGAAGCGATGCTCTTGTGCAGGATAAGGCGCGAGCCCGCATTGCAGCACTCGCCGGCATTGAAATAGGCGCCGAAGACGGCCGCGTCGATGAACGCATCGAGATCCGCATCCGGGAATACAATCTGCGGGTTCTTGCCGCCCAGTTCCAGCGAGACCTTCTTCAGCGTCTGCGCGGCATTCGTCATGGTGAGCTTGCCGACGCCGGTTGAGCCGGTGAACGACACCATGTCGACCTCAGGATGGGACGTCATGATCGCGCCGACCTCTGGTCCCGTGCCGGTGACAATGTTGACGACGCTATCGGGCACGCCTGCTTCCTGAAGGATTTCGCCAAGAACCAGCGTCGAGCCCGAGGTCAGTTCGGATGGCTTGACGACCGTGGTGCAGCCCGCCGCCAACGCAAAGGGAAGCTTCTGGCCGACGATCAGGAAGGGGAAGTTCCAGGGAGTGATGATCGATACGACGCCGATCGCCTCACGCAGGACAACGCCCAGCGTGCCGTCTCCAAGCGTGTTGTAACTTTCGCCATGAAGATCGCGGGCGAGCGCCGCTGCGTATCGCCAAATGTCGACCGAACCGGCGATTTCGCCGCGCACCTGGGAGATCGGCTTGCCGGCCTCGATCGCGTCCAGGTAGGCGAGTTCGTCCGCACGGGCTGAGATCAGGTCGGCAGCCTTGAGCAAGATGGCGGAACGTTCGGATGCCGTCATTCTGGGCCAGGGACCCGTGTCAAACGCCTTGCGGGCGGCTTTGATGGCGCGCTCGGCATCGGCTTTGCTTCCCGCCGGAAAGCGGCTCACGACGACGCCATGGCTTGGCGCCACGCGCTCGATCGGCTGGCCGGAGCCGGCCTCCCACTTGCCATCGACCAGCATCTTGAAGTCGCGGGCCTTGTGATCGCTAAGCGCCTTGGGAGTAACCAGAACCGTCATTACCATTCTCCTTTAAAGTGTGCAGGGCGTTTTTCGGTGAACGAAGCCACCCCCTCATTGAGGTCGCCGGTCTTCGCAACGAGGATCGAGCCCAGCGCCTCGACGGCCGTGCCATTGTCCTCGCCGTTCGCGGAGGCAATCATCAGCTTGACCACTTCAAGAGCAGCCGGCCCCCTCATCGCGATGCGGGCCGCATATTCCTTGGCCGCTTCCACGGCATTACCGGTCGATGTCACCACATCGACGATGCTAAGCGCGCGGGCTTCCTCGGCGGTGAAGATCTCACCGCCCAGCGCCATGCGCCTGACCACCTGCGCGCCGAAGCGCTTCACAAGACGCTGCGTGCCCGACCAGCCGGGAACCATGCCGAGGCCTGTTTCCGGAAGTCCGATCTTGATGTTCTCTTCGGCAATGCGAATGTCGGCGACGCCGGCAAGCTCCAGCCCACCGCCGAGCGCATGGCCGTTCAAGGCCGCGATCAGAGGCATTCTGAGGGTCGCAAGTCTTTCGAAGATGCGATGTCCGTGGCGTACCCAGGCATGACCAAACTCCTGTGGCCGCATGCCACCCCAGGCCTTGATGTCGCCGCCCGCTGAGAAGCCCTTGCCTTCGCCTGTCAGGATCGCCACACGAACGTCGCCGTTAGCCTCGACGTCATCGGCGGCATCTGCCAGCGCCTTGAGCATGTCGAGATCAAGCGCATTCAGCTTTTCCGGACGCGATACCGTCATGATCGCGATGTGATCTTCGACGTGGATCTTGACCGTGCCGCTAGCCATTGAACGTGCCCTCCAGGACGCGGGCGCTCTTCTTCGGTAGAGTCAGGCCGATGTTTGCTTCACCAAAGAGTTTCGCATCCATGACCTTGAGGTCCTCTGCTATGATGAGCGAGAACTCGGACTGATCGAGGATATGGGCCTGCAGGTCGACACCCGGCGCAATCTCCGTGAGAACAATGCCTTCAGGCGTCAGCTTCATCACGCATCGTTCGGTGACATAAGTGATGTCCTGGCCCTGCTCGATCGCCCGCTTGCCGGAGAAGGTGACATGCTCGACCTCGTTGACGAGCTTCTTCAACTTGCCTTCCTTCTCGATCACGAGCTTGCCGTCGACGATCGCGAGCTTTGCGCCGGCATTGAACATCCCCGAGAAGACGATCTTCTTCGCACGCGCCGTGATATCGACGAAGCCGCCGGCACCCGCGGTGACGTGGGGACGGAACGACAACTTCGAAACGTTCACCGAGCCATCACGGCCGATCTCGAGGAAGGAGAGCAACGAGGCGTCGAAGCCGGCGCCCTGGAAATAGGTGAACTGGTATGGCGAGGGCATATAGGCGTCGGCGTTGGATGCACAGCCGAACGCGAAGTCCAGCAACGGGACACCGCCGACGGCACCCTGTTCGATGACCCAGGTGACGGAGCCGTGCAGCCCTTCCTCAAGGAGGATGCGCGGCACGTTGGCGGAAATGCCGAAGCCCAGATTGACGCAGCTGCCTGCCTGCAACTCTTGGGCAACGCGGCGCGCGATGACCTTCTGGATGTTGAATTCCGGAACGCGGAAGCTCTCCAACGGGCGAAAGATCTCGCCTGAGATAGCCGGATCGTAGAGCGTCTGAGTGGTCTGCTTCTGGTCCGGATCGACGATCACGTAATCGACGAGCATACCGGGGACGCGCACGTCATGCGGCTTCAGCGAACCTTCCTTGGTGATCCGCTTGACCTGAGCGATGACGATGCCGCCATTGTTGCGGGCAGCAAGCGCCTGGTCGAGACCGCCGAGATAGGCACCCTCGTGTTCATAAGTCAGGTTGCCGCGCTCGTCCGCGGTCGTCGCGCGGATGATGACGACCTGCGGCACGATCGACGGGAAGAACAGGTAGTCGTCGCCTTCGAACGAGACGCGCTTGACCACCGGGTCCTGGGCAGCGAGGTCGTTCATCGCGCAACCCTGCCTCTTTGAATCCACGAACGTGTCGATGCCCACCTTTGTCAGGACACCCGGGCGTTTGGCGGCAGCCTCCCGGTGAATATCGAACATGATGCCCGAGGGAATGTTGTAGGCCGGAATTTCGTTGTTCGTGATCATTTGCCAGATCAGCGGCGGCTCCGCGCTGGATGGTCCCGACGGATAGGAGCCGCCGATGATACATTTGAGCAGGCCCTTCTTGGCGATATAGTCCACACCCCTGATACCGCTCATGTCGCCCGCCGCGATGGGATGCAGCGTCGTGATATCGCGCGGATGACCGGTGCTATCGAAGCGCTCGCCGATCGCCTTCAGCATCAGGTCGGGGCAACCGAGGCCGCTCGACGACGATACGGAGACAACCGCTCCGTCGGGGATCAGTGCTGCGGCTTCCGTCGGGGTAATGTGCTTGCTCATCTGATTACTCAAAGCCCTTTTTCGATTTTCACGGCCGAGCCGCTTTTCGCCGCCTCGACAACGGCGGGACCCGTCGCCAGCGACCAACTCATGCCTGCCTCCTGTTGGAACCGCCTGCCAGATTTGCTCCACAGGTCTCCCGGACCACGAGCCGTACAGAGGAGACGATCGACTCCGCTTCCGCCCTACCCGCGCTGATCTGCTTCAGAAGCAGTTGCGCTGCGCGCCTGCCCATTCCCTGCGGATCCACCGAGATCGTCGTCAGCGCCGGAACGGCGGCCTTTGCCTCGATGACGTCATCGAAGCCGACCACTGCAAAGTCACGTCCAGGCTCGAGGCGCTGGGCGCGAAGCCCGTCGCACACACCGAACGCGACTGCGTCGTTGAAACACACAGCGGCAGTGGGAGCGGCAGCGATTGCCAGCGCTCGGCCGATCGCATCGACACCACCAGCTCTCGAGGGGGCGGAAGGCAGGATAAGATCTTCGTCAAGCTCAAGGCCGCAAGCCGCTATTGCGCCGCGATAGCCGTCGATGCGCTCGTCGAAGACCGCCGTATCACTAAAGCCGCCGATGAATGCGATCCGGCGGTGGCCAAGCGAAGCGAGATGCTGCACGCCAGCAGATATTCCCTCGCGATTGTCCGAAACGACGGACGAGACCTTAGCTCCCGGAACGTTGCGGACAGCAACGACGACGGGAATGCCAGCGGCGACCAGCGGCTTCAGGTCAGCGGCTTCGGTCGCACGGGCGGGCGACATGATCAGCCCTGAAATCCCATGCTCGCGCATGGAGGCGATAACTTCCCGCTGTCGGTCCAGGTTCTCGCTGGTATTGGACAGGAACTGGACGAATCCCGCGGACTGGACGACCATGTCCACACCAACGGCGAGTTCCGCGAAGAACCCGTTGGTCAGATCGTTGACGACCACGCCGATAATTTTCGACTTCGAACCGGATTGGCGCAGATTGGCGGCTCCGCGATTGTACACGTAGCCAAGCTCGCGCATCACCGCATTGACCTTCGCTCTCGTGCCGTCGTTCACCAGGGACGATCCTTGCAAGACAAGCGAAACGGTCGACTTGGAGACGCCCGCCGCCTTCGCAATATCGATGACGGTGACCCGCCCTTTTGTCATGAGATCCTCCAATGGCCTTAGCCACGGCGCCCAAATAATTGGAACGTTCCAATTTTGTCAAGTGGCAATTCCGCATTTCTTGCCGGAAAAGCAATCGCCATACAGGAATTACGCCTCTGCGCTTCGGAATATCTAAGCCACGGAAAATACATCAATATCATCTACAGCGCTTGCTTATTCGCAAGAAATTGGGTCGGTGTCGATCTAGAATATTTTGGAACGATCTAAGTTAAACCAACCGGAGGTCGCGCATCAACGCTCCCCGCTGCTGAGCAAAAGTCACGGACATGTAGTGTCGGTAGGCTGGGAAACCGGCCCAGACGGTCTTTTGGATCTCCGCGCTGAGTCCCTTTACGCTGCGCGACCACTTGGCCCGCCGCTCCCAAGCGCCGACTGGCCAGCAGTCAGTCGCCAGCGGTGAAGCCACCTATGGCATGCGTCAAAAATCCATGGTGAGATCGGCCGCTGGTAGGCCTGAGCTCGTGGAAGCCGTGATAGACAGCGCTGCGCCAACCGGAACTCGCCGCGTCAGAACTCCCCGATCAAACCGCGATCGGCGCCTTGATGCTGGCGTCGGCTTCGTAGCCGACCAGCTCGAAATCATCGAACTTGAAGCCGAAGATGTCCTTCACGTCGGGGTTGATCCGCATGAACGGCAATGGCTTTGGCGTGCGCGTCAGCTGCAGCTTCGCCTGCTCGAAGTGGTTGTGATACAGATGCGCATCGCCGAGCGTGTGCACGAAATCGCCGAGCTTCAGGCCCGTTACCTGCGCCACCATCATCGTCAGCAGGGCATACGAGGCAATGTTGAAGGGTACGCCAAGGAAGATGTCGGCCGAACGCTGATAGAGCTGACAGGACAGCTTCCCGTCGGCGACATAGAACTGGAACAGGCAATGGCAAGGTGGCAACGCCATGTCATCCACCTCGGCAGGGTTCCATGCCGAAACGATATGCCGGCGTGAATTCGGGTTCTTGACGATGCCCGAAACGAGATTGGAGATCTGGTCGATATGGCCGCCATCGGGAGCAGGCCAGGAACGCCACTGTGCGCCGTAGACCGGCCCAAGGTCGCCGTTTTCATCAGCCCATTCGTCCCAGATCGAGACGCCATTGTCCTTGAGGTAGCCGATATTGGTGTCGCCGCGAAGAAACCAGAGAAGCTCGTGGATGATCGAACGCAGATGCAGCTTCTTGGTCGTCAGGACCGGAAAGCCCTCCTGAAGATCGAACCGCATTTGATAGCCGAACACCGAGCGTGTGCCGGTGCCCGTTCGATCGCCACGATCGGTTCCGTGTTCCATGACATGCTTCAAGAGATCGAGATACTGCTTCATCGTCCGCCGCCGATTCCGTTCCGTACCTATTTAGGCGTTTTACCCGTCGAAACCAATCATAGTGCGGCTATTATCCCGGCAATTCTCCGCGATACCTGCCAGACGGTCGGAGGCGCTTTCAGGCTACCGTCAGGTTTGCGTGTCGCCCTATGCTCAGCGCGGGGGCGCTCCACGGGGTTCAGCACTGTCAGTATATTGGCGGCAATTCACGCCGCTCTCCTTTGGGACCAACCGCTTTTTTTGGGGGGGGGAAATGATGGCAGAGAGCCCGATACGATTGCAGCTGCGAACAGAGCGGCGGGACGAAGAATTCGCCAAAGAGGATCAGCCGATTGGCGACTTCACCTTCAATGCGAAGGTCGCAGATGTCTTTGACGACATGGTCAGCCGATCCGTGCCGTATTACGAAGAAATGCAGCGGATGGTCTGTGAGTTGGCGCAGGACTTCGCCGTACCGAACACCAATCTCTACGATATCGGCTGCTCGACGGCGACGACATTGCTTACGCTCGACCGAATGATCGATCCGAACGTCACTTTCATCGGCATCGACAATGCCCCTGACATGCTGGAAAAGGCGGCACAGAAAATCGAGCATGCAGACGCGCGGCGCCCGATCGACTTGAAAGTCGTCGATCTCCACCAGGGTCTTCACATGGAGAACGCCAGCGTCGTCACCATGCTGCTGACGCTGCAATTCATTCGCCCGCTGTTTCGCGAGCGCGTAATGAAGATGATCTTCTCCGGCCTGAACGATCAGGGCTGCCTGCTCCTCGTTGAGAAATTGACCAGCGAGGATACGGCCTTCAACCGGCTGTTCATCTAGCACTATTACGACTTCAAGCGACGAAACGGCTACTCCGAAATCGAGATCGCCTAGAAGCGCGAAGCGCTTGAAAATGTGCTCATCCCCTATCGTCTGGAAGAGAACATGCAGCTTCTGAAAGAGGTCGGCTTCCGCAGTATCGAGGCCTTTTTCCGCTGGTACAATTTCTGCGGCATCGTGGCCGTCAAGTGAGTCTGGGCGCAGAAATGAAAACAGCCATGATCCATATCGGGAACTTCTTCTTCAAATATCGCAATCAGGTGTTCCCGCTCATAATTGTCACCTTGTTTCTGATGACGCTACCCCCCTCGGAAATCGGGGGAAGCGTTACGGCGGAGCGTGTTAAAGACGTAGTTGCACTTCTGATCCTGCTTGCCGGCCTGGCTTTGCGCGCAACCGTGATCGGCTATGCCTATATTCAGCGAGGCGGCCTGAAGAAGCGCGTCTACGCCAGCGATCTTGTGACCGAGGGGATGTTCGGGTCTGCCGCAACCCGCTCTATGTCGGAAACATGCTGATCTATGCAGCGGTCTTCTTGCTGCATGGAAATCCAATGGTCGTAGTTGTCGGCATAGCGCTCTTCATGCTCATCTACCAATGCATCGTCTACGCCGAGGAAGCATTTCTCGAAAACAAGTTTGGCGACGCCGACGTTCCGCGCTGGATGCTTCGCCTTGGCAATTTTGCGCCGGCAACGCAAGGGATGGTGTTCAATGCGAAACGCGTCATCGCGAAGGACTATTCGACTGTTTCCGCCGCGCTTCTGGCCGTTCTCCTGATCGAGATCTACCGGGTCGCCAGCGCAGCCAATGCGCTGTCTCTCCCCTATCTATCTCTTCTTGTCTTCTTCATGGCCGTCGTGGGCGCTGCGACCGGTATGGTGAGTCTGCTCAAGAAGCGCGGTGTTTTCAATGAGGCAACGGCCGTCTGCTAGAGCACGGGCGAAATTCCTGCAGTCCCGCTCACTACGAAACGGTTTTGTGACAACACCTCTTCCCAACCGAGGCGGAAAACACTATATCAGCCATGCCGGTCCTCGGGCCGGCTATGGCGATAAATGAGCGGTGTAATAAACCTATTGGACCCGGGGGCGGTACCCGGCGCCTCCACCAAAAACCGGCGGCTTGCAACAAGATGGCCGGCTTTTGATGGGGGCGAAACAGGATCGACAAGGGTGTAAAGATCGTCTTTTTGCTCGGCATTGTACCGCCGTTATCGGGCTAAAATTGTAGTTGCAAACGACAACTATGCGGAAGCTCGTCTCGCTGCTTAATCGCGGTGTGACACTTCAAATAAAGCCCTAGTGGTTCGCACCTCTAGGCGGGGTCCGAAGGCACCTGGCAACAGAAGCCTTCACCTTCTCCCTTGCGCGCAAATCATGTATGGTTTGGTCAAGCATGACTCGGCTCAGGCCTTTTCCAGGGCGTCTTGGCATGCCATACAGCCTTGGGAAACGAGTCCGAACCAAAAGAAAGACAGGAAAGCATGGGGCAGGATCACATCCGTTACGACATTCTGGCACAGGACGCACTGCGCGGCGTCATCCGCAAGGTCTTGTCTGAAGTTGCCGCGACGGGCCGCCTGCCGGGCGAGCATCATTTCTTTATTACCTTTCTGACCGGCGCCCCTGGTGTTCGCATCTCGCAGCACCTGAAGGCGAAGTATCCGGAACAGATGACTATCGTCATCCAGCACCAGTTCTGGGAACTGAAGATCACGGAGACCACTTTCGAGATCGGCCTTTCCTTCTCGGATGTTCCGGAAAAGCTCTTCATTCCGTTCAACGCCATCCGCGGCTTCTATGACCCGTCCGTGAACTTCGAGCTGGAATTCGACGTGCCTCTCGCTGACAGCGAAGAGCTTCCCGCCGCTGAAATCACCGCCTATCCGGTTGCGTCCGAGAAGTCCGAGGAAACGCCCGCCGCCAAAACCGATGGCGAGGAAAAGAAACCCGGCTCGGTCGTCTCGCTCGACGCCTTCCGAAAGAAGCAGTAAAACCAAGGGAAGCAACTGCTTCCCTTTTTCAATTCCGATCGAGGCCAACCGTGACCGCCGAAGTCGTCAATCTCCGCCAGTTCAAAAAGAAACAGGCCCGCGCCGACAAGGCGAAGCAGGCGGAGCAAAACCGTATCTCCTTTGGCCGCACCAAGGCCGAGAAGCAGCTGACGAAGGCGCTCAATGAGAAGGCCGAACGCTCTCACCAGCAAGGCCGGATAGAGAAATCTGAAGACGACAAATGAGCGCCCCGAGAAACGCAAAAGATTCCGGGATCAATCAGTTGGCAGGCTTTCTGGAATCAACGTGTCAGCGGCTCGAACCGAATTCTGAAGCCTTGCGATGATCCGCAAGCACTCGGCTACTCTACACGGACACCGCACCAGCTTCTCGTTGGAAGACGAGTTCTGGACCGAGTTGAACATAATCGCCAAAGCGCGCGCCATCCCACTCGCAGCCTTGATTTCCGACATAGACGATCAGCGACAGCCGGAGAGCAACCTCTCGTCAGCGCTGCGCGTCTATGTCCTTCATTGGCTGAAATCCGAGAGCGCGGGCTAGTTCGCCTCGAAGGCTACCGCGCGTGAGGATGCCCACATACCGCGATCGCAAACACACTACTGCGGCACCTGCACGCCCGGCAACCCCGGCACCGTTTCGAAATTGAGTGAGTTCTCCGGGGGCACGGTAAGCTGCTCCTGTGCCCGTCGCGCCGCCTCTGCGGCCGCTTTTGCGCCCTCCGCCGCCTTTGCCTTGGCGCGCGCTTCGGCTTCAGCGTCAGCCTTTGCTTTCGCTTCCGCTGCCTGCCTATCGCGCTCGGCCTGCGCGGCCAAAGCTCTCAGGCGCTGCTCTTCCGCCTGCCGTTGCGCCTCGAAGGCTGCGGCCTTCTGGCGCTCGATATCGTTGAACTTGTAGAGAGCAACTTCACGGCGCAGTCGCTGCTTCTCCAGTACGTTGGACTGCAGGCGCTCGACGCGCCGGCGTTCGCGCTCGTAGGCGCGCAACGACAGGAAGCCGGTGATGTCCGTGACATCAATGGTTCGCCCAGGCGACGCGAGCAGTCCTGAAAAGTCGAGTCGTACCGCAGGCTCCGCACCGGGAAGCACCTCGCCACCCGGATTCAGTGCAATGTTGAGCGACGCATTGATGCGCTCCTGTGGCAGGTCGATCTGGCCGTTGCCGACGAGCTTTGCCTGGTCGGTCGTCACGCTGACGTTCTGAAAGCGCAGAACCCCATCCGTCACGTTGAACGGAATCGCAGTCGGCGGCAGCTTCGCTTCGCCGTTGTTGAGCAAGGTCTCGACGATCGGATGAACCTTGCCGGCATTCAGCTGATCCTGCATCGGATCGGTGGCGGCCAGTAATGGCGCCAGCATGCCGAGATTGAGACCACGTACGCTGATATCGCCAAGCCGAAGCTCGCCGGAGCCGTTCAAAGAACCAGCGATATCCTTCATGGACTTGCCGGAAGCCTCCATGGAGAGCCCAAGCCCGAACTTGCCGTTGGCGACCGGCGCGCCATCGCGGGGCCACACGACACCGGCCAAATCCGCATCTGCCAGCACCAGTTGCGTCTGGAAGAAGCCCGTACCGTCAGCATTGGTAAACAGCAGGCTGCCGTTGACGCTGCCGCCATCCCAACCGCCCTTGATGTCGTTCAGCTGCAATTCGTCGCCCCTGTAGGCCACGTTTGACGTGAAATCCGAAATCGCGCCGGACCAGCCAGGCCAGAATTGCTTGGCGGAGAGCTTGAGGTTGACGTCCAAATCCTTGAAGATCGGCAAGCCCAGCGCGCCGGCCGACAGGTCGCCGGTCGCCGCATCCGTCATAGGTCCGTAAACAGCTTCCCCTAGCCAGGTGGCATCGGCCTTGGATAGCGCCAATTCGCCCGTCGCCGTGGTCTTTTCCGCTTTACGGTCGACGGTCAGGGCGCCGCTGAACTCGTTGTCGGCGGCATGTCCTGCGATATCCGCAAAGGAAATCTTGTCGCCATCGATGGTCGCGTTCGTTGTCAGCTTGAACGGCAGGCCCGTACCCATTTGCGGCACAGCGATGCCGTTCATGACAAGATACGGATCAAGATCGGCACTCTCCAGGGATACTGCAAGCTGTCCGTTCATGAAGGCCTGCGGGCGAACGTCCACCTTGCCGCCAGCCGTAAACGATGTGCGGTCGGTGGCAAATGTCAGCTGGGCGTCGGCAGGATCCGTTCCTTCTGCCTGCACCTTCAGGGTCAGGCGGCCATTGGCATCGGCCTCGACCGGCAACGGATCAAGACCCGCCTGCCCAAACAGGATCGAGGTGACGCTGTTCTCAAGCGTCGCCTCAAGGCTCGTTGTGCCCTTGCCCGTCAGCGCCAGAAGATCCGACATGCGGTAGTCGAGGTTGACACGACTGCCGTTGGTCACCCCCGCCAATGTCAGGGTCAGGCCGTCGCCCTCGTCGCCTCCGAGAGTCAAAGCTCCGCGCAGTGCGGTATTCGTGTACCATGCGGCATTGCGCACAAGCCTATCCACGACCGGATGCTGCGGCAGATGCTGCTTGAGCATTGTGAAGAATGAGCCCGGATCCGCCGATTTGAAGGTGATTTCCCCAGAGCCCTTGTAATCGAGCAGCGATCCCTCGGCGCGACCGGTCGCAGTCACTTCGGCACCCGCCAGGTTCTTGATAGAAAGCTTGTCGACCGCGAGAGCCCCATCGGCAATTGCAAAGCTCGCCTCGACATCGCCCGCTTCGACGCCGAAGGCTGTAAACTTGTCGGCCTTGAGCCGTGCAGTGATCTTGTGATCGAGTACGTTGTCGCCGCCATCCTGGCCGGTGAACAGCCCTGTCAGCGCACGCAGTGCATCCAGATCGAGTGCGTCGCCGGCAAGCGCGACATCAAGCGTCGGTACCTGGTTGGCCAACGCCTGTCGGTCCATCCGACCCTTCAACGTGGCCTGTCCAACGGCGATTTCCAGGTTGTTGAACGTCTGCCGGTCATGCGTGAGGCTGACATCAGCGGAAAAGCCCGCCTGCCGCAGTTGCCGGATCGCCGGATCGACTGAGCCGGAAAGCCATGCCGCAAGGCCCGTGGGCTGATTGGAGGCCACCGTGATCTGCCCAACGAACGATGCTTGCCCCTGCAAATTGAGCTTGCCCTGGCCTTCCACCTGTGTGCGTCCCGGAAGCGTGCCGACCACGTTGTCGATGATCCAGCCCTTGCCAGCGGGTTGCACATCGAGCTGGATATCGCGGATTGTCGTGTCGCCGGCGACGATCGCCGGCAACCGAACGGTTGCCTTACCCGGCACCTGCGGTACAGGCACTTGCGAAACGATCTGAATCAGCGCGTTCAGGCGCTGCCGCGCCGATAGGCCGGGATCGCGCGTCGTCTTGCCATTCGCACCCTGATTGCCGATGCGATTGACGTCGATCTGCTGGCCGTTCGCAATCAGCAGGAATTGCGGCTGGCTTCCGGTGTCCAGGGCCGCCTCGCCCGTGACCACATAGGGATCATCGGTGGCTCCGATCTCGAGACGGTATTCCGGTATACGAATGCTCTCGTTCGTAAGCTCGAACTTGCCTTTCAGTCGCGGAGGAACATCGGTCTTGTCGGCCGCCTTGGCGTTCCGGCTCTCGATCGATGCAGATATCGCTCCCTGATAGTTCGGCCTGCGGTCGACAAGTTTCAACTCGCCATCGAGATCGACGATCACCGGTTGCTTGTCGGGCTGCAGTCGCGTGCGCATCCGCAGGATCCCGTTCTCATCAGGCTGATTGCTGGCGATCATGAAACTCCCATGTGCGCCATCCAGCGCCGCATCGCCTTCGATCCTCCACGGACCGGCAAGCGACTTAGCCGACATTTCGGCGTTCAGTCCTGTGATGCGGCGCGACCGCCCTGACTGATCGTCAATGAACTGAATATCGCCGCCAGTAACGTGGACGTTTTCGAGAACAACCGTCTTGGCCGGAATTTCGGGTTGGCTGCCACGGGTCCAATCGAGCGTGCCATCCTTCAAGAGGCGCAGCTTCACCCGCGGATTGACCACGCGCATGTCGAAGATCAACGCCTCGCCGGAAAGGAAAGGCGCGAGTTCAGCATCCATGGAGAACTGCTCGATCTGCACGATCGGCGACCCGTCGACCTCCTGTCCAACGCGTACATCATGCAGCGTCACCGAAGGGAACGGCAGAAGGCGCGCGTCCACCGCTCCGTGCACGACGACCTTTTTGCCGATAATCCGGCTCGCCTGATCCTCGAAATTCTTTCGGAAATCGGTCCAATCGATAAACAGCGGTGCCAGCAGCGCTACGAACAGCGCCACCACAATCACTCCGCCCAAAAAGACGAGGAACCGGCCTACCAACTCAACTATTCTCCATTCGGGAATCCATCGCGGACACTAGAGCATGATCCCGAAAGCTGTGAAGCAGCTTTCGGGCAACATCATGCCCTATTTAATTGATTTGGAGATGAATTCGCCTCATCGCCAGTCAATCTTCCGTAGCGTCAACCCTGCCGGCCCACAGGCTCGACGGAATCCTACTTCAGGTGCGGTGGAATATCTTGCCAGGATTGAAGATATCATCCGGATCGAGCGCCTTCTTGACCTGCCGCATCAGTTCAACCGTGCCGCCGAGCTCCTCTTCCAGGAATGCCATCTTGCCCTGGCCGATGCCGTGCTCGCCAGTGCAGGTGCCGTCCATCGCCAGAGCGCGAGCGTTGAGCCTGCCGACAAAGGCCTCGGCAGCAGCAATGCCCTCCTCGGTCTTGTCGTCGAACAACAGGAGCACATGGAAGTTTCCATCGCCTGCATGCCCGACGATCATCGCCAGCAGGCCATGTTCCTCTATATCGATCTGCGTCTCGCCGATACAATCGGCAAGACGGGAAATAGGCACGCAGACATCCGTCGAGAGCGCGGCCAATTCCGGCGCCAGCGCGCGCGATGCCCAGTAGGCATCGTGCCTTGCCTTCCAGAGCCTGCTGCGCTCCTCGGCGTTGACTGTCCATGAGAACGCGCCGCCTCCACATTCGGAGGCAATCTCGGCAAACTGTTCCGATTGCAGGGCAACGGTTTCATCCGTGCCATGAAACTCGAGGAAGAGCGTCGGCGTTTCCTCGTAGTTCAGCTTGGAATAGGCATTGCAGGCACGAATTTGCAGCGCATCGAGAAGTTCGATGCGGGCGACGGGAATGCCCATCTGGATGGTCATGATCACGGCATCGCAGGCGGCCCGAACAGTCGGAAAGGCGCAGACGCCACCGCCGATCTTCTGCGGGATGCCCTGCAGCCTCAGCGTCACCGACGTTAGTATGCCAAGCGTGCCTTCCGCGCCGACAAACAGCCGGGTCATATCGTATCCGGCCGACGACTTGCGGGCGCGTCGTGCTGTACGAATTTCCTCTCCGTTCGCGGTAACCGCGGTCACGGCAAGCACATTGTCCTTCATCGTGCCGTAGCGCACGGCATTCGTTCCGGAGGCCCGCGTCGAAGTCATGCCACCGATCGAAGCGTTTGCTCCAGGATCGATCGGGAAGAATAGACCGGTGTCACGGAGATAGGTATTGAGCTCCTCCCGCGTCACCCCGGGCTCGACGGTACAATCGAGATCCTCAGCATTGACTTCAAGAACCCGGTTCATTCGACTGAAATCGATCGATATACCGCCATTCGGCGCATTGACCTGCCCTTCCAGCGACGAGCCGGTGCCGAAGCCAATGACCGGCACCTTGTGCTCGGCGCAAATCTTGACTGCGGCCTTCACATCGTCGGCACTCTCTGCAAAGAGCACGCCGTCTGGCAGCTGAGCCGGGATGTAGGTAGTAGTATGCGCGTGCTGTGCGCGGAAGGCCTCGCCGGTCTGGAAGCACTCACCAAAGCTCTGTTTCAGAACAGCAAGAGCGGCGGTGATGCCTGTTTCGTGCCGTGTTCCGGATTTTGCATCTTTGAGCGCCATCTCTTTGATCTCCTTCACCTTCACACCCGGAGGCAGGTTGGTATGAGACAAGAGACGGCGCCTGTCTAGTGCATGATTAAGGGGAACGTCCCCGATCGAGCACCCTTAGACCACCGGCGGGTTTAGCCGCGCAAACGCTTCCTGCCTGCGGTATGGGAAGTAGGGATAGGGCGCGGTTACACTGCTCGCTTTGTCGAGCTTTTCCACCTGCTCCTTGGCCAATGACCAGCCGACGGCACCGAGATTCTGCCGCAGTTGCTCCTCGTTGCGCGCGCCGATAATGACGCTGGAAACAGTGGGGCGACCGATCAGCCAATTGAGCGCGATCTGCGGGACGGTCTTGCCCGTTTCCTCGGAAATCTCCAGCAGCGCATCTACGATATCATAGAGCTTCTCATCATCGACCGGCGGCCCGAATTCAGCCGTCTGGTGCAGCCGACTGCCTTCTGGCAATGGTTGGCCACGGCGGACCTTGCCGGTGAGACGGCCCCAGGCAAGCGGACTCCAGACCAACGCACCGACGCCCTGGTCGGCAGCGAGCGGCATCAGTTCCCATTCGTAATCGCGGCCGGCAAGGGAGTAGTAGACCTGATGCGCAACATAGCGCGGGTAGCCATGCCGCCCAGCAATGCCGAGCGACTTCATCAGCTGCCATCCCGCGAAATTGGAGACGCCGACATAGCGGATTTTCCCTGCCGCGATCAGCCCGTCCAGTGTTGCGAGTACCTCTTCGATCGGCGTCGAAGCATCGAATGCATGGAGCTGCAACAGGTCGATATAGTCGGTCCCTAGGCGTTTCAACGCCTCGTCAGTGGAACGTATCAGGCGCGAGCGCGACGTTCCCCAATCACCCGGTCCGTCGCCCATCGGTAGCGCGATCTTGGTTGAGATCAGCACGGCGTCGCGCCGGCCGGCGATAGCCTGGCCAAGGACTTCCTCGGAGGCGCCGCCCGAATAGACATCTGCGGTGTCGAAGAGATTGACGCCCGCTTCCAGCGAAATGTCGATCAAGCGTCGAGCTTCGGCGGCGTCCGTGTTGCCCCAGGCACCGAAGAGCGGACCCGAGCCTCCGAATGTTCCCGCACCGAAGCTCAAAACCGGCACCCTGAGGCCCGATGCGCCGAGATTTCTGTATTCCATGGTCGGTCTCCTGTTGTGGACTTCAGAAGAGATAGACACTGAATCTATCGTGATATAGATTGCCGGGAGGAAAACTATCCATGAATTGAATTCATCATGAGCAGACAAGACATCAATCGCTCCGGCGAAATGGAAGTCTTCGTGCGTGCCGTCGAACTCGGCGGTTTCACGGCCGCAGCGCGTGCCTGCCGCATGACACCATCTGCCGTCAGCAAGCTTGTGGCGCGCCTTGAGGCACGCCTCGGCGCTCGCCTCGTCAACCGTTCGACCCGCAAGCTGCATCTGACGCCGGAGGGATCCGCCTTTTATGAGCGTAGCGTTTCGATCCTTGCGGACATCGCGGAGGCCGAACGCTACGCCTCCGCCGGCGAGCAGGCCGCGGGTCCCATCCGCATCAACACGAGCGCTTCCTTCGGCCATCATATCCTTGCACCGCTCGTTTCGGATTTTCTGGCGCTCAATCCCGCCGTCACCCTCGACATCTCTCATACCGATGCCATTGTCGATCTTGTCGAGGATCGCGCCGATGTGGCGATCCGCGCCGGACCGTTGAAGAGCTCTAGCCTCATTGCGCGCAAGCTTGGCTTCACCCGCAACGTCATCGTGGCATCGCCGGATTATTTGAAACGCGAAGGCGAACCGAAGACGATCACGGATTTGAAGCGCCATCGCCGTGTCGGCTTCTCCTACGCACGCAGCGTTCAGGGCTGGCCGTTACTCGATGGTGGCGAGACCATTGGCCTGCCGATTACGCCAGGCGTTCAGGTGGGTGATGGCGAAGCGATGCGATACATGGCGCTGTCAGGCGCAGGCCTGGTCCGCCTCGCCACCTTCACCGTTCGCGCCGATATCGAGAGCGGGCGGCTGGTGCCCGTTCTCGAGGATCTCAACCCCGGCGACATCGAGGAGTTCTACGCCGTCTACATTGGCCAGGGCGGTCCGTTGCCGGCTCGCGTGCGGGCCCTGCTCGACTTCCTGGCGGAGCGTGTCAGCCTCTGACCTCGCGAAACCGACAGGATTTCGCAATTGACCGCTTCCCCGGCAGGCGCCTATATCGCCGCATATCCTCCGGCCCCTCCGGCCGGCTTCTTTTGCCAGCCAGTGCTGCTCTCCTGCTTCGCCTGATCGCGGCTCCAGCATTGGCAAGACATGCATGGGAATCATGCCGTTGTACGACGCCAGCCGTTTCTTTCGATACGCCAGCCTGCCGCGATGGTTTCTCCTGCTCAGTATCTCGACCCTGCTTGTGGTCGGGCTTGAAATGCTCGGGCTGCCAGCCTCGCTCCTTATCGGCCCGATGGTGGCGGCAATCATCCTTGCCCTTTCCATCGGGCAGGGATCGCTTCAGGTGCCGCGCTGGCCACTCCTCTTCGGGCAGGCGCTCGTCGGTTTTCTGATGGCGCGCGCCATCACTGTCGATATCCTCAAGACCATGGCGACCGACGCGCCACTTTTTCTCGCGATGATCTTCTCCGTCATCGTTGCCGCGGCCGGCCTTGGCTGGCTGCTGACGCGCTGGCAGGTCTTGCCGGGAACGACCGCGGTTTGGGGTTCCTCGCCAGGCGCGGCGTCCGCGATGGTCATCATGTCCGAAGCTTATGGCGCCGATGCCCGTCTCGTCGCCTTCATGCAATATCTGCGGGTGGTCTTCGTCGCGGTGGCGGCCTCGGTTGTCTCGCGCCTCTGGGTTGCCGCCGATGGTGGCGAAGCGCCGCCCTTCATCCTCTTCCCGTCGGTCGACTGGCAGGCGCTGGCCGCCACTGTCGCCCTCACCTGCCTGTCCGCCTACATTGCGGTGCGCTTTCGCATTCAGGGCGGCACGATCACCGTGCCGTTGGTTCTCGGCGCGCTGCTTCAAGGGTTCGGGTTGTTCAAGATCGAACTTCCGCTCTGGCTGCTGGCGATCAGTTATGCCCTGATCGGCTGGAACATCGGACTGCGTTTCACACGCCGCATCGTCATGCACGCCGCGCGTGCCCTGTCCCGCGTCGCGGCCTCTATCCTGCTGCTAATGTCGATCTGCGGCTGTATGGCCCTTGCCTTGCACAAATTCGCCGGCGTCGATCCGCTGACGGCCTATCTGGCGACCAGTCCCGGCGGGGCTGATTCTGTGGCGATCATTGCGGCGTCAACCGACGTCAACGTGCCCTTCGTGATGGCGATGCAAACCGGCCGCTTCCTGGTGATCCTGTTTACTGGCCCAATGCTGGCACGCTTTATCGCGCGCCGCTCCGGCCTTGCGGAGAAGCCCGTCTAAGGCTCGCCCATTGGCCGGGCGTCATGCCATAGGCCTTTTTGAAATGACGTGTCAGATGGCTTTGGTCTGCAAAGCCCGTCGCCGCGGCCACATCCGAAAGCCCGTCACCCACCCCGATCATGGCGCGCGCCTGCTGCAGCCGCCGCATGAGCAGATAGCGATGCGGGCTTGTGGCGAAGGCGGCCCGGAAGTGCCGCGAAAGGGAGAAGCGGTCGAGACCGGTGACCGTCTCCAACTCACCGGATCGCACCGCTTCCGTCGCATGTGCTTCGAGATAATCGCGCGCCAATCTAGCACGCTGCCACGCAACGTTGCCGAGCGGCCGCCGCGGGGTCTTTGCATGCTTTGCAAGTCCGCCGGCAACACGCGAAACAAAGTCGTCGACGAACAACTCGTCGAGCTCGCGATCCAGCTCACTGAGTGCAGCTAGCAGCGTACCCGCCAAAACCGGATCTCCGATGACAGGGTCGTCAACGAAGGGCAGCCCGATCTTTTCCGCTCCAAGGCATTGGAGCAGTAGCGCCGGCTCAAGATAAAGCATGCGATATTGCAGCCCATCATCGGTGCCTGCTCCACCATCATGCTCCTCGTCCGGATGGAGCACGAGCACCTGCCCGGGCATGCTGAAGCGCCGCTGGCCGCGATAAGAAAAGGTCTGCACGCCTTTCATCGTGACGCCGAGAGCATAGGTATCGTGGCGATGCGGCTCGAAGGCCTTGCCGGAAAACTGCGCTTCCATCCGCTCGATTCCCGGAAAAACCGGCGCAATCACGATCCTGTCTGCGCCGGGCTCCGTGCACAAACGTTCAAGACCCTCGAAGGCGTGACTGGTTACATCCTGGTCCAACGCGACTTTCGAACCTGCATGAAAGAGACTGGAATGTTTGATACCAAAATTGCGATCGTCCTGCGAAACAATCTTGCATCCTGGCAGAAGCTGAACGTCACGGCTTTCCTGATGAGTGGCATTGCCGGCCAGCACCCCGAGATGATCGGCAAGGCCTACAAAGACCGCGCCGGCAATCTCTACAATCCGCTTTCCATCCAGCCGATCATTGTACTGTCTGCAGAGGACGAAACGATGTCGACAATCCACCGCCGCTCGCTCGAGCGCGGCATAACCTCGTCGCTGTTCATCGAGGAGATGTTTGCAACCGGCCACGACGCCGCCAACAGGGCCGTCTTTGCCGAATACGCACCCGACGATGCCAAGGTCGTCGGCATAGCCATCCGGGCCGAAAAGAAGATCGTCGACAAGATCACCAAGGGCGCGACGATGCATCAATAACGAAAACGGCCGGGCGCTGGCCCGGCCGTTTCTCTTGACTGAAGTCTGGATCAGCTCTGCGTGACAGGCGCAATCTGGATTTCGACGCGGCGGTTCTGAGCACGTCCAGCTTCCGTAGCGTTGGAAGCGATCGGCTGCGACGGACCGAAGCCGACAGCGGAAACGCGGCGCGGGTCGATGCCCTGCGTGCCGAGATAATCGGCAACCGACATGGCGCGGCGCTGTGACAGATCCTGGTTGTGCTGCAAGCTGCCGGTCGAGTCGGTGTGGCCGTTGACGTCGATCAGCGTGCGGTTAAACTTGCGCAGGACGATCGCGACAGAATTCAGCGTTGGATAGAAGCCAGACTTCACAGCGTCCTGGTCAACATCGAACGTGATGTTGGACGGCATGTTGAGGATGATGTTGTCGCCGCGGCGGGTCACCGAAATGCCCGTTCCCTGGAGCTGGGCGCGCAGTTCCGATTCCTGCTGGTCCATGTAGTTGCCGATCGCACCGCCTGCGAGCGCACCGACGCCGGCGCCGATCAGCGCGGCATTGCGACGTCCGACCGGCGAGCCGCCGACCGCCAAACCGGCAAGCGCGCCAACGCCGGCACCCAGCAGCGCGCCGCCCGATGTATTCGACATCTTCTGCTCGCCCGTATAGGGGTCGGTCGTGGTGCAAGCACTAAGGTAAGTTGCGGCAACAGTCAAAAGTATGAATTTCTTGATCATGGACGGGCGAATCTCCAATTCGGTGTTAATGCGACCAGTATTAAGGATTGCGGCAACAAGATGAAGCAGACGCTGCAGATGCTCGAAATTGGGCAAAAAGCACAACTACTGCGGACGGCAAGCAACAACAACGGCCAGGCCGCTAAGTCGCCCGTCGGAATCTAAGCGACAGTTCTACTTCAAGACGACCGGTTAGAAGTTCTGGAAGAGTTGGCGAACCGTGTCGTAGCTGGCGTTGGCGATGTTCAGCGACTGCAAGCCAAGCTGCTCTTGGGTTTGTAAGGCACGCAGCAGGCTCGACTGCTCTTCCATATCGGCGTCGATCAGACGGCTGATGCCGCGGGAATAGGAGTCGTCCAGCGACTGCGCGAAGTCGCTCTGGATGCTGATGCGCTTTTCAAGCGCACCGAAGGCCGAGCCAACCGTCGTCATCTGGTTCAGCATCATATCGACGACGGTGATCATCTCCTTCACCTGCGCCTGCGTCGTGCTGCTCGAAACACCGATTTCAACCTGCCCAGCCGTGTTACCAGCGCCTTTGAGCATCACATAGTTCTGCGAGGCACCGGCCTCGGTCGCGAAATACTGGGATGTAAGAGCGCCATATTCACCGGAACCGGTGGTACGGTCGTCAATCAGGTAGCGAGCATCCTTCGAGGTGGTTGCCCCAACGGGCGCGAGATCGACCTCATAGCTCAGCATATCGACCTTCACCGTTCCGTCGGAATAGCGGACGAACGACGACGGGATCTCCCTCGGCTTGGAGGGATCGGCCGAATCGTCGATCGTAACCCAGTTGTCGCCGTTGAACTCCGCCGACTGCGCGACCGACCGGAGCTGATCTTTCAGGTGGGCGATATCGGTGTTGATCTTGTCCTTGTCGACACCAGACTCGGTCGCTGCGACCAGCTTTGCCTTGATCTCGCTGACGAGATCAATTGCGCTGTCGACGGCGTTATAGGCCGTGCCCATCGTCGCAGCCGCCAGGCCGAGAGCGTCGCGAATGGCCGATTGAGCTTTCTGATCAGTTTTCAGGGTCGAACTAATCGCCCAATAGGCGCCGTTGTCGGACGCTCTTTCGACTCTGAGGCCGGTAGACACCTGCCTCTGGGTTTTGGTCATGTCGCGACCGATGTCGCGCAATACATACAGCGCGGCATCCACCGAGGTGCGCCGATAAATGCTCAAGGTACTGTACTCCGAACACAACAATACACTGATACAAACAAACCGTACCGCGAACGATCATTGTCCGGGAGCGCCTGAACGAGGCACCAGGGCGGCCCTCAGAAAACGCTGGAGGACCTTTCGGCTTCTGTCGGAATGATTACCGCTCACACTTAAAAAACGTCTAAAATTTAGAAGAAATTCATCCAATCCTACAACTTTTTATAAGCCATAACTCGCAGGACCTTACCCGCTGAAGGCGCGGTTCATTCTGCCGCCTCCAGCCGGCCTGCCTTGGCGGCAGGGCGCGGACGCGATGCGTGCGCCATTTCTTCGTGGAGCCGCTCCTCTTCGTGAGCATGCGGCTTCGCGAAGCGGGCAATCAGCAGGTAAGCGACCGGCGTAATATAGAGCGTCACCAGTGTCGCAAAGCCAAGCCCTCCAACGATAACCCAGCCAAGCGCAATGCGCGCTTCCGCGCCAGCGCCATGGGCGAAGACCAGCGGAACGCCGCCGAGGATCGTCGCTATCATGGTCATCATCACGGGGCGCAGGCGTAGCGCGCACGCCTTCTCAATCGCCGTGCGCACCTCCTCGCCGCGATCGCGGAGTTGGTTGGCAAATTCAACGATCAGAATACCGTTCTTCGCCATCACGCCCACAAGCAGAACAAGGCCGATCTGGCTGTAGATATTGAGGCTCGACCCGGTAATGATCAGCGCGAAGACGGCGCATGCCAGCCCGAGCGGAACCGTCGACATGATGATAACCGACGACAGCACACTCTCGAACTGCGCGGCCAGAA
This sequence comes from Rhizobium sp. RHZ01, assembly GCF_014851595.1. NCBI lineage: Bacteria > Pseudomonadati > Pseudomonadota > Alphaproteobacteria > Hyphomicrobiales > Rhizobiaceae > Rhizobium > Rhizobium sp. RHZ01. The sequence goes on from NZ_JACUZZ010000008.1 coordinate 22,711, forward strand.
CCAGGAAGATGATGACGATTGCAAAGCCAAAGGTCAGTGCCATGCCGCTTGAGTTCTCCTCCAGCGTCGCCGCCTCGGCAAGTGGCACGAGACGCGCACCGGCAGGCAGGATCGATTTGGAGATCTCGGTTACTTCCTTGACGGCATCTCCGAGCGAAAGACCATTCTTCAGGCCGGCCGTGATCGCTACCGACGCAAGCTGCTGTTCGCGGTTCAATTGCGGCGCGACCGAGCTCTCCGTCAGTGACGCGATTACAGACATCGGCACGATTTTGCCATCGCCCGTCTTCAGGAAGACGTTCTCTAGATCCGTCGGATCGTCGAGTGGTCGGGTGTTCGACGTGAGCAGCACCGGATAGGCTTCGCCCTTGACGAAAACGTCAACGACCGATCGCCCTTCCAGGAGCGACTGCATAGCCGTTGAAAGGCCGGTGATGTCGATCCCGAGATCGGAGGCACGCTCGCGGTCGATCGTCACCGACACCTGGGCCTGGGTCGGTTCGTTGGTCAGTCGCGGCGTATCGTAATGGCCCGTGGCGTCGAGGGCCTGCACCAGTTGAGCAGCCGCAGTCGTCAGAGCCTCGTGATCGTTGCCGACCAAGGCCATCTGCAGTCCGTTGCCGGCGCCGCGGATGCGCAGGCTGTTCGATTGGATCGCATTGCCGCGCAGCGCCGGAACCCTTGCTGCGGCCCGGTTGATATCGGCCACGATCTCCGCCTGTGTGCGATGGCGTTCACCCCACGGCGCCAGCGTCAGCACCATGAAGCCGCTGTTGACCTGTCCGCCCTGTCCCGAGATCGAAAAGACATTGCTGATATCGCCGCTATTGACAAGCGGCTGGAGATATTCCTCCACCCGTTGCATCTTGTCGCGCGTGTATTCGAGACTTGACCCCTGCGGCGTGGTCAGGCGCATCATCACCATCGCGCGGTCTTCGTTCGGCGTCAGCTCGCTTCGAACCGTCTGGAAAGCAAGAACAGCGGCACCGGCAAAAAGCAACGAAGCGACGACGACCACAAGCGGTGCATTCAGGCAGGCGTGCAGCGACCATCGGTAGGCGTCGGCGAACCACCTTCCGAAACGGCCAAGAAGGCCATGGTCCTCAAGCATCTCCTTCGTCAGTATCCGTGAAGCCAACATCGGACATAGCGTCAGGGCAACGATGGATGAGAGGCCAACCGAGAAAGCCAGCACGAAGCCGAATTCGCGGAACAGACCACCCACCTGCCCCGGCAGGAAGGAAAGCGGAATAAAGACCGCTGCAAGCGTCGCGGTCGTGGCGATGACAGCAAAGAACACTTCGCGCGTGCCGAGCACGGCAGCCGCTCGAGGTCCCATGCCTTCCGAACGGCGGCGAACGATGTTTTCGAGAACGACGATCGCGTCGTCAACGACAAGGCCGGTCGCCAACACGATCGCTAGCAGCGTCAGGATGTTGATCGAGAAGCCGACGAGATAGACCGCTGCCAGGGTTCCGATCAGCGCAACCGGCATGCTGACGGCAGGGATAATCGTCGCACGCCAGTCCCGCAGAAAGAGATAGATGACGCCGGTGACGATGACCGCGGCCAGGATGAGCGCCAGTACCACTTCATGGATCGCGCCCTGGATGAAGACGGCGTCATCGCTGGTGATGGCGATCCGCGTGCCTTCGGGAAGCGTTCTTGAAAGCTCGGCGACGGCGTCCTTGATGCCGTTGGAGATGTTCAGCGTATTCGATTGTGCCTGGCGGATGACGCCGAGGCCGATGCCGGGAACGCCGTTCGAGCGCAGCGCCGTCTGCCCGTCGCGCGGTCCGAGGGTAACATTTGCCACATCGCCGAGACGCACGTGGTTCTGCAGGATGACGTTGGAGAAATCCTCCGGCGTCTGCAAACTTGCCATCGCGCGGACAACGATCGTCTGCGTCGGGCTCTTTAGCGATCCGGCCGGCACGTCGAGAGCAGCGCTTGAAAGCGCCTTCGTCAGATCGCCAACGGTCAGCCCGCGACTGGCCAGTTCGCTCTGGTTCACGTCGACGCGGAAGACCTTCTCCTGGTCGCCGTAGGTTTCGACATCGGCAACGCCATCTACCGAGGCAAGCCGGTCGATGACCTGGTTCTCGACGAGAAGCGTCAGATCGTCCATGTTCAGTTTCGACGACGTAACGGCAAGACGCATGATCGGCTGAGAGTCGGAATCCGCCTTGACGATCTGCGGCGCATCCGCCTCTTCGGGAAGACGGTCGGCGATACGGCCGATGGCATCTCGCACGTCGTTTGCCGCTACCGCGAGATCGACGGAGTCAGAGAATTCGAGCGTCACCCGGCTCTGGCCGAACTGAGAACTGGAGGAAATGGATTTGAGGCCGCTGACGCGTGCGGCAGCGCCCTCGATCACCTTCGTCAGTTCCTGGTCGATAGTCTGTGGCGAGGCACCGTCGAAAGTCGTGCGCACCGTCACCACGGGTCGGTCAACATCGGGCAGTTCGCGCACTTCGATCCCGGCATAGGCTGCAAGGCCGGCAACGATCATCAGGGCGTTGAAGACAAGCGCAAGGATCGGGCGCCTGACAAACAGCGCGGTGAAGGTCTGTTTGCCGGAAGCCGGCTTCTCCTGCATCTCGGTCACGGTCATTGCGTGACTGGCTCCGAATTCGACGCCACTTCGCCGGCCACCCGTACCGCGCCGCCTTCACGGACACGCTGCAGCCCTTCGGTAACGATTGCATCGCCATCGTCCAGATCGGCCTTGACGAGAATATAGTCGGGATTGCGCTGCACGATGCTGACACGCACCTTGCCGGACTTGCGGTCGACGACCTGCCAGACGAACGCGCCTTGCGAATCCCACTGGATTGAGAGCGGATCGACCGCGGGATACTGGTCGCCGCCAAACCTCATCCCGACATTGAACGACATGCCGGCGCGCAGTTCGTCCGATGCGTTGTCGATTCGGGCCCGCACGCGCATTGTCCGGCTGGCGGCGTCAATGCGGTTGTCGATTGCCTCGACCGCGCCCGAGAATACCCGACCTGGCCGTGCCACCGACGTTGCCTCCACGGGCTGGCCGACCGTGATCGTGTTGGCGAAGCGTTCCGGCACCCAGTAGTCGACCAGGATTTCGGTCCGGTCGTCGAGGGTCGCGATCGGCGTCGTCGTCGAAACGTTGTCGCCGACGTTGACCGGGATGATGCCGACAATGCCATCGATCGGCGCGACAATGCTGCGACGCTCGAGATTGAGTTCGGCGGCCTGCAGTTGAAGGCGTGCGCCTTGCTCGGCGATTTCTGCATCGAAGACATCCATGCGCGACACGCTGGATTTGATGTTGTGGTAGAGGCTGGATTTCTCGACGGCGCTTTTCAGCGCCACATCGGCCTGACCGCGAGCGATGACCTGCTCTTCGCTGTCTAGCTTTGCAAGCACCTGCCCCTTGGTGATCCTGTCGCCCGACTTGATCAGGATCTCGCGAATTGTCCCGCTTGCCTGCGGCATCACCACCACGGAGCGGATGGCGTCGCCCGTGCCGATGGCACTCAGCCGATCATTGACGACACCACGAACGACGGCCTGCGTGGCGACCAGAACGGGCGCGTTTGCTCCGCCGCTGCGACGTCTCGATTGCCCTTCCTCGCTCCCCACCGGCTTCGGTGCAGCCTCACCGGGCGCCAGCTTTGAAACCTCTGAAAAGCCGGCCTTCCGTAGCGTCTCGCCAGCCCCTGGCACGAAGAAAACCCATCCAGCAAAGCCGGCCGCAATCACGACAAGGCAAACTATAAACTGCTTCCAAAATGGCATTCACGTCTCCAGAGGGACTCGAGGCTGGTCCAGGGTCTATCGAAAGAGGCGTTCGCAGGACAAATTGCCGCGCGTCTGCGACAATATTGTCTCTTTGCCGATCACCAGCAAGCGAATTGCTCCAGCATTACTGAATTGTAATTCAAGACTGAGTTACTGTCAGGCAACTCTCGACCGCCGCCTGCCGTGTTGTAGAATTTCATCGCCAACGTCAAATGACGGTTTTGTTTTCTGAGTTTTATTGACGATGTTTGCGCGCGACCGAGCCCGCCCTTACAGCGCACATGGGCAATTCCCGGGCAGGACTGCTCGAATGCACTGCATAAGCTGAGGACAGCGGGTGCGGGGCGGAATGAAAGCAGAACATCTTTTCTGGTCTTTCGATCCCGAATCACTACATTACGCGCCATGAGCAATAGTTTCGACGATATCCCCTTCTTCGATGAAGAGCCGGGCGAGCCGCCGCGCAAGCAACCGGCCCCTGCCGCTCCCGCCGCCGGAAGGCTCGCCGCCCGTGCCATGGCAGCTCGCGATGGCGGCGGGCGCCCCGATTACCTTTCCGGCCTGAACCCTGAACAGACCGAAGCCGTCGAGACACTGGAAGGCCCCGTACTCGTGCTCGCCGGTGCGGGCACCGGCAAGACGCGCGTGTTGACGACGCGCATCGCCCATATCCTGAACACTGGACGCGCTTTCCCCTCGCAGATCCTTGCCGTGACCTTCACCAACAAGGCCGCCCGCGAGATGAAGGAACGTATTGCCGTGCTCGTCGGCGGCGCCGTCGAGGGCATGCCCTGGCTCGGCACTTTTCACTCGATCGGCGTCAAGCTTCTGCGCCGCCATGCCGAACTCGTAAACCTGCGCTCCGACTTCACGATCCTCGACACCGATGATGTCGTCCGGCTGATCAAGCAGCTGATCCAGGCGGAAGGCCTCGATGACAAGCGCTGGCCTGCCAAGCAGTTCGCCGGAATGATCGATGGCTGGAAGAACAAGGGCCTCGGCCCTGGCGACATTCCCGAGGGCGACGCCCGCGCCTTTGCCAACGGCAAGGGCCGCGAACTCTACTTTGCCTATCAGCAACGGCTCTCGACGCTGAACGCCTGCGATTTCGGCGATCTCCTGATGCACCCGATCGCGATCTTCCGGAAAAACCCGGATCTTCTCAAGGAGTATCACGGCCGCTTCCACTACATCCTTGTCGACGAGTATCAGGACACCAACACAGCCCAGTACATGTGGTTGCGGCTGCTTGCCCAGCGCCCAAAGGGCGAGCCGCAGAACGTCTGCTGCGTCGGCGACGACGACCAGTCGATCTATGGCTGGCGCGGTGCCGAGGTGGACAACATCCTCCGCTTCGAGAAGGACTTCCCGGGCGCCAAGGTCATCAAGCTGGAGCGCAACTATCGTTCGACGGCGCATATCCTTGGCGCCGCCGGCCACCTGATCGCTCACAATGAAGGCCGCCTCGGCAAGACGCTTTTCACCGACCGCAGCGACCCCGATGACATCAAGGTCCAGGTGCACGCATCCTGGGATTCAGAGGTGGAAGCCAGGGAAATCGGCGAGGAGATCGAGCAACTTCAACGCGGCGACGCCAAAGGAAAGCGGCATTTGCTCAACGACATGGCGATCCTCGTGCGCGCCTCATTCCAGATGCGCGAGTTCGAAGACCGCTTCGTGACGCTCGGCCTCAACTACCGAGTCATCGGCGGCCCGCGCTTCTACGAGCGCCTCGAAATCCGCGATGCCATGGCCTACTTCCGCCTCGTCGCCCAGCCTGCCGACGACCTCGCCTTCGAGCGCATCATCAACACCCCGAAGCGCGGTCTTGGCGATACGACGGTGCGCGCCCTCCACGATTATGCCCGCGCCCGCGACATTCCGATGCTGGCCGCAGCCGCCGACATGATCGAAACCGACGAGCTGAAGCCGAAGGCGCGCAAAGCTCTCTTCGACGTCGTCCAATCATTCCGCCGCTGGCAGGAAATGCTGGAAAACACCCAGCACACTGAGCTTGCCGAGCAGATCCTTGAAGAGTCGGGTTACACCGACATGTGGAAGAACGATAAGTCGGCGGACGCGCCGACCCGTCTCGAAAACCTGAAGGAACTCATTCGCTCGATGGAGAGCTTCGAGTCGATGCGTGGTTTCCTCGAGCACGTCGCGCTTGTCATGGACGCCGAGCAGAACGAAAACCTCGACGCCGTCTCGATCATGACGTTGCATTCCGCCAAGGGCCTGGAGTTCGATACCGTCTTCCTGCCGGGCTGGGAGGAAGGCCTGTTCCCGCACCAACGTTCACTGGACGAAAGCGGCCGCGCCGGCCTCGAGGAAGAACGCCGCCTTGCCTATGTCGGCATCACCCGCGCCAAGCGCCGCTGCCACATCTGGTTCGTCTCCAACCGGCGCATCCACGGTCTCTGGCAGTCGACCATCCCTTCGCGGTTCCTCGACGAACTGCCGGAAATGCATGTCGAGGTGGCGGAAGCCGAGCAGAGCTACGGCGGCTATGGTCGCGGTGGCTACGGCCAGTCCCGTTTCGACAAGGCTGACCCCTTCGCCAACTCCTATTCGACGCCCGGCTGGAAGCGTGCCCAGCAGAACAAGACGGACGCCACCCGCGACAACTGGGGCACACGTTCTGGCCACGCCGTCGAACGCATCGGCTACGGCGAAAGCGGCCCGCGCAGCCGCACCATCGATGGCGAACTCGTGGCGAAATCAACCGCCGCCGAGCCCTCGAAATTCAAGACCGGCGATCGCGTCTTCCACCTCAAATTCGGCAACGGCAACATCGTGGAGATCGAGGGCAACAAGCTGACGATCGAGTTCGACCGGGCAGGCCAGAAGCGCGTCTTGGATGGGTTTGTGGAGAGGGTTTCCTAAAGCGGAACCGCCAACTCACTGACCTCAGATAATGTACCAACAACTGCAGCAAACGACAGCGCGGCTTGCCTCACCCTTTCGTGACTTCGTTTACTGCCCCGCGTCCCGCATACTGAACTCCCGCGCGCATCGATCGCGGGAGAGAAGGAGGACGCAGATGAAACGTTATTCGCTGCCTCTGATCGTAGCCTCGCTCATGATTGCCGTGTTGAGCAGTCCGACCGTCGCATTTGCCTGCAGCAAGATCATCCTAGGGACCTGATCCCGCAGGTACACGAACGACTACCGACAAGCGAGGAAGTCCGAATTCATGGAGCGGGCGTGGCGCCCGCTCACCCCAGGATCGGCATCGATCCCAACCCCAGTATGTCGTTGAGCAATGCGAGCCCGATCCCGGCGGCGACGACCGCGATTCCGATCAGGAACAGGCGCCTCGCCCGATCGTACTTGGCCGCAATCAGCGAGTCCCTGGCCAGCAGATCGGCAAAGACCTTGACCTGCAAGGCAATCCCTACCGTCAGCAGCAACATCGGCAGGATATCGATCCGGCTCCAGTCGTTCGGATTCGAAGCCCAACGGCTCATGAAACTCAGGGAAAAACCGAGAATGATGCCGGCTGCTGTCAGTGACCCGTTGCGAAAGGTCGCATCGATCTTCTCATCAGGACCGGGCTCGGTCGTTGGCTTTCGCTTCAGGTCATCCTCTGCAGCCATCAGGCACAGCCTTCCGCGGCAAATGTCGCACCGCGCTCTTCAAGGAGGCGCCGCAACACGCTTCGATGGCAGCGGCTCTCGGTCTCGCAGTAGCATCCGATTGAAAAATGACTGGCATGCGAAAGCGTGGCGAGCAGGTCTAGCACATGGCTCGCCTCCGGCACTTTCATTTCCTTCGTGAAGCTGCGGACGAAGGCCGCCCACTCGGCGTCAGTCGTCGCGGCCTTCGCTTCCGTCACAAGGGGCTGGCTCGGCGAAAGCACCGGCAGCCAGACGTCATAGTAGTTGCGGCTGGAAAATTCTTCCTTCGGCACGCCCCGTGGCGGTCGGCGGACGGTACCGATCCGCACCCCCTCGCCTTCTGCCCGCGGCGAACCCAATTGCACGACCCTGATTGCCACGACGCCCTCCATCGACCTGCCGCGATATTTACCGCAAGGGCCGCCGCCTCACCAGCCTCCAGAGGAATGATCCGTCACCAGATCCCAGGCACTAGGCGCCATTGGACCTGGCTGCGGTACTCGGCATAGCCGACCAGATTGCCCACCAAATACCTCTCCTCATCTAGGAGGCGGGCGACCAGACCACCAATGACGGGAGCCAACACAAGCAGACCCCAATAGGAAGCCAGCGCCAAGGGCACGCCAAAAAACATCGCCAGCGCCGCGGCATACATCGGATGGCGCACCACGCCGTAGAGGCCGGTCGAAATCACCCGCTGCCCCGCCGTCACGCCGACTGTCGCCGCGGCAAACGAATTCTGCCGGAGCACGAAGAAGCAGCCGATAAAGCCGACCGCGATCAATGCATTGCCGAGAAGCACGATCGAGGCCGGAACGACCGACCAGCCGAACCTGTGGTCGAGCGCCGAAACGACGAAAAGCGCAAGGATCGCGATGCTGTTAAAGGACTGTATGCGCTTCTGCGATGGCTCGCGTTCCGCCGCCGGTCCGACACTCATGCGTTTCCGGACCAGTTCCGGGTCGCGCTTGACGAAATAGGCCGTGAGGACTGCGCACCACCCGCAGAAATGCACGAGAAACACCCAGCCTTGCCAGTAAGACAGGGATCCCGCCGCTAGGAAAATCATGACCAGCATGACGAGACAGAATTTGGCCGTCGCGACTGTCGCCTGTCGCCCGAGACTCTGAACGCTACTCACCATCATCACTCACTCGCACTGTCGCGGGCACAAGGTCTCCTATCTCTAGATTGGCCTGACTGAGCGCGCGTCAATGGCATGAATCGCACGAGGATCGGGAAACCGATCTTCGCCGCATCAAGTGAAGGTTTACGAATCATGCTTAAAAGCCGACGAACAACGCTGCGCCTCCACACATGCGACAACAAACCGAAAGTCTCATCATGAGCGACTCCGATATCTTCGACCTGTCACCGATCGCGATGTGGATCGAGGATTTCAGCGGGGTCAAGGCGCAATTCGATCGCTGGCGCGCTGAGGGCGTCGAAGACATCCGAGCTTACCTTAGAGAAGACACAACGCGCATCGCCGCCTGCTCACAGCTTATCCGCGTGCTGCGCGTCAACCGAAAGACACTCGAACTCTTCGGGGCTAACGATCTCGACCACCTGGTCGCCAATCTCGGCCTGGTGTTTCGCGACGAGATGCTCGAAAGCCACGTCAACGAATTGGCAGAACTCTGGGATGGCAAGACCGAATTCACCAGCAGCGCGGTCAACTATACGCTGTCCGGCCGCAGGCTCGATATCCAGCTCCGTGGTTCGGTGCTGCCGGGCCATGAGCAGTCGCTTGCGCAGATAATGCTGACAACGGAAGATGTCACCGCACGTGAGGAAGCGCGCCGCAAGGAGCGCGAAAATCGCCGCTACGCCGAAGGCATCTTCGAGCATTCCCCGGTCTCGCTCTGGGTCGAGGATTTCAGCCAGATCAAACTGCTGCTTGAGAATGTCCGCGATCGCGGCATCGACGATTTCAGGGTTTTCACCGATGTCCATCCCGAGTTCGTGCGTCAGTGCATGAGCGAGATCCAGGTGATCGACGTCAACCAGGCAACCCTCGACCTGTTCTGCGCACCCGACCGGCATACGCTTCTGCAGCGCATTGGCGATGTCTTCCGCGACGACATGGAAAAACACTTCCGCGAACAGCTGATCGAGCTTTGGAACGGCCGGCTCTTTCATCAGCGCGAAGTGATCAACTACGCCCTCGACGGCTCCGAGCGCTACGTCCTTCTGCAATTCTCCGTCCTTCCCGGCCACGAAGGCGACTGGGCACTTGTGCAGGTAGCCCTCACCGACATCACAGCGCGCAAGAAGGCCGAAGCTTACCTCGAATATCTCGGCAAGCACGACGTCCTGACCAAGCTTCACAATCGCGCCTTCTACGTGGACGAGTTGAACAGGCTCGAACGCAAGTCGCTGCGGCCGGTCTCGGCTGTCGTCATCGATCTCAACGGCCTGAAGGAGGCCAATGACCAGCTGGGACACGATGCCGGCGATGCGCTGCTGCGCCGTCTCGGCGAAGTTCTGAATGGCGCCGCCACACAGCCAAACCATGCTGCCCGCATCGGCGGCGACGAGTTTGCGGTGCTGATGCCCGGCGCCGACAAGCAGGCTGTCGCCGCAATGGTCGAGACCATCGGCGAGCTGCTGAAGATCAACAATCAGTTCTACTCCAATGCTCCGCTCAGCATATCGCTCGGTGTCGCGACAAGCGAGCCGGGGGAAACGATGGAAGCCATGGTGCGGCGTGCCGACATTGCGATGTACGCGCAGAAACGCGCCTATCACGCCAGCCGCAAGACAGAAGGACAAGGCAGCGTCGCGGCGAATGAAAAGTCCGCTTCGGCGGCCTGACCATTTCCCCGGCGCAGGAAATCTCTCCACGGTCTTGGAACGCCGGCGCAAGAACCGGCCGCGTCAGCACATGTTCGCAGGGGCGAACCACCCGCCGCAACGCACAATAAAAATCGTTTGAATACTACCAATTTGGTTTCAAATGGATATATGAGCCTTGTGGCTTGCTGCATGCCTCCTCCCAAGTGCCTTGCCGAGCCACCGCCGGCCCGCCGTTTCGACGGCTTCAAGAGAAAATTTCCGGCGCAACAAGAACAAGAGGTACAAGACTGTGGCTGGTATCATCACCAACAGTGCCGCGACGACGCGCCCGGCATCGGCTTCCCCGGCAGCGAGCTATCAATTTGCCCTCGTGGCCCTGACATCGTTGTTTTTCATGTGGGGTTTCATCACCTGCCTGAACGACATTCTCATTCCGCACCTGAAGAACGTCTTCCAGCTGAATTACACGCAATCGATGCTGATCCAGCTCTGCTTCTTCGGCGCATACTTCATCGTCTCCCTGCCCGCCGGCGCGCTCGTCAAGCGCATCACCTACAAGTGGGGGATCGTGACGGGCCTGATCATTTCCGCCATCGGTTGCGCGCTCTTCATTCCGGCCGCAAGCTACCGTATCTATGCACTCTTCCTCGGCGCCCTCTTCGTGCTGGCAACTGGGATCACCGTGCTACAGGTCGCGGCAAACCCGTATGTCACGGTCCTCGGTCCACCCGACACCGCCGCAAGCCGCCTGACCTTGACACAGGCCTTCAACTCCCTCGGCACGACACTTGCCCCGATGTTCGGCGCAGTCCTGATCCTGTCGGCGACAGCGGCCGCCGTTGCGGGCACCACTCCGGAACAACTCGACGCCGTCAGGCTTGCCGAAGCGAGCGCTGTGAAGTTCCCCTATATGCTGCTGGCTGTCGCCTTCCTGTTACTCGCCGCGCTCTTTGCAGCCCTCAAGCTCCCCCAGGTTGAAGGTGCGGAAGATATTGAGCCGATCACCGGCGGCGGCTCGGCCTGGCAGTATCGCCATCTCGTGCTCGGCGCAATCGGCATCTTCCTCTATGTCGGCGCGGAGGTCAGCATCGGCAGCTTCCTGGTCAACTTCATGAGCCAGCCGGATATAGCAGGCTTTTCGGAAGCCGAGGCCGCCCATCATGTATCCTACTTCTGGGGCGGCGCGATGATCGGCCGGTTCATTGGTGCTGTCGTGATGCGCTACGTCGATGACGGCAAGGCCTTGGCCTTCAATGCAGCCGCGGTCATCCTGTTGCTGTTACTCACCGTCTTCTCGGGCGGTCACGTCGCCATGTGGTCGGTCCTCGCAATCGGCCTCTTCAACTCGATCATGTTCCCAACGATCTTCAGTCTCGCACTGTACGGCCTTGGAAAATACACGAGCCAAGGCTCTGGAATCCTTTGCCTGGCAATCGTCGGCGGCGCCTTGCTGCCGCTTTTGCAAGGCGCCCTTGCTGACACGATCGGCATACATCTCGCCTTCCTGATGCCGGTTCTGTGCTATGCTTACATTGCCTTTTATGGGCTGAAGGGGCACCGGCCGACCTGACCATTTCAAGGCCCGCTTCGCCGCCCATGCGGCGAAGCGTTTCGGCGCTTGCGCCGTCCCTCGGCCCTTGGCATGTTGCAGTGCAAATCGAGGGAGTCGCACCGATGAAAGCCTTGCTTCTAGTCGATATTCAGAATGGCTTTTGCCCGGGCGGCAACCTGCCGGTGCCGGATGGCGACCAAGTGGTTCCCATCGCAAACCGCCTGATCGAGAGCGGCAAGTATGACCTGATCGTCGCCTCCCAGGACTGGCATCCTGCCGGCCATGGAAGCTTTGCCTCATCTCATCCCGGCAAGCAGCCGTTCGAATTAGGGACGCTCTCCGGCAAGCCGCAGATGATGTGGCCGGACCATTGCGTTCAAGGAACGGTGGACGCTGAACTGCATCCCGATCTCAAGACGGGCGAGATCGATCTCATCCTCCAGAAAGGCGAGAATCGTGGTGTCGACAGCTACTCGGCATTCCGCGACAACGATCAGGACGCCCTCACCGGGCTCGCCGACTTTCTCGAGGGGCAGGATGTCACGGAACTCGACGTTTGCGGTCTCGCAACCGACTATTGTGTGAAGTTCTCCGTCCTCGATGCGACCGAAATGATGCCCGGAGTGCGGGTTCGCTTTGTCGAAGATGCCAGCCGTGGGATCACACCCGAAGGTGTTGCGATCGCGGTCAAGGAAATGCGCGAGCACGGCATCGACATCGTCACCAGCCGACAAATTTTGGAAGGCTGATCACTCCGTCGCAGTCCGCTGCAACTCATAGACGTCCTCGGAAAAGTCATCCATGCGTCTGGCAAGCGCGACTTGCGCATCCTCGAGCCCCTTCTTGTAGTAAGCGGCGCCAACTTCCTTCGCGAAAAACTCGAGAACAAACTCCGCTTTCAGGAGGCCGATCGGTTGGTCCAACTCACTATCGAAATAGTGCTGGATCCGCGCAATGAGTTCGGCCTTTTCCTCTTTCGATAGTTCGATCCGGGTCATCTTTGTTCCTCGAACGGCAATCAGTCGCGTGTGCATCGTTCAGCGAAATCGATCGGTCAATCAAGGAAATTTGCTTGCGGCGGATACCGCCCGTCCCTAGACGGGGGACAAAATTCCAGAAGGATTATCGCCGATGAGTCGCGCTGATTTTTTCGACGGCTTGCGCGGTGGCTCAGCCATTGCGATGGCCTCGGCCCCGTTTGGGGCATTGTTTGGAGCGCTCGCAGTCGATAACGGCATGTCGCTCGCGGAAGTGACCTTCATGAGCGCCACGGTCTATGCCGGCGCGAGCCAGATGGTCGGCCTCGAACTGTTCGGCCATAACGTCCAGGCGTGGCTGATCGTCGCCTCCATCCTGGCCGTCAACTTTCGCCATGTCCTCTATTCGGCGGCCATCGCCCCTTACATCAAGCATTTTTCGCCGCTCCAGAAATTCTTCACCTTTTTCCTGCTGGTCGATCCGCAGTTTGCCGAAACGCTGAAGCGCGGCGAAGCCGGCAAGCCGGTCACCTTTGTCTGGTACCTCGGCTTCGGCATCATCATCTACATCCCCTGGGTCCTGGTGAGCCTGCTCGGCGGGCTGCTCGGCAACTACATCGGCGACCCGAAGTTGATCGGTCTCGACATCCTGCTGCCGGCCTACTTCCTCGGCATCGTCCTGGATTTCCGCCATCGCGACAACTTTCTGCCGGTCGCCGCCGTCAGTGCGGTCGCCTCTGTTGTCGCCTATCACTATGTCGGCTCACCTTGGCACGTCAGCCTGGGTGCCGCAGCGGGAATCATCCTTGCCGCCCTGTTCCCACCGCCGCCCCACGAACAGGAACTCGAATCCGATCTGCACGAGGTATGACGATGGCCTTCGATCTTCATATGGCACTCGTGATCGTCGCTGCGGCGGTTGCAACCTACGCAACCCGCATCGGCGGCTATATCCTCATCACCACGATGAAGCGCATTCCGCCACGCATGGAGGCCGCACTTGCTGCGGTCCCAGCTGCAGTCTTGACGACGCTTGTCGCGCCGGCCTTCTTCATGGGGGGCTGGGATTCGAAGCTGGCCCTGCTCGTCGCACTCGTCGTTGGCCTGCGGGCCTCGCACACCTGGATGCTGATCGTCGCGTGGCTCTTCGTTCTGGGCTGGCGTCACACGATCGGCATGTGACGCCATCGGCGGCGAGCAAGGCCGCCTGGCTCAGTATTCCAGCGGCAAGGTCGAGTTCTCCAGCCACGCCTTGACGTCGTGGTCGTGGATCAGCGGCATCAGCGCCTCCCGCGTGCGCTCATGATAATTGTTCAGCCAATGCAACTCGTCATGGTTCAGAAGTTCTGGAATGACGAGGCTGCGATCGATCGGACAGAAGGTCAGCGTCTCGAACCCGAGCATTGGCGTGTCGCCGCCATCGATTGCCTCTGCCTCGCGGACGTAGATCAGGTTCTCGATGCGGATGCCGAAAGCGCCGGGACGGTAGTAGCCGGGCTCGTTCGAGAGGATCATCCCCGGCAGTAATTCCTGCGTTGATAACCTGGCGATGCGTTGCGGACCTTCATGCACCGAAAGGTAGGACCCGACACCGTGGCCGGTGCCATGGGCGAAATCGGCCCCCGCCCGCCAGAGCGCGATGCGGGCCAGCGGATCGAGATCGCAGCCGCGGGTGCCTTTCGGAAAACGCGCGGTGCTGATCTGGATCATGCCCTTCAGCACCAGCGTGAAGAAGCGCTTGTGCTCCTCGGTGACCGAACCGATCCCGACGGTGCGGGTAATGTCCGTCGTGCCGTTGATGTACTGGGCGCCGGAGTCGATCAGGAAAAGCTCCCCGGCTTCCAGCTTGCGGTTCGTTTCCGTCGTGACGCGATAGTGCATGATCGCCGCGTGCTCGCCGGCACCGGAAATCGTATCGAACGAAATGTCCTTCAGCGGGTTCTGCATGCTCTGCCCGACACGGGCGCGCGCTACTTCGAGCTTCTCCGCCACGTCGATTTCCGACACGGTCCCGGGCTTGACTTGCGACAGCCAGTAGAGAAACTCGACCATCGCTGCGCCATCCTGCAGATGCGCGGCCGCGGAACCGTTAATCTCAACGTTGTTCTTCACCGCTCGCGGAAGCTTTGCGGGATCATTCCCTTCCACGACTTCGCCACCTCCCTTGCGAATGATCTCCGCCAGGGCATACGAGGTGAGGTCAGGATCCACGAAGACGCGACCACCATCCTTTGCAACAGCTGACAGTTTCTTTTCGAGCTCCGACGGCGGAAGCTGCATGCACATCTGAGCGAGATAGGCTTCGGGTTCGATACCGGTCTTGCGCTTGTCGAGGAAGAGGTCCGCCTTGCCATCGGCATAGATGATCGCCCGCGCCAGCGGGTGCGGCGTGTGCGGCACATCGGCACCGCGGATATTGAAGATCCAGGCGACCGAAGACGGATCCGCGATCAGCGCCGCCTTGAGGTTCTTCTTTGCAAGATCGGCCGCGACCGTTGCGATCTTGTCGGTTGCGAGCACGCCCGCCTGGACGATGTTCTGGATTGTCACCTGCCCCAACGGCTCCTGCGGCCGGTCGCTCCAGAGTTTGTCCAGAGGATTGTGAGGCAGGACAACGAGCGAACCGCCAATTTCGGCAAGCGCCTTTTCAAGTCGCCGCACCTCCGCCCCGGAGTGCAGCCAGGGATCAATGCCAAGACGCAAGCCCTTGGAGCCATTCTTTGCAAGCCAGGCATGAGGCGGCTCGTTCACAAGGTCCCCACCGGTGAAGAGCGCGTTGTCGACTTGCTCGGCAAGTTGCGTCACGTAGCGCCCGTCCACGTAGACAATCGCCTCCGAACGCGTCACCAGCGCGACCCCCGCCGAGCCCGTGAAACCCGTCAGCCACGACAAGCGTTCCGAGCAAGCTGGCACGTATTCGCCGTTGAACTCGTCGGCGCGCGGCACCAGAAAGGCGTCGATGCCAAGCGCATCAAAGCTTGCGCGCAGGGCCGAAACGCGATCGCGGCCGAATTGTGGCGTCGAGGTGACTTCGAAAGACTGGAACATGCTCACTAACCCGTTTTTTTGGACGATCCCCTCAGCGAAGAGATTCGGCTATGGTATCGGAATTTCATGAGAATACGAGAAATTGCTACGCGATACCTGAGTGAGAGCCGCGCAATAATTCGGCGGAAATGAGGCGCCGATTCACAAACTGGCACGCTTTATGCATTCTCTGCATGGCTCCCATGAAGGAAACCCTCTCCCTCAGCTTTTCTAAATCGCTATATAGGCGCCATCAGACGGGTTCGAGACGAACCTGAAACGAAACAAAAGGAATTTGGATATGACTGCCCCTCTGTCGCGCTTCGCTTACAGCAGCCCGGTGCAGGCTGGCGAGCGCCAGACTGTGCGTCACATCATCGGCTCGCGCCGTCCGCCGCATGAGGACACCCTCAAGCTGCTCGGCGCCGGCCACAGGGTTACGCGCCATCAGGTCGCAACCAGCTACACGTTCTGAGCAACTCGCCGCTCCCTTCTCCTCCTCCCTCACGGGATCGGCGATCAGAACAGTAGAAGCCCGCTCGAGCGCTCCTCCTCCTTCGAGCTCGCGGGCACTGACCGGGAAACTGGTCTCAAGGCGGTGCCATTGGCACCGCCTTTTCTTTTGCCTTCATCTCAAGGGCGGTCGAGATGGATCGTCACCCAACCGTTTCGCCAGATCGTGCGGACATGCCGCAGGTGCGCACCATTATAGGCGGCAAGCACCTTCCAGCGTTGCGCGGCCAGAATGCCGGAGAGGATGACCGAGCCTCCCGGCGCCAGGTGGTTGACGAGCTGCGGCGCCATCTTGATCAGCGGTCGCGCGAGGATGTTGGCGATGATGAGATCGAAGGGACCATGTGTGGAAAAGGCCGTCGAGTGAAAACCCGGCGCTGTCGCCGTCGAGATACCGGACGCAATCCCGTTGCTTCTGATGTTCTCGGCCGCGACCCGAGTTGCGACCGGGTCGATATCGGTGGCGAGAACGGGAATGTTACGCAGCTTCCTCACGGCAATCGCCAGAACGCCGCTACCGGTTCCGAGGTCGAGCGCATTCCGCACGGAGCGGGAACGAAGAACACGATCGATCGTCTCCAGGCAGCCAGCCGTCGTACCGTGGTGACCCGTACCGAACGCCTGGCCCGCATCGATCTCGATCGCAATGTCCCCGGGCCGTACCTTGTCGCGGTCGTGCGAGCCATGGACGAGGAACCGCCCTGCCCGAACCGGCTTCAGGCCCTCGAGTGACTTGGCGACCCAATCGACGTCAGGGATCACCTCGCGTTCGACCTTGGCGTCGGGAAAGCTCGTCTTCAGCGCGTCTTCGACACGCGCGCGAACCTGCGCCTCGTCTTCACGCATCATGTAGACGGAGGCTTCCCAAATGTCCTTCTTCTCGTCGATTTCAGTCGTCGCGATCGCGAAGTCTTCTTCGCCGAAGACCTCGGACAGCAGGTCCAGAATCTCACCGGCCTGCACTTCGGTCGTCGTCACATAAAGGCGTATTTCACTCACAATCACTCTTTCTTTTATGGGGCGCCATCGATCCAGGGCGGCGACTGCGTATCATATCCGGAAACACCGTGAAGCAATTTTTGTCGGAATGCAGGTATCCGCAAAAGAACCGGTACGGCAAGATTGCGGATCGCGATTGCCATCGGATGTGTCATTGTGATTAGCGATGTCAATTGATGGGTCTGCTTCAGCACCGTCGTCACAGCAGGCATCCTGAGCACCGCATACTCCTGCTCCCGCCTCTCCGAGATCAGCCAGGCCAACCAGCATGCGTCTTCGATGCCAAGGTTCATCCCCCGCGCCCCGGCAGGCGAATGAATGTGCGCAGCATCCCCGGCAAGGAAAACGTTGCCCCTCGCCATTACCTCGGCACGACGAAAGTGAATGCGAAAATCGGACGCCCAGACCCGCTCAGCAATGGGCGCGGGATGCTCGATGCGGCTCTCGAAATCGGGGAGCGTCGAAATGTAGCGCAGCACGTCACGCGTCACAGGCAAGCGCCCGATCATGCCAGGATCGAACAGGCTGATCTCGGCAAAGCTGGGATCGACCGGTCCGGCGTAGCGAAAATCCGCCAGGTAAAAGCTGCTCTCCAGCACCTGCCCGGGGAAACCGATGCCGAGGGCTTCTCGCACCGTTGAATGGGACCCGTCGGCCGTGATCACGATATCGAAATCCGCGGTTTCGACCGAACCATCCAGCTTCCTTAGCGTCACCTTCGGTTTCGAAAGATCGCCGGAAACCGCCTCCACGACGGTTTGCCACTCCGGAGCAATCTCGTAGTCGGAAAGCTTGCCGAGCAGCAGCCGCTCGGTATGCCCTTGCGCCAGCGCATGGATGGCACTGTAGGGACCGGGAACCTCCGTGGTGTCGATGTCGGCAAGGACCTTGCCTTTGGCGGCGATCCGGAAGTGCTGTATCTGCTGCGCTTCCTGCAGGATCGTGTCCGTCACACGCGAAGGTGAAAGCAGCGTCAGCGTTCTGGCATTGATGCCGAGAGCACGGCTTTCCGTTAGGGGCACCGGTCCGGCGTCGCTATCGACGATGCGCGGGAGGTGGCCGCGGCGGGCGAGTTCAAGAGCAGCAGTCAGACCAGTCGCACCGGCTCCGGCGATCAAGATGCTGCGATGCCCTGACGCCATGCCGTCATCCCTTGCTGACGAGGTTCTCCAGTTTCTTTACAGCCGTATCGGGATTTTCGCCATAGGCGATGGTACCGGAGAACCGCCCTTCCGAATCGAGCAGGAAGACAGAAGCCGTGTGATCCATCGTGTAGTCGCCGTTCGGATTGCTTTCGTCCACCGGAACCTTCTTGGCGTAGACGCGGTAGCCCTTGATGACATCGGCAATCTTGTCGGGCGCGCCTGATATGCCGACGATGCGCTTGGACACGTTGGAAACGTATTCGTTCATCACCTCAGGCGTGTCGCGCTCCGGATCGACGGTCACGAAATAGGCCTGCAGCTTCTTGCCATCCGGATCGACCTTCTCCAGCCAACCGTTCATCTCAAAGAGCGTTGTCGGGCAGACCTCCGGGCAATGGGTGAAGCCAAAGAAGAGCGCCGTCGGCTTGCCCCGGAAGGCCTGCTCGGTGATCGGCTTGCCGTCCTGGGCAACGAGCGTGAACGGCACGCCGAACGGCCCCTCGGAAACGGCCTCCTTCGTCTTGGTGACATTAAGCGTCAGCCAGCCGAGAATTCCGGCCATCAGCAGCACCGCAACCCAGACCGCAATGCGGACAGTCTTCATCGATCGAACCTCAAAGATCGGGATTATTCCCGTTTATCGGGTGATATCGCCTCCTGCTTCGGGGCGCAATTCAACAACACGTTTCCCAGTGGCGACCGATTGCCCCACCAGCACACGGAAAAGGCGAAATCGGTTTCACAAAAACCAAAATCTTCAACCACTTAGCAGATGAAACAAAGACGGTTGCAATCTTTGAGGGTTAGCAAATACTTAAAAATACATATCTATATTTAGGAATGGATAGAACGTTCTACGTTCTCGTGACATGAGGTCCACCCGGCATTTCAATCCCCGGCTATCCGCGTGAGCGCAAGATGCACACCGCGTCTCATCGCGGAGGGGGATGATCATCAATGACTGATATGAAAGTGCGCAAGAGCCTCTCTGTAGGCCAACGGCTGGGGACACTTGCCGGCGCGGCGTTCATTGGCTTCGGCTCGATGCTTGCAGTTGGCTGGTATCAAAATTCGAGCGCCGACGCGGCTTTGAGACATGCCAACGAAATCCAGGCCAGCGTCGACCAGATTAACGAGATGCGCGCCGCAAACCTCACCCTCATTCTTGCCGCCATGGACACCATCGTCGACCGTGGCGATCGCGCCGTGATGCCCGAACGCCTGAAGCTGATGAACGAGGCGATCGGCGAGCTGCAGAACAGCTCCAAGGAGATGCACCGCCTGGGCGAAGAGCTGAACGCCGGAAACCTGTTGTCCACCTATGGTGCAGACGTGGCGTCTCTGGGGAAAAATGTCGTCGGAGACTTGAAATCTGCTGTCGAAGCCGGGGCGCCGGACAGTGAATTTGACAAGCTGGACGACGCCATCGACGGTGGCGGCGACAAGGTGGGCGCGACACTGGACAAGCTCGCCCACGAAGGCGGCGAATTGGCCAAAGCGCGTATCGACGAGGCAAACGCAATCTCGGAGCGGGCGATACTGATCCAGCTGGGACTTGGCATCGTCGCCATCCTGACAATGGGCACCCTGCAATACATCCATGGCGGTTCCATCCGTCGCGGTATCGAGGGTGTGCGAAAAAGCATGCAGGGCATCATGCGCGGCGATCTCAATAGCCTTGTCCCCGCCACTGACCGGGGCGATGAGATCGGCGACATGGCACGCGCAGCGGAGAGCTTCCGGCTTGCCGCAATCGAGAAGCAGGAATTGCAGGCGCGTAGCGACAGCGAACGCCAGCAGAGCGACGCCGAGCGCCGCAGCCGTGAAGCAGCGAAGCTTGCGGACGCCGAAGCGCTCAACGATGCAGTCCATGCGTTGGGCGACGGCCTTACGCGCCTCGCGGGCGGAGACGTGACAGTCACCATCAATCAGCCGTTCACGGCAGAGCTTGAGCGCTTGCGCACCGACTTCAATCACACCACGGCGACGCTCCGCCAGACAATGGCCGGGATCGCCCGAAACGGGACTTCCATCCAGGCAAACAGCCAGCAGATGCGCTCGGCAGCAGACGACCTCGCCAAGCGTACGGAACAACAGGCGGCCTCGCTGGAGGAAACCTCCGCGGCGCTCGACCAGATCACCGCGACGGTTCGCAACGCCACCAACCGTGCCGAGGAAGTCGGCCACATGGTTGCCCACACCCGGCAGAATACCGCGAAATCAGATGTGGTCGTGACCGATGCCATGGCTGCGATGGAGCGAATCGCGACCGCCTCGCGCGAGATCGGAACAATCATCAACGTCATCGATGAGATCGCCTTCCAAACCAACCTCCTCGCCCTCAACGCGGGCGTCGAAGCTGCTCGCGCCGGCGAAGCCGGCAAGGGCTTTGCTGTCGTAGCACAGGAAGTACGCGAACTCGCCGGCCGCGCGGCCGGTGCCGCCAAGGATATCAAGGCCTTGATCGGAAAATCCGGCGCCGAGGTAAAGGCCGGCGGCGAACTCGTAACGGCGGCCGGCGAAGCCCTGCGCCAGATCGGCGAAGATGTTTTGCGCATCGACGAGCATGTTAAATCAATCGTAACCTCTGCACGCGAACAATCTACCGGACTGAACGAAATCAATACGGCCATCAGCCAGATGGACCAGGTCACGCAGAAAAACGCGGCCATGGTGGAAGAAACGAACGCAGCAAGTCACGCGCTCGCCACCGATGCCGACAGCCTGATCCACCTGATCCAGACGTTCAAGATCGGCGAAGGCATGAATGCCCGTTCCACGCCGCGGGAAGCCACCGCAGTCTCGCATCCGAAACCATCTCCCGCACGAAGCCTTATCGGCAAGGTCGCGGGCGCATTCAGCGGCGGCGCAACCGCCAGAGCCATGGCCGTACCGGCCGGAGACAACTGGGAAGAATTCTGATCATGAACAATACCGTCATCAACCAGACCGGATCGCATCTCGAGATCGTCTCCTTCCATCTCGGCGAGCAGGAGTTCTGCATCGACATCATGGCGATCCGCGAAATCCGCGGCTGGGCGCCCGTAACGCCAATGCCGCACACACCGCCCTACGTCCTCGGCCTCATCAATCTTCGTGGTGCGGTAATTCCGGTCATCGACATGGCCTGCCGCCTCGGCATGAAGATGACCGAGCCGTCGGAGCGCTCCGCCATTATCGTCACCGACATTGCCGGCAAGCTCGTCGGCCTGCTGGTCGAGCAGGTCTCCGACATGATGACCATCAAGAGCGAAGACCTGCAGCCGGCACCGGAGATCATCCCGGAAGCCCAGCGCGCCTTCTGCCGCGGCATCGTCGCCCTGGAAAAGACCATGGTCTGCTTCCTAAACCTCGACACCGTAATCGCCGACGAATTGGCACAGGCTGCTTGACGCGACCAGCCAGCATAACCGCCAAGAGATTTTCGAACCGCTCGCATCGAACCGTTGCGAGCGGTTTTTTCTGTACGGTCATTGTTAGGGCCGCATTGCAGGCTATCTCCTCATCGCATCGTCCGACGTCGCTTCGAGTGAACGAAGTGCGCGAACGGGCGTTCGAATGGTTGTCAGAAGAACAACGGGGTACGCAGAATGCGCGAGGCGAAAACCCGTCACACCGGAGGATGCGGCTGCGGTGCGGTCCGATACAGAATTGACGAGGCGCCGCTGGCGAGCGGCATCTGCCACTGTCAGACATGCCGAAAGGTCGCTTCGGCTCCTACGCTTCCGTTCGTCACCTTTCCCGTGCGAACGCTGGTATACGAACAGGGAGCCCCTCGGGCATTTGCCTCCTCGAGAGGCGTTGTCAGGACATTTTGCGGCTCATGCGGTTCCCCGATCGGCTATCAGAACGATGCCGACCCAGACCTGATCGACATCATGACAGTCAGCCTCGACGACCCGGATGAGTATCATCCGACCTTTCACGTCTGGACGTCTGAAAAGGTGTCCTGGGATGTCATCTGCGACGAGCTGCCGGCACATCCCAAGAGCCGCGCCTAGCGCGACGAGGCGTGTTGCTATTGCGGCTTGCCGTTCTTCCACGTGACATTCTGGCCGTATAGCGGGATGGTTGAAATCGCCATCTTCGCCGAGCCATCAGTCAGTTCGCGGGAGTGGGCGAGATAGACCAGCGTGTCGTTCTTCTTGTCGTAGATCCGGTTGACGACCAGCTTCTTCCAGATAAGCGACATGCCCGTCTTGAACACCTCGTCGCCGCCCTCCGACAGATTGATGTCGCCAATCTCGATCGGCCCCGTCTGCCGGCAGGAGATGGAGTTGTTCGAGGGGTCTTCGAACCAGTTGCCGTTCTTCACGCGATCGATAACGCTGCGGTCGAAATAAGTGACGTGGCAAGTCACGCCCTTCACCTGCGGGTCGGCCACCGCATCGATGATGATGTCGTTGCCAATCCAGTCGACCCCGACCTTGCCGACGACGTCGGCTGAGGCAGCGCCGGCGCTAAGGCCGATGAG
Source organism: Rhizobium sp. RHZ01 (assembly GCF_014851595.1). Lineage (NCBI taxonomy): Bacteria > Pseudomonadati > Pseudomonadota > Alphaproteobacteria > Hyphomicrobiales > Rhizobiaceae > Rhizobium > Rhizobium sp. RHZ01. The sequence goes on from NZ_JACUZZ010000008.1 coordinate 45,600, forward strand.
TGAAGCAGCGGCAAGCGCGATGTAACTCTTTCTGGACATGACGGTTCCCTGATTGCATCCGCATCTTAGGTAAGCGCGCCTGATGCCTTTACAAGGAAGTGTTCACGCCTTCCTGCAGGTGCAGGCCTCATACCCGGTCGACGTCAGCCTGCCAGGCTTCATGCCTATCAGAGCGGGAATGGCGTTCACTGCAGCCGCCCCGACAGCCTTTGCCATCGCGATCGCGGCATGCGCGCAGACGGCGGCGTCCTCGGCGGCATTGTGATGCGCAAAACGCAGGCCGAGATGCTCGGCGATCATGTTGAGCCGGTGCGAGAGGAAATGCGGCCAGATCCGCTGGGCCATCTTCAGGCTACAGAGATACGTCAGCTCCGGATAGGACTGCCGATAGAGATCGAGGCTCGCGCGCCAGACGCTGAAATCGAACGCTGCATTGTGCGCAATCATGGTCGCACCTCGGAAATCGTCGTGGAATTCGTCCATCACTTCCGGAAACGCCGGCGCGTCCTCGACATGCTCAGGCCGGATGCCGTGAATGGCGATGTTCATACCGGAGAACCGCATCTCCTTCGGCCGGATCAGACGCTCCTCGACGCGGGTAACCTTGCCGTCCTCAATCCATGCCAGTCCCACCGAACAGGCGCTGCCGCGTTGTTCGTTGGCGGTTTCGAAATCAATGGCGATGGTTTTCAACGAGATTTCCGATTCGATAGCATGGATCTGGCATAACCTCCCCACCCTCTCCGCGCAAATCCGGCTGTTGACATCCGCAAGCGGATTGCGAAATCATGGCGCATGACCGGATTGGTGACCATTGTGCTGACGCGGACGACCACCCTTGCAGGGTTGGCGGGAGCGATGGTGCGTTAGAAGCAGTCCGTCATCCCCTAAACCCTGCCGAGGCGAGCAGGGTTCGGGAACCGGCTCTCCTCAAACTGAGAAGGAGAGTTGCATGCAGAAGAATCCAAACCCCAGAGAAATACCCGCCGGACTGTCGATCCGAGCCATCCGTCCGTCCGACACCGAGGCATTGACGGCGCTGGTCAATCTGCCGGGCTTCCGTGCCGGTACCTTGCGTCCACCCTACCAAAGCATTGAAGAGACCCGCCGCCATGTCGAAAACAGCAATCCGGATGCAATGCGTCTGGTCGCAATTATCGACGAGCAGATCGTCGGCGACATCGGCATGACCCGTTACCACGGCCGCCGCAGTCACGTCGCCAGCATCGGCATGGGCGTGCATGACGACTTTACCGGTCGCGGCATCGGCAGCGCGATGCTCGCGGCCGTCATCGATGCCGCCGACAACTGGCTGAACATCATGCGCCTGGAATTGACTGTTTACACCGACAACGAAGCCGCCCTGGCCCTTTACAGGAAATTTGGTTTCGAAGAGGAAGGTATACTCCGTGCTTTCGCCTTCCGCGCCGGCAGCTACGTCGATGCTTACGCGATGGCGCGCATCAAGCGGTAGAGGAACGCTCCGAGGTCGGTGACAGCCGATCCCTCATCCGCTGATCAGGGCCAGCCACTCGTCCTCGTCCATCGTCTGGACACCGAGTTCGCGTGCCTTGTCGAGTTTCGAGCCTGCGCCTGGTCCTGCAACCACGATGTCGGTTTTCTTTGACACCGAGCCTGCGACCTTAGCGCCGAGGCTTTCAGCCCGCGCCTTGGCTTCATCGCGCGTGAACTTCTCCAGCGAACCGGTGAAGACCACAGTCTTGCCGGCGACTGGGCTGTCTGCAGCAGCAACCTTCTCTGCAGGCAAGGGCGTCCCGTCATTCAGTTCGGCGAGCAGTCGCGAGATCACCTCGACATTGCGCGGTTCCTTGTAGAATTCAACGATCGCGCGCGCGACGATCTCACCGATGCCTTCGATGGCGTTGAGGTCGTTCCAGGCATCGCCCGAGAGCGGCGCGGCAGCTGTCATCGCTGCTTCGAAGTCGGCATAGGTGCCGTAGGAGCGTGCCAGGAGCTTGGCTGTCGTCTCGCCGACGTGCCGGATGCCGAGCGCGTAAATGAACCGGTGCAGCGCGATGCTCCGCCGCTCGTTGATCGCCGTATAGAGCTTTCCGACGCTGACCTTGCCGAAACCTTCGATATTTTCAAGCTTTGTCAGCGAACCGGCCTGCCGCTTCTCAAGCGTGAAAATATCTGGCGCGTTACGGATCTGCAGCGCCGGATCGTCGCTCTCGAAGAAGAAGTCGACCTGCTTCGATCCCAGGCCCTCGATATCGAAGGCATTGCGCGAAACAAAGTGCTTCAGATGCTCGGTGGCCTGCGCACGGCAAATGAAGCCGCCGGTGCAGCGCGTTACGGAGTCGAGCTTGCCTGTCTTTTCGTTCTTCTCCCGCACCGCATGGCTGCCGCAGACCGGGCATTTTTGCGGGAATTCATAGCGGGCGGCATCAGCGGGGCGCTTCTCCATGACAACATCGAGCACCTGCGGGATAACGTCTCCGGCCCGCTGCACGATGACCGTGTCACCGATCCGAATGTCGTGCCCGACGTCGCGGATGCGTTCGCCCGAGTTCCCGATGCCTTCGATGTAATCGGCGTTATGCAGGGTCGCATTGGTTACGACGACGCCGCCGACGGTAATTGGCGTCAGCCGTGCAACCGGCGTCAGGGCGCCGGTGCGGCCCACCTGGATATCGATGTTCTCGACAGTCGTGAAAGCCTGCTCGGCCGGGAACTTATGTGCCGTCGCCCAGCGCGGACTGCGGGAGCGGAATCCGAGCCGTTGCTGCAGATCCAGGCTGTCGACCTTGTAGACGACACCGTCGATATCATAGTCCAGGTCCGGTCGCTTCAGGCCGATCTCGTCGTAGTGGGCTAAAATATCGGCGACGGAATTCAACCGCTTCATCAGGGGATTGACCGGAAAGCCCCAGCTCTTGAATACCTCGACCATACCAAACTGTGTGTCGGAGGGCATGTCGGATATCTCACCCCAGGCATAGGCGAAGAACTTCAACTTGCGGCTCGCAGTCACCTTGGCGTCGAGCTGCCGCAGCGATCCGGCTGCCGTATTGCGCGGATTGACGTAGGTCTGCTTCCCCTCGGCTTCCATCTGCTTATTGAGCGCCAGGAAGTCGCTCTTGGCCATGTAGACCTCGCCGCGCACCTCGACGACTGCTGGTGCCCCCGCCGGCAGCGTCTGGGGAATTTCCTTGATCGTGCGGATGTTGGCCGTGACGTTTTCGCCGGTCGTGCCGTCGCCGCGCGTTGCAGCGCTCACCATCCTGCCGTTCTCATAGCGAATCGACATAGAGAGGCCGTCGATCTTCGGCTCCGCGGTAAAGGCAATCGACTGGTCCGGCAGACGGCCGAGGAAGCGATAGACGCTCGCCACGAAGTCCTGCACGTCCTCCTGCGAGAACGTGTTGTCGAGCGATAGCATCGGCCGTGCATGCACAACGGGCGCGAACGTTACCGAAGGCGCGATACCGACACGCCGCGACGGACTGTCCTCGCGAATGAGTTCCGGAAAGCGCGCCTCGATCGCGTCGTTGCGACGCTTCAGTGCATCATACTCGGCATCGGAAATCGCCGGGCGATCCTCGCCGTGATAAAGCTCGTCGTTGCGGGCGATCTCCTTGGCGAGCCACTCAAGCTCGGCGGCGGCATCTTCGATCGTCAGGGCATCAACGGCTATGGCTTCGGTCGACATACGGCTCTCGCTCCACGGAATCTGGAGTCGGTTTTAGAGCAAAATGAATGGATTGAAAGAGAGCGAGAGGTCCTCGTTCGCCCTCTCCCCAATTCGGCGATTAGGAAATCAGCCGTTCCCGGCCAGCAGCCGGGCCGCCGCCGCCCTCGCCTCTTCCGTCACCGACGCACCCGCCAGCATGCGTGCGATTTCTTCCGTCCGGTCGCCAGGCGCCATCGTCGCGACGTGAGTCGCGATCTTCTCCGAGCCTTCGGCGGCCGGTCCTTTCGAAATCAGCAGGTGCGTCGCCGCACGCGCGGCGACCTGCGGCGCATGTGTGACCGACAGCACCTGCACGCGGTCGGAGAGCCGCTTCAGCCGCTGACCGATCGCATCCGCAACCGCCCCACCGACGCCGGTATCGATTTCGTCGAAGACGAGCGTCGGCGCAGAACCGCGATCGGCAAGCGCGACCTTCAGGGCGAGCAGGAAGCGCGAAAGCTCGCCGCCGGATGCCACCTTCATGATCGAACCAGGACGTGTGCCCGGGTTGGTCTGAACGTGGAACTCCACCACGTCGATCCCCTCCGAGGTCGCGTCATCAGGATTGGTGGTGATCTCTACCATGAAGCTTGCGCGCTCGAGCTTCAGCGCCGGCAGTTCCGCCATGACGGCAGCAGCCAAGGCGTCTCCGGCATGATGACGCTTATCGGAAAGGCTGCGCGCCGCTGCGTCGTAGTTTGCCTTGCCAACACCGACCTCGGCTTCAAGCTTGGCAAGCTTTTCCTCGCCGGCATCGACGTCGGCAAGATCGCTGATCATGCGGACCGCCAACGCCGGCAGTTCGGTCACCGGAACGGAGTATTTGCGGGAGGCAGCGCGCAAGGCAAACAGGCGTTCCTCTACACGCTCCAGCTCCTTCGGATCGTATTCCGTCTTCCTCAGCGCAGCCTCGACTTCCATCTGCGCATTGGAGAGCTGGTCCAGAGCGGCATCCAGAAGCGCCACCGTATCTTCCAGCAAGCCCGGCGCCTCGTGGCTCTTGCGCTCCAGCCTGCGCACCAGCGAGGCGATATGTGGCACGGGGGAAGCATTGCCGTTGAGGAATTCGGAAGCCTCGGCGATATCGCCGGCGATCCGCTCGGCCTTCATCATCTTCTGGCGACGATCGGCGAGCTCGTCCTCTTCTCCGTCCTGCGGTGAAAGCTTCTCGAGCTCCTCTACGGAAGCGCGGAGGTAGTCGGCCTCACGAGCAGCGTTCGCCACCTTTTCGCGCTGCTTCTTGAGCGTCCGCTCGGTATCGCGCCAGATGCGGTACAGATTGGAGACTCCGGCAGCATCTTCGTTCACGCCTGCGAAAGCGTCGAGCAGGATCCGGTGCGCATGCGCATCGACCAAGGCGCGATCGTCGTGCTGGCCATGAATCTCGACCAGCATCTGCCCGACCTGGCGCATGAGCTGAACGCTGAGCGGCTGGTCGTTGACGTAAGCCTTGGTACGGCCATCAGCGTTCTGGACACGGCGGAAGATAACATCGCCGTCATCATCGATGCCGTTTTCGCGCAGCAGCTTGCGGGCGCTGTGGTCCGGACCGACGTCGAACACAGCCGTAACCTGCCCCTTGTCCTCGCCATGGCGAACAAGACCGCCGTCTCCGCGCCCGCCAAGCGCGAGCGACAGGCTATCGAGCAGGATGGATTTGCCAGCGCCGGTCTCCCCGGTCAGCACCGAGAGGCCGGTCTCGAAGGCGAGATCCAGCCGCTCGATCAGGACGATATCGCGGATCGAAAGCTGGATCAGCATTGGCCTCAGGTACCGAGCAGGAGTTTCTTGCCCGCGGCAGCAATCCACGAACCGGGGTTTTCACGCGGCTCGGTGCCACCACTCTTCAGCAGCTTGAAGGAGTCCGCATACCACTGACTGTCAGGATAGTTGTGGCCGAGAACCGCGGCTGCCGTCTGTGCTTCCTCGACGATGCCCATTGCGTAATAGGCTTCGACAAGGCGCGCAAGCGCTTCTTCGATCTGGTTGGTATTCGGATATTTCTCGACAACCGTGCGGAAGCGTGAGATCGCCGCCAGGTATTCCTTGCGCTCCATGTAGTAACGGCCGACCTGCATTTCCTTGCCTGCCATCTGGTCGCGTGCGAAGCGGATTTTCGCCTGCGCGTCGTCGACGTATTCCGAATCCGGGTAGTTGTCGATGACGGCCTGCATGGCCTCGACGGTCTTGGCGGCCGCGCGCTGGTCCTGCGTGACGTCCACGATCTGCTTCGAATAGGTCAGACCGATCAGATACTGCACGTAGGGAGCGTCCTTCGACTTCGGATACTGCGCCATATAGCGGTTGCCCGAAGCGAGAGCGTCGTCCAGACGGCCCTGGCGATACTTGACGAAGGTGCTCATCACGAGCGCCTTTCGCGCCCATTCTGAGAACGGGTTTTCGCGGTCGATTGCGTCGAACTTGCGCGCCGCCTCGGCCATGTTGCCGGCCTTCATGTTGGCGAGGCCTTGGGTATAGAGGACATCCGGCGGATCGTTCTCGAGGCCGAGCTTGGTGATATCGATATCGGGGTCCGACTGGCATCCGGAAATTAAGGCACCTGCGCTCAGCACCAAGAGCGATGCGAACAAAGCGCGCGCTGTCTTCATCATACTATCAGACCCTGCATAACCCATCGGAATATCCCAACGCCGCCATCCCTCAACGGCAGCCACGCCTTGCTGGCGTTTCTAGCCACAAATGTGGAGCCAGAGCAACGCAATGATGATGCATTAACGCATTTTTGTGGCGATGCAGGCGATAAACGCCGGTTTTACACTGCGAATGCTGCATCTGGTGCTACTAAGCATCTGCGGCAGCACATCTATCGGGGAATCATCGTCAGCCTGCTCCCCATAAAGAAACCGCCTCCCGAAGGAGGCGGCCCTGGCCTAATAAATGCGATGGAGGTCATGCCGACCAGGGAGCAAATTCCGGCGCGTTGACCCGGATGAAATCCCGAGCCGCAACACGCTGGCGCGGCGCAGAGGTCTCGACCACTTCATAGGCGGTCGGGTCGCTGAGCAACGCCTTGAGAGCATTAGCATTCATCTTGTGACCGCCGCGGTAGGACCGATAGCAGCCGATGAAAGGAGCACCGGCGAGCGCCAGGTCGCCAACCGCATCGAGTGCCTTGTGGCGCACGAACTCGTCCTTGGCGTAGCGCAGGCCTTCGACGTTGATAACGGTGTTGTCGTCCGATATGACGACCGAATTCTCAAGCGACGAACCAAGCGCGTGGCCGGAGGCCCAAAGACGCTCGACATCGCGCATGAAGCCGAAGGTACGGGCACGCGACAGCTCGGACTTGAACGTCGCAGCCGTCATGTCGCCTTCCCACTTCTGTCGGCCGATCAGCGGGCAGTCGAAATCGATCTCAACCTCAAAGCGCATGCCGTCATAGGGACGGAACTCGCTCCACGAACCACCATGCTCGATGCGAACCGGCTTGGTGACGCGGATGTAGCGACGCTTGACGCCAAGCGATACTAGGCCAACCTGTTCGATCGCCTCGATAAAGGGCATCGAGCTGCCATCCATGATGGGCATTTCGGAACCGTGAACTTCGATCAGGACGTTGTCGAGACCAAGCGCGTAGACAGCGGCCATGACATGCTCGATCGTCGCGACCGATCGCGCCGGCGAGAAACCAAGAACGGTGCAGAGATCTGTATTGCCGACCTGAGAAGACACGGCACGATATTCGGAAACCTCGCCGTTGTCGTGCATGCGATTGAAGACAACGCCTGTGTCAGCTTCTGCCGGGTTGAAGGTAATCGAAACGTCAGCACCGGAATGAACGCCGATGCCCGAGAGCGTAATCGGGCGCGATACTGTCGTCTGAAAACCCAACATGCCAATAACCATAAATTTTTGCCTTTATTATCCCTGGTGATCCGCATCGGCTAACATGCCGGACCATCCGCCAGGGGTCATTTCACTCCGTCAGAGCCTCGCGATAAAGCGCAAGAAGACGGTTCCTTGAGCACATACATACGTGCGCCCGGGTTCCAATCCAAATCACTGTTTCTTTCGCATTGTTACGAAAGCATGCCTTTGAAATAACAACGCAATTCGTGTCGAATTCAGAGCTTTGAAACGGCAATGCCCGGGAGCGTACTCCCGGGCATCCTTGTGGCGATTCTGTCCCTTGCCTCAGTTCGACTGGCGGCGCAGGAACGCAGGAATTTCAAGCTGATCGTCTTCCTGCATCATGCGAGCTTGCGGAACGCTTCGGCCCTGATCGTCGAGATTTCCGCGACGCGGCGCATAGAGGCTGGCTTCCGGAGAAAGCGGTCGGCGCTGCTGCGATGCCGCAGCCGGAGCCGAGGTCATCTCTGGCGCAACTTCCTCTTCGCGGCGACCAAGTGAGTTGGTGATCCGCTTCAGGAGCCCCATCGGGCCACGCTCTTCGTGGGCGTGAGACGGAGCGGCCGGCTGCGAGCGACGGTCGATCTCGGCCTGCACGACCGGCGGAAAGTCCTCCACCTTCGGCATGCGAACGGCCTGCTGGGCGGCCATCGGCTGCTGCATGACCGGAGCCGGCTGGCTCATGACCGGCTGCGGAGCCGGCTGGCTGATAACAGGCGCGTGAACGGGAGCCTGCTGAACCGGGGCGGGGCGAATGACGGGAGCGGCTTCCGGAGCAGCGAAGATCTTGCTCTGTGGGCGGAAGGTCTCCTGCATTGCCGGCTGCTGCACCGGAGCTGCAGCACGCGGAGCGTGGATCTCGAGCTCGCGTTCCATCTCGGCCTCGGCCGTGCGGATTGCCTGTGCAACCGAGTCGACGGGCTTGGGTGCCTGCTGCATGACAGGTGTAGGCTGAACAGCGGCCGGAGCCGGAGCAACGGCCGCGGAAGGACGCACGATCGGCTTCGCTGCCGGCTGGAAGGCCTTTCCTGCCGCGGCATTGATCGCACGATCGATACCGGTAGCAACAACGGAAACGCGGATGATGCCTTCGAGCGACTCGTCGAACGTCGCGCCGAGGATGATGTTCGCGTCCGGATCGACTTCCTCGCGGATGCGGGTCGCAGCTTCGTCGACTTCGAAGAGGGTCAGGTCGCGACCGCCGGTGATCGAGATCAGCAGGCCCTGTGCGCCCTTCATCGACGTTTCGTCGAGCAGTGGGTTGGCGATTGCAGCTTCGGCAGCCTGCATCGCGCGGCCCTGACCGGATGCTTCGCCGGTGCCCATCATCGCGCGGCCCATTTCGCGCATGACCGAACGGACGTCGGCGAAGTCGAGGTTGATGAGACCTTCCTTCACCATCAGGTCGGTGATGCAGGCAACGCCGGAGTAGAGTACCTGGTCAGCCATCGCGAAAGCGTCGGCAAAGGTCGTCTTGTCGTTGGCAATGCGGAAGAGGTTCTGGTTCGGAATGACGATCAGCGTGTCGACCGACTTCTGCAGCTCTTCGATTCCGGCTTCGGCCAGACGCATGCGGCGACCGCCCTCGAAGTGGAAAGGCTTGGTAACGACGCCGACCGTGAGGATGCCCTTGTTTCGAGCCGCCTGAGCGACAACAGGGGCAGCGCCGGTGCCGGTGCCGCCGCCCATGCCGGCGGTGACGAAGCACATGTGCGTACCGTTCAGGTGATCGATGATTTCATCGATGCACTCTTCGGCTGCGGCACGGCCGACTTCCGGCTGCGAACCAGCACCGAGACCTTCAGTGACGTTGGCGCCGAGCTGGATGATGCGCTCCGCCTTGGTCATCGTCAGGGCCTGGGCATCCGTGTTGGCAACGACGAAGTCGACGCCCTGGAGGCCAGCGGAGATCATGTTGTTGACAGCGTTGCCGCCGCCGCCGCCAACACCGAACACGGTGATACGCGGCTTAAGCTCAGTGATATCCGGCTTTTGCAGCTTGATAGTCATGTTACCGTTCCTTCTCTTTATGGCCGCATCGCCACGCCGGCCAATTCACTCAATTGTCAGAAGCTCTCTTTCAACCACTGCCCCATGCGGGCAAAGCGGCTGGTATTTCCCCCAAGCGACATGAGCAGACCGCTCTGTGACGCATGTGTTTCCTGGTCCGCGACCTGCGGATAGATCATCAGACCGACGGCCGTCGAAAAGGCTGGGCCCTTCGCTGCAGTCGGCAGGCCCGAGACGCCCATCGGACGACCGATTCTGACGTTGCGGGCAAGAATGCGACGCGCAACTTCGGCAAGACCGGTCAGCTGGCTCGCACCACCCGTCAGCACGACGCGCTTGCCGACGATCGGGCTGAAGCCCGAGCGCTGGATGCGGTCGCGGATCAATTCCATGGTTTCCTCGATACGGGCGCTGACAATGCGCGATACCAAAGCGCGCGGCACTTGCGTCGGCAGGTCGCGTTCGTCTTCGCCGATCGGCGGGATCGAGATCAACTCGCGCTCGTCCGAGGAGTTCGGCATTGCGGAAGCATGAACGACCTTGAGGCGCTCGGCGTCTTCGATACGGGTCGAAAGGCCGCGGGCGAGGTCCGTAGTGACGTGATGGCCGCCGAGGCTGACGGCATCCGTGTGCACCAGCTTACCTTCTGCAAAGACCGAAATCGTCGTCGTTCCGCCCCCCATATCGATCGCCGCGCAGCCCAGCTCGACTTCATCGTCGACGAGAGCTGCCAGACCGGAAGCATACGGCGTCGCAACGATTCCCTCAACCGAGAGGTGAGCGCGATTGACGCTGAGCTCGAGATTTTTAAGCGCGGTACGCTCAGCGGTGACGACGTGCATGTCGACGCCGAGAACGTCACCGTACATCGACAAGGGATCTCGGATACCGCGTTCGCCGTCGAGCGAGAAGCCGGTTGCCAGCGAATGCAGCACGGCACGATCCTGGCGCAGCGACTGCTGGCAGGCTGCCGACAGAACCTTCTTGAGGTCGTTCAGTTCGACTTCCTGGCCACCGAGATCGATGGTTGCGGTGTAGATATCGCTCGTCAGACGACCGGCCGTGACGTTAACGATCAGGCTTTCGACCGTCAGGCCGGCCATGCGCTCGGCGGCATCGACAGCAAGGCGAATCACGCTTTCCAGCGCATCGAGGTCGGAAATCGCGCCGGTCTTGATGCCGCGCGAACGCTGGTGGCCAATCCCAATGATTTCAATGTTGTGCGTGCGGCCGGGCAGCACCTGGCTTTCCTCGCGAGGCGTCAGGCGGCCGATCATGCAGACGACCTTCGTCGATCCGATGTCGAGCACCGAAACGACGTGGGACCGCTTCGACGAAAGCGGCTTCAGGCGCGGCAATCCGAAATGGGACGAACCGAACAAGCTCATATATTTTGCCCCGCCTTCTTCAAATCCTTGGTCCGCTGATCAAGCACAAGTTGCCGGCGCGCCATGGCTTCCGGCGTCAACTGAATTGCCGTGCGGTCGGTGAGCCTGAGATCGACCGCAGCGATGTCGCGCTCCAGAAGGTCCTGCTCCTTCATGAACTTCGACAGCCGCGCCAGAGCCAGATCGACATCGTCTTCCGGCAACTTCACCGCAACGCCGTTGTCCATGTGCAGATCCCAGCGGCGACCCGACACCCAGACGTAGGCCTTTACCCGCGCCCTGATCTCCGGCCACTTCGCAAATTCGGTTTCGAGCGAGGTTGCGGCAACTTCAGCACCGCGACCAACCACCAGCGGCAACTGCGAAAACTTGTTGTCACGCAGCGGAGCGATGACCGAGCCACCCTTCTCCACGAGAGAGAGCTCCTGGCCATGCTGCCAGATGGCGTAAGCCTGGCGCTCCGTGAGCTTTACCTCGATCGTCTTCGGATAGACCTTGCGAACTTCGACATTCTCGACCCAGGGAAGCTTCGCGATCTTCTGACGCGCAGCATCGACATCGAGCGCCACGAGCGAGGTCGTACCGTCCAGCCCCAACAACTGCAGGATCTCGATTTCGGAGGTCTCGGAATTGCCGGACACCTTCACGTCATCAATCGCAAAGCCTGCAGCCGTCGTCGTCGCCTGCGCAACCGCTTCGGTGTGACCACCGAGCGACATGCCGTAGAGACCCGTCGCCGCAAAGAATGCCAAGGCGGATACCGTCCCAACGTGAGCCGGAATATGGATGCGGCCACTCCCGAGGCTGACAAGAAAGCGCACAACGCGACGCAGCGGGCGCGGCAGAACCAACCGACCATCACCCTCGGGAAACGAGAGCTCCGCCTGATGACTTGGGCGCCCTATTCTTTTGACCGTCACCGAGAACAAGAAGCGTCCTCCACCATCCAACGGAGAAATTCACCAAACGTGTAGCCGGCATGACCGGCCATTTCGGGCACCAGGGAGGTTGGAGTCATGCCTGGCTGAGTATTGATTTCCAGCCAGATGATTTCACCATCTTCGGAGAAGCGATCGTCGTAACGAAAGTCGGAGCGACTCACGCCACGGCAACCAATTGCTTGATGCGCCCTTAACGCCAATGATTGTATTTTTTGGTAAATATTCGGTGAAATTTCCGCCGGAATGACGTGTTTCGATCCACCTGCCACGTACTTGGCATCGTAGTCGTAGAAGCCATGCCCGACCGGCACGATTTCGGTGACGCCGAGCACTTGATCGCCCATCACACCGCAGGTCAGCTCTCGACCGTAGATGTAGCGCTCGACAAGAACCTGCTCGCCATAGCGCCATTCCGGAGAGCTGATGATTTGCGGAGGATGGGATTGATCTTCCTGAACGATCACTACGCCGAAGCTGGAACCCTCGCGCACAGGCTTCACGACGTAGGGAGGCTTCATCGGGTGCTCCGCCGGAAAGGCGAATCGATTGATCACCTCGGATTGAGCAACCGGAATGCCGACAGCAGCTGCAACGCCCTTGGCCTTCTCCTTGTCCATGGCGAGCGCTGACGCAAGCACGCCGGAGTGCGTATAGGGAATCTCAAGATATTCGAGGACGCCCTGGATCGTGCCATCCTCGCCATAGGGGCCGTGCAGCGCATTGAAGACGACATCGGGCCGCAAGGCAGCAAGCTTGGCAGACACATCGCGATCGACGTCAATCCGCGTCACCTGGAAGCCCTCAGCCTCGAGAGCATCCGCGCACGCCGTCCCGGAGGAAAGGCTTACCGGCCTCTCCGAGGAAAACCCGCCCATCAGGACAGCGACATGCTTGCGACTCATCAACACCCCCAAAAAATAACCTGCACTGTGAATTTCGACGCTTGCACCAAGCTTGTTTCCCGTCCGAATCTCGCTCGGTGATGCAGGTGTATTAGAGCCTGATTATGGTTAATGAAGTGTTTACTTTCGTTAATTTTTGGCTCGAACGCCCCTCCGGAAGGGGGCCGTGCAACATTCAGAAAACCCCTCGACAACGGCGGCTTTCGTGCAGGATCCCATCAGGAATCCGCACCAGTTCGATGGCTTTTCCGCCCGTCAACTTTGAGGGTCGGCCACCCAGAAGCGCTGAATCGTCGGAAAAATGCAAAGCGTGCTAATTTTTTTTTCGTTTGTTACTCGATGGGCATTTGCGCCGAATTAAAATTGCGTTAAGAGCCGCCTGCCTCCGAAGGGCACAGGTGTAATCCCAATTGGAATGAGAATGTCAGACGCGATATCAAGAGTATCGCCGACTCCCGCTTTATCGAACAATGCGCAAGTCAACTCGCCGGCGCGTGTTCTGATCGCGAGCCTTGTCGGCACCACGATCGAATTTTTCGATTTTTACGTTTACGCCACAGCCGCCGTGCTGATCTTCCCGACGCTGTTCTTCCCGAACAGTGATCCGACCACGGCCCTGCTTGCTTCCTTTGCAACCTTCTCGATCGCCTTCTTCGCCCGTCCACTGGGCGCCGTAGTCTTCGGCCATTTCGGCGACAGGATCGGCCGCAAGACGACGCTCGTCGCCGCCCTGCTCACCATGGGCATTTCGACGGTCGTGATCGGTCTTCTGCCCTCCTACGAGTCGATTGGCGTTCTCGCGCCGCTGCTGCTCGCGCTCTGCCGCTTCGGCCAGGGCTTTGGCCTAGGCGGTGAATGGGGCGGCGCCGTGCTGCTCGCCACCGAGAATGCACCGGAAGGCAAGCGCAGCTGGTACGGCATGTTCCCGCAGCTCGGCGCGCCGGTTGGCCTGTTCCTCTCCTCGGGCATCTTCTGGCTGCTGCTGCAGGTCATGTCGCAAGATGATCTGCTGAGTTGGGGCTGGCGCGTGCCGTTCATCTCTTCGATTCTGCTGATCGCCATCGGTCTCTGGGTTCGTCTCTCGATCACCGAAACGCCGGCGTTCCAGAAGGCGATTGACAAGCAGGAGCGCGTTGCAGTCCCGGTTGCCGAACTCTTCCGCAAGCACAAGCGCAGCCTGTTCCTCGGCACCTTCGTGGCGCTCGCCACTTTCGTGCTGTTCTACATCGGCTCGGCTTACCTTCTGTCTTACAATGTCAAGGTCCTGAAGATCCCGTTCCCGGACGCGCTTAAGATCCAGATCGTCGGTTCCGTCGCCTTCGGTATCTTCATCCCGATATCAGGCAAACTCGCCGAGCGCTTCGGCCGCCGCGAGATGCTGATCCTCACCACCTTGCTGATCGGTATCTTCTCGTTCTTCCTGCCCGGTCTGATGACCGGCGGCGAAGGCAGCATTGTTGTGTTCGCGATCGTCTCCATGGCGCTGATGGGCATGACTTACGGTCTGATCGGCACGGCGCTTGCTGCGCCCTTCCCGACTGCCGTGCGCTATACCGGCTCGTCGATCACCTTCAACCTTGCCGGCATCTTCGGCGCTTCGCTGGCGCCCTACATTGCCACTTGGCTGCAGGCAAACTACGGCATGCAATATGTCGGCTACTATCTCGGTCTTTCTGCCGTCATCACCTTGATCTGCATTCTGGCCTCCGGCCGCAACGAAGTCTGATCACGAAAACAGTCCAGTTCGAAGGGCCGCGACCGGAAACTGCCGCGGCCCTTTTCATTGTTGCCGGCTAACGCCTTGCCCCTAGATTCTCGAAAACGGGGAGAGCCGGGATGCTGACACGACGATCACTGCTGGCACAAAGTGTAGGCGCCGGAATCTCGCTGACACTGCCGTCCATTGCGAGCCGGCCAGCGTCCCGCCGATCAATGTCACCTTCCTTGTCATCAACGACGTCCATGCGTGCCGCTTCGGAGACGGGCTAAGTCCCAACTGCCAGTGTGAAGGCAAGACCGACGCAAATCTGCTCCGTCACATTCTTGCGCTCAACGGCATTCACCACCAGGCATGGCCCACTGAGATCGCAGGGGAGCCGAGCGGCCTTCTGCTCGCCGGTCAGCCGATTGCGAGGCCGCAGGGCATTACCGTGTGTGGCGATGTGACCGATGATCGCGGCGGCCAGACTGCGGAGTTCGCAGAAGGGTCGCAGCTACTGGAGTCTTCTCAACGCTACCAGCAAGGACGCGGTGCCGACCACGTGCACTTTCCCGTCTATGTTGGGCTCGGCAACCACGATCTCGATCAGGACGGGCGCCCGCCGCAAATCGATTGGTACCGCGACGAACTGCGTGATTACGTGCAGATGAACCACAAGCCGAGCGTCTTCTTCAAGCCGCTGGTGCCTGTCGACAACTACGACGAAGCATCGGACAACTACTCCTGGAATTGGGGTGGCCTGCATCTGATTCAGGCGCAGCGTTACGCTGGGACAACACAAGAGGTTCAGCGAGCAGCCTCGATTGGATGAAACGCGATCTCGAGACCTATGCGTCCGATGGCCGCCCGGTGGTCATCTTCCAGCACTATGGATGGGACCGGTTTTCCCTCGAGCGCTGGAATCCTGAAATGAAGACATTCACGTTAAGAGGAAGCGGTGCGCCCCACTGGTGGGGTGAATCGGAACGTCAGGAACTCCTCGCAACCCTCGAAGGCTACAACGTAATCGGTATTTTCCACGGCCACGAGCACAACACGCCGATGGCCTATCGGGTCGGCAAGCTGGAAGTTTTCAAAGCAAAAGCCGCCTTCATGGGCGGCTTCTGCCTTGTCCGGGTGACAAGCAACACGATGGATGTAGCGATCGGCGAAGCCAGTGACGACAGGGGCGGCGTAACTTTCTCCACCGCCTTCAGCAAACGCCTCACCTAACGTTACTCGTTGGTTACGCCTTGGAAAGGACGAACCTCACGTCCTGGCATGAAGACGCCGAGACGCTTGATTTCCCACTCGAGCTTGATACCGGATTTTTCGAAGACTTCGCGACGGACCTGTTCGCCGAGATATTCGAGATCATATCCCGTCGCCTGCCCCATGTTGATCATGAAATTGCAATGAAGCGACGACATCTGGGCGCCACCGATCACCAGCCCGCGGCATCCCGCTTCGTCGATGAGCTTCCAGGCGGAATGGCCGTCCGGATTCTTGAAGGTCGAGCCGCCGGTCTTCTCGCGGATCGGCTGGACCGTTTCACGATGACTGCGCACGGCATCCATCTCGGCCCGGATCTTGGCGCGGTCCTCGCTGTACCCTTCGAAGAGCACCGAGGTGAAAATCAGATCGCTCGGCACCGATGAATGACGGTAGGAATAGCCCATATCCGCGTTCGACAGGACAAGCTTGTTGCCCTTGCGATCAACCGCATTCACCTCGACGAGCCGCTCGCGCGTCTCCCCGCCGTTGGCGCCGGCGTTCATGCGCGCTGCGCCACCAATGCTGCCGGGAATACCGTAGTAGAAATGGAAGCCGCCGATGCCGTTGTCCATAGCCATGGCTGCGACATGCTTATCGGGGCAGATCGCACCAGCGCGTATGCGGTTCTCGCCCGCAAGCTCGACGGCGCCGAAGCCCTTTGCCGAAAGCCGCAACACCACGCCGGGAATGCCGCCGTCACGAACCAGGATGTTCGATCCGACGCCAACGACGGTGACCGGGACTTCCTCCGGCAAAAGCTTGAGGAAAGCAATCAGGTCGTCCTCATCATGCGGCTGGAACATCAACTCGGCCAGACCGCCAGCGTGGAACCACGTGACGCGGTCCATCGGCGCATCCGGCGTGATCCTACCGCGGATGTTCTTTACACCGTCGCCGAGCGACGCAAGAAGCTTTTCCCCATTCACCTGTTTCATGCAGATATTCCCGAAAGGCTTTCCAATTGCTTGGGCAACGCTGCCGCCCAGTATGTGATACTCCCAGCCCCCAACAGAACCACAAAATCCCCCGGCTTTGCAATCTCTGCGACCATTTCAGGCAAAAGCTCTTGGGAAGGCAGGAAGCGGGCATCGCGGTGACCGCCCGATTTGATCCGGGATACGAGTGCCTCGGAATTCACCCCTTCGATCGGATCCTCACCCGCCGCATAGACAGGCGCGAGGAAAATGCTGTCCGCATCGTTGAAGCAAGACGCGAACTCCTCGAAGAGGCTGGATAGCCGCGAATAGCGATGCGGCTGATGAACTGCGATCACGCGACCCTTGCAGGCTTCGCGCGCAGCGCGCAGCACGGCTTTGATCTCGACAGGATGGTGGCCGTAGTCGTCGAAGATCTGGACGCCATTCCATTCGCCGGTCAGCGTGAAGCGGCGCTTGACGCCGCCGAAGGAGGCCAGTCCCTTGGCAATGTCCTCGCTGGACATACCGAGGCGATTGGCAACCGCGATCGCGGCGGTGGCATTGGATATGTTGTGCCGTCCGGGCATCGGCATCACGAGATTGTCGAGCCTGATCACCTGCCCGGTTCTCCGGCGGCGGATCTCTACGTCGAAGATCGAGCGCGGACCCTCGACACGGACATTCATGAAACGAACGTCGGCCTGCGGATTCTCGCCATAGGTAACGATCTTGCGGTCCTCGATCCGGCCGACGAGCGCCTGGACTTCCGGATGGTCGAGGCACAGCACGCCGAAGCCGTAGAACGGCACGTTCTCGACGAACTGGCGGAATGCGCCGCGAACCGCATCGAAATTGCCGTAGTGGTCCAGATGCTCGGGGTCGATGTTAGTGATGACGGCAACGTCGGCGGGAAGCTTCAGGAACGTGCCGTCGGACTCGTCGGCCTCCACCACCATCCACTCACCCTCACCCATGCGAGCGTTGGTGCCATAGGCATTGATGATACCGCCGTTGATGACGGTAGGGTCGAGACCGCCTGCCTCCAACAGCGTTGCCACCAGCGACGTGGTTGTGGTCTTGCCATGCGTACCGCCGATCGCGATCGCATTGCGGAACCGCATCAATTCGGCAAGCATCTCCGCCCGGCGAACGACCGGCAGCAGCTTTTCACGCGCCGCGACAAGCTCGGGGTTGTTCTTCTTGATCGCAGTCGAGACGACCACCACTTCGGCGTCACCGAGGTTTTCTGCCTTGTGGCCGACGAAGACTTCGATGCCCTTGTCACGCAAGCGTTGCACGTTGGCGCTGTCGGCCTGATCCGATCCCTGCACGCGGTGACCGAGATTGTGGAGCACCTCGGCAATGCCGCTCATGCCGATGCCGCCGATGCCGATGAAATGAACGAGGCCGATGGCCTTCGGCATTTTCATGCGCGTTTCCCCTTGAACTCTGCAATTGTACGTCGTGCCGCAATAGCCTCTACCATGTCGGCAAGCAAGTTCGCAGCGTCGGGTTTACCCGCTTGCCTGGCTGCAGCGGCCATCCGGGCGAGCTTTTCCGGATCGTTCATCGCATGAGTGAGTATCGAAGCGATCTTCTCCGGCGAAAGCTCGGCCTGCGGAATGACCTTGGCTCCGCCGGTCGCCGCAAGCGCTGCCGCGTTCGCCGCCTGATCGTGGTCCAAAGCATGTGGGTAAGGCACAAGCACTGCCGGCCGCCCGATCACGGAAATCTCCGAAACCGTGGATGCACCGGAACGGCAGATGACGAGATGTGCCGCGGCAAGTCGTTCGGCCATGTCGCTGAAGAACGGCGCCGTATCAGCAGCCATCTTCAATTGAGCGACGCAAGCGCTCAACATGCCCATATCTTCCGGACGCACTTGCTGGGTGATGCGCAGGCGATCGCGAAGCCCGTCCTCGAGCAAGCTGATGGCTGTCGGCATCGCCTTGGAGAAATACTGCGCGCCCTGGCTGCCGCCAAAGACGACGAGATTGAAAGGCTCACCGGGATTGGACGGAGAATACGGCACTTTCGCCGCCTCGATGATGGCCGGTCGCACCGGATTGCCCGTTGTCACCGTCTTGCTCGGAAACTGGCCGTCGCCTTCGGGCAGGAACCCGCCTGCAATCGCCTGCATACGGCTAGCCAGCGCCTTGTTGGCGCGGCCCATCACGGCGTTCTGCTCGTGGATCATCGCAGGCACGCCGAGGCGCGTTGCAGCGAGCAGCGGCGGTACGGTGGGATACCCGCCGAAGCCAACGACCACCACAGGCTTGAGACGCGCGATAAGCTTCTTGGCAGCCCGCATTCCGGTCCACAGCGTCCACAGCGAGCGCGCGACAGCGACCGGATTCTTGGAGCCTATCGTCGACGACGGCACGACATGAATCTCATCGGCCGGGAATTTGCCGGCATAACGCTCGGCACGGCTATCGGTGACCAGGTGCACGGAATAGCCGCGCTCCTTCAGCTTGTAGGCCAGAGCCTCCGCAGGAAACACATGACCGCCGGTTCCCCCGGCGGCAAGCAGGACAATGCCTTTACTCATAAGCAATTACTCCGCCGGCATTCCGTGCGCGACGCGGAAGAGGCTCCGATCCTGCGCACGTTTTTCCGGCCTGTGACGCGTCAGCGCGAGAATGAACCCCGCGGTAACGCAGATGGCGACCATGGACGAACCGCCGTAGGAAATCAGCGGCAGGGTCATGCCTTTCGCCGGTAGCAGTTCGAGATTGACGCCTACGTTGATGATCGACTGTATGCCGATCTGCAGCACGAGGCCAGCGACGGCAAAGCGGTTGAAGTCGTTCCGCTCCTTGTAGGCATGCGAGAGACCGCGCAGCACGAGGACGGAAAACAGCGCAACGAGCGCCATGCAGAAGACGATGCCGAACTCTTCGGCCGCGACCGAGAAGATGAAGTCGGTATGCGCGTCGGGGATGATCCGCTTGACGATGCCCTCGCCAGGTCCCTGGCCGAACCAATCGCCACGAATGATGGCTTCGCGTGCCGTGTCGATCTGAAAAGTATCACCTTCGCCGGTCAGGAACTTGTCGATGCGCAGCGCCACGTGCGGGAAGATGTAATAGGCGCTGACAAGGCCGCCGACACCGCCTGCGCCGAGCAGGATGATCCAGATCCACGGCATGCCGGCCATGAAGAACATGCCGCCCCACACCGCCGTCGTCAGGATCGTTTGCCCAAGGTCGGGCTGCGCGACCAGAAGTGCAGCGACAATGCCGAAAAGTATGATGGCAAACAGGTTACCCGGAATCTCCGGCTGCCTTGCATGCTCGGCAAAGAGCCAGGCACAGACGACGACAAAGGCCGGCTTCATGAATTCGGAGGGCTGGATAGAGATGCCGGCAAGCGTGACCCAGCGGCGGGAGCCTTTGACCTCGACACCGAAAAACAACGCCAGCAACATCATGCCAAGGGCGACGATCAACAGGATGATCGCCGTTCGCCGCACCTGGCGGGGCGTCAGAAAGGAGAGGCCAACCATCACCGCGAGCGACGGGATCATGAAAGCGGCATGGCGCTTGACGAAGTGGAACGGCTCCAGCCCGATGCGCTCGGCGACGGCGGGCGACGCGGCGAAAGACAGCATGAAGCCGATGCCCATCAGGAAGATGAACATCGCCAGGAAGAAGCGGTCGATGGTCCAAAACCAATCGGCCAGAGGCCCACGTTCCGCGCGGCTTACCATGTTATTTATCTCCTGTTGCCGAATCGATCAGCATGGTGATTCCGTCGAGCGCTGCCACATGGCTGACAAATGCATCGCCCCTGACTTCGAAGTTCTTATATTGGTCGAAGCTTGCGCAAGCCGGGGATAACAGCACGGCCAGAGGACCGCTTTCGTCCTTTTCGGCATCGGCAGCTGCAAGAGCGACGGCGCGCTCCAACGTCCCCGAAATCTCATAGGGCACGGCCTCGCCGAGTGTCGCGGCAAACTCGGCCGCGGCTTCGCCGATCAGATAGGCCTTGGCGATCCGCGGGAAGAACCCCGTCAGTGAGGTAATGCCTCCGGCTTTCGGCAAGCCGCCGGCGATCCAGTAAATGCGGTCGTAGCTCGACAACGCCGGAGCCGCGGCATCGGCGTTGGTGGCCTTCGAGTCGTTGACGAAGACGACGTTGCCGCGACGCCCGACCGGCTGCATCCGGTGCTTGAGGCCGGGAAAGGATGCGAGCCCGGCGCGTATCTCTTCTTCGGAGACGCCGACGGCCAGGCATGCGGCAAGCGCCGCTGCGGCATTCTGTGCGTTGTGGCTGCCGCGCAGCGTCTGGATCCCGTCGAGATCGGCAATCGACTTTGTTGCGCCTCCCGAGGCCTGGATGAGCTTCGTTCCATCCGCGTAGATGCCGTAGGGAAGTGCATGACGGCGGGAAATGCGCATGACCTTGCCGCCGGCCCGCTCGATACGATCCGCGATCATCTGGCAGTGGCTGTCGTCCACGCCGATGATGGCGACGTCACTGCCGGCAACCAGCCGCTCCTTGATGTCGGCATAGTGCTGCATCGTGCCATGACGATCGAGATGATCCGGCGTCAGGTTGAGCAGGATGCCGGCGGACGGATTGACCGTCGGCGCGAGGTCGATCTGGTAGGACGAGCATTCGACGACGTAAAAACGTCCATCCTTCGGCGGGTCGAGCGTCAGCACCGCCGTCCCGATATTGCCGCCGAGTTGCGTATCGCGGCCGCTCGACTTCAGGATATGCGCGATCAGCGCTGTCGTCGTCGACTTGCCGTTGGTACCGGTAATGGCAATGAACGGGCAATCGGGCGCATGAGCCCGGCGCTCGCGCACGAAGAGCTGGACGTCGCCGACGACATCGACGCCGGCGGCACGCGCAAGATCAACGGTCCAGTGCGGCTTGGGATGCGTCAGCGGCACACCCGGTGAGAGCACGAAAAGCGACTGCGCGCTCCAGTCGATGGTGCGCAGATCGGCGGTATGGATGCCCTCGGCGGCGGCTTTGGTAACGCTATCCGGATTATCATCCCAGGCGGTCACCTCGGCGCCGCCCAGTTTCAGCGCGCGCGCCGTGGCAAAGCCGGAACCGCCGAGCCCGAATAGCGCGACCTTCTTTCCTGATAGCGTCGTAACGGGAATCATCGCCGCCTCACCGCAGCTTCAGGGTGGAGAGACCAAGCAGGGCAAGACCGACCGCGATGATCCAGAACCGGATCACCACCTGGCTTTCCGTCCAGCCCTTCTTCTCGAAATGGTGATGGATCGGCGCCATCAGGAAGACGCGCCGGCCGGTCATCTTGAAGTAGCCAACCTGGATGATGACCGAGAGCGTTTCCATCACGAACAGGCCACCGATGATCGCCATGACGATCTCATGCTTGGTAGCGACGGCAACCGTGCCGATCGTGCCGCCAAGCGCCAGCGAGCCGGTGTCGCCCATGAAGATTGCGGCGGGCGGCGCGTTGAACCAGAGGAATCCGAGGCCGGCGCCGATGACGGCCCCAAGCACCACCGAGAGCTCGCCGGTGCCCGGTACGAAGTTGATCTGCAGATAGTTTGCAAAGACGGCGTTACCCGCGAGATACGCAATCACCCCGAAGGATGCTGCGGCAATCATCACCGGCACGATGGCGAGCCCATCGAGACCATCGGTCAGGTTCACGGCATTGCCGGCACCGACGATCACGAAGCCGCCGAAGAGGACGAACATGATGCCGAGGTTGATCATGAAGTCCTTGAAGAACGGGAACGCGATCGATGAGCCGAAGGTCGAACCCGCGGTTCCGGATGCAAGCGCCGTTCGCATCATGAAGTAAACGGCAATGCCTGCGATCACGAACTCGATGCCGAGTCGCGCCTTGCCGGAGAAGCCCTTGTGGCTTTGCTTGGTGACCTTCAGGTAGTCGTCATAGAAGCCGATCGCGCCGAAACCGAGGGTGACGAGCAGCGTGGCAACCACGTAGACGTTGGAAAGATCAGCCCATAGCAGCGACGACCCGACGATACCCGCGAGGATCATCAGGCCGCCCATGGTCGGCGTACCTGCCTTCTTGAAGTGTGTCTGCGGACCGTCGGCGCGGATCGGCTGCCCCTTGCCTTGGCGGATGCGCAGCGAGTTGATGATCGTCGGACCAAAGAGGAAGACAATGAAGGCGGACGTAAACAGGGAGGCGCCCGTGCGGAAGGTAATGTACCTGAACAGATTCAAGAATTTCAGGTGTTCCGACAGTTCGACAAGCCAAATCAGCATTCAGGGCCCCTTGTTTACCCGCTCAAAAATCGCGTTGCGTGTCGGCAAATGGCGGGAACTTGTCAAGAAGCGCGGCGACGATCTTTCCGAAACCTATGCCCAGTGACGATTTTACCATCAGCACGTCGCCAGCCACGACGGAGTTCAGTACGTATTCGCTTAGTTCTTCTGTCGTCTCGTAGTGAACGACCTGGACGCTCTCCGGGAGCGATTCCTTCAGCGCAGCCATTTCACGACCGGCCAGCCAGACATGCTCAATGCCGGCAGCAAGCAACGGCCCCGCCAGATCCGAATGGACCCTTTCCGCGTAGTCGCCCATCTCCAGCATGTCGCCGAGTACGGCGATGCGCCGCCCCGCCCCCGTCGGCACCGCGCTCGCAAGCACGGCGATTGCCGCCCTCATAGAGGCGGGATTGGCGTTGTAGCTCTCGTCGATGACCGTGAAGGCGCCGTGGTCGATCATCAGCCGATGACGGCGGCCCCTGCCCTTCTCGGGCTGGAGCGTCGCGAGGGCGCCGATCGCCTGCTGCATGTCCGCACCGACTATCTTCACGACCCCGAGGGCAGCCAGCGCATTCTCCGCGATGTGCCGGCCCGGCGCACCGATTGCCACTTCCTTCGTGTCGCCGTCGATGGTGATCCAGAGCGTCGAACTCTGGTCCGAGCCGTTAAACTCTGCCAGGCGGAAATCCGCTTTCGCGTGCTGACCGAAGGAATGGATGTGGTGGATACCGCAAGCTTGTGCCGTCCGCTCCAGAAAGTTGAACTGGTCGTTGTCTCGATTGAGCACGACCTGCCCACCGGACACGACGCCTTCGAAAATCTCGGCCTTGGCCGTCGCGATCTCACGAATGCTCTTGAAGTTGCCAAGGTGTGCCGGCGCGATTGTCGTGATCACGGCGACATGCGGCTTGATCATCTTGACCAGCGGGCGGATCTCGTCCGGATGGTTCATGCCCACTTCGAAGACACCAAAATACGTGTCGAGCGGCATCCGGGCGAGCGTCAGGGGTACGCCCCAGTGATTGTTGAATGAGGCAACGGAAGCGTGCACCTTGCCCGATGGAGACAAGACCCGGCGCAGCATCTCCTTGGTGGTCGTCTTGCCGACCGAACCGGTGACGGCAATGATCTGGGCGCGCGAACGGGCGCGAGCAGCCTGTCCGAGCTTTCCGAGTGCCGCCAACACATCTTCGACAACGATCACTGGGACGGTGAGCCGCCCCATGGCTGGCAGGCGCGCTTCGCTGACGACGAGAAGAGCGGCTCCGTTTGCCATCGCCATCGACGCGAAGTCGTGGCCATCGACGCGGTCGCCCTTGATGGCGAAGAAGGCTTCGCCGGGCGCAATGGAGCGGCTGTCGATGGAAATCCCGGTAATGCCCTCAGGCAAAGTGCCGAACGGCCGCCCTGCCATGGCGGCAATCATGTCTTCCGTCGTCCAAAGCCAGTTCACGGTTTCAGCTCCTCCAAAGCCTTACGCAATTCGGCGTGATCCGAAAACGGCAGGGTGACGCCCCCTATCGTCTGCCCTTCCTCGTGCCCCTTGCCGGCGACGATCAGCGTGTCGCCGGATGTCAGCATCCCGACCGCCGTTCGGATCGCCTCGGCGCGGTCGCCGATTTCGGTTGCGCAGCCAGCGGCCGCCATGATCTCGGCACGGATGCTCGACGGCTCTTCGGAGCGCGGATTGTCGTCCGTGACAATCACCACATCGGCCAGACGGCAGGCGATTTCGCCCATGATCGGGCGCTTGCCGCGATCGCGGTCGCCACCGCAGCCAAACACGACGATGACGCGGCCCGTAGTAAACGGACGAACGGATTCCAGGACGTTGGCAAGCGCGTCTGGCTTGTGTGCGTAGTCAACATAAGCAAGCGCGCCGTCCCTGGTGTGGCCCACCAGCTCCAGTCGACCCGATGCGCCCTGCAGCTTTTCGAGGGCCGCCATGGCAACCTTCGCCGGCACACCCGTCGACATGGCGAGACCTGCCGCGACGAGCGCATTGGCCACCTGGAAGTCGCCCGCAAGCGGAATGTCGACCTCGAAGATTTCGTCCTCGGCATGGATTTCAGCCACCTGCTTGTGGCGGAAATGCTCGACGCGCTTCAGCGTCAGGTAGTCACCCTTGCGACCAACGGTGCGGACGTCATGACCCGAGTCGCGCGCCGCTTTGACGGCTTGCTCAGACCACGCATCGTCAGCGAAGATCACCGCCGGTGCGCCCTTTGGCAGCAGCGTATCGAAAAGCCGCATCTTCGCGGCCATGTAGCTTTCGATCGTCGGATGATAGTCCATGTGATCGCGGCCTAGATTGGTAAAGGCAGCGGCAGTGAGCCTGACGCCATCCAGACGGCCCTGATCGAGGCCATGGCTGGAGGCTTCCATCGAGGCATGTGTAACGCCCTCCCCGGAGAGCTCAGCCAGTAATTTGTGAAGCGAAACTGGATCGGGCGTCGTCAGCGAGCCATATTCATTGCGTGTCGGAGAGACGACACCAGTCGTACCGATCATCGCCGCCGGATGGCCGGCATAAGCCCAGATCTGCCGCGTAAAGGAGGCAACCGACGTCTTGCCTGCAGTACCGGTCACGGCAACCATCGTTTCCGGCTGCTTGCCATAGAAGTGAGAGGCCGCGATCGAGAGGAAGCGGCGCGGATCGTTCACGACGAGAACAGGTATGGAAGCATCAATGCCATGGGAGGCAATGGCCACGACAGCACCGCGCGTCGCCGCATCGGCGATAAAACCTGCTCCATCTGCCTTCGTCCCGGCGACAGCTACAAACACCATTCCGCGTTCGATCTTGCGGCTGTCGGACGAGATGCCCAAAACCGCCAGCGCCCCGACAGACCCGGCTAATTGATTTTCAAGTTCCGGAAATGCATCTCCGGCGATGTCTCGCAAGTTCATCGAATGTACTTTTCTCTTTCAAGCCGCCGCGCCCCCGTGGCGAATCGGCTCCGACATTCATTCAGACTCAATAAGACACCAACATGGCCGATCCGTCGTCACCGAACTTGGGTTCCACACCGAGAATTGGCGCTGCGCGGGCAATGATGTTCTTCACCATCGGTGCAGCAGTATACGCGGCGATGTTCTGACCCTTCTCGCCATTGTGCGGTTCATCGCAGAACGTCAGCACGACATACTTCGGATCCTCGATCGGAAATGCGGCGAGGAACGCATTGAAGTTGAGGTTCGTCGCATAGCGGCCATTGACCACCTTGTCAGCCGTGCCAGTCTTGCCGCCGACGTTGAAGCCGGGGACGTCAGCATTGCGGCCGGAGCCCTTGATGCCGTTCAGCTTGAAGAGATAACGCACGTCGTCGCTGGTCGACTTCTTGACAACCACTTCAGCAACCTCGTCCGCCTGTTCCCGATTGCGCGGCAGGAAGGTTGGCTCGATGAGCTTGCCGCCGTTGACGAGCGCCGCGCCGGCAACCGCCGTCTGCAGTGGCGTCGTGGAAACGCCGTGGCCGAAGGAAATCGTGATCGAGTTGATCTTCTTCCAAACCTTCGGTTGGCTCGGCATCTTCACTTCCGGCAGTTCGGTCTGCATCTTGGTCAAAAGGCCGAGCTTCGTAAGATAATCCTTCTGAGCATCCATCCCGACAATGTCGATGATGCGAGCGGTGCCGACGTTCGACGAATACTGGAACACCTCAGGCAGCGTCAGCCAACGGCGCTGGCCGTGGAAGTCGTGAATGGTGAAGCCGCCGATGCGGATCGGCTGCGTCGCATCGAAGCTGTCGTTCAGGCTGACCTTGCCCGTGTCGAGCGCCATGGCAAGCGAGAACGTCTTGAAGGTCGAGCCCATTTCGAACGTGCCGTTCGACATGCGGTTCAGCCAGCCCTCCTTGGCGCCCTCCAGCGGGTTGTTCGGATCGAAATCCGGGGCCGATGCCATTCCGAGCACTTCGCCGGTATGAATATCGAGGATGACAGCGCCGGCGCCCTTGGCCTCGTAGTTCTTGACCGCGTTGACGACGACATCGCGCACGATGTTCTGGACGCGGACGTCAATCGACAGGCGAACGGGCTCCAGCGGCTGGTCGCTTGTCATGCCGACGGAGGCGAGGTCGGCAAGGCCCTGATCGTCAATGTATTTTTCCATGCCGGCAACGCCGCGGTTGTCGATGTTGACGTAACCGAGAATGTGCGCTGCGGTGGCGCCACCCGGATAAAAGCGGCGCTTCTCAGGGCGGAAGCCGATGCCCGGAATGCCGAGCGCAAGGATCTGGCTCTGTTGCTTCGGCGTCAGCTGGCGACGCAGCCAGGCGAAGTGGGACGTGCGGTTCGCGAGCTTCTTGTAAGTCCCCTTCATGTCGAGGTCGGGCATAACGGTGGCGAGTTTCTCGACCGCCTCGTCGGGATCGACAACCTTGTTCGGCTCGGCAAATAGCGAGACGGTGCGGATATCGGTCGCCAGCACCTCGCCGTTTCGGTCCAGGATATCCGGGCGCGACGCCATCAGACGATCAGGCGGCAGGATACTGGACACGACATCGGGGTCGCGGACTGCGTATTCGACGAGACGCCCGCCGATCACGCAATAAACAGCAACGAAGCCGACGATCAGGAGCCCGACGCGGCTCTTGGCCTGTCCCGCCCTCTTTTTTCGCGATCCCTCGATCGGCCTATTGCCGCCGAGGCGGTTGTGCGTGCCGGCGGAGAAATGCGCCTGGCTCTTCAAGACCATGATGCGTGAAAGAAACGACATCTCTACTCCACCGATCCGGTTGCCATCATGTCTTCTTCTTCGGGTTCAGGCGCCACCGCCTTTGGCTTCGCCTTGGCACCGGCCTTCGCTTCGGTAATGTCTGGAACCGGAACTTGCGACTTCAGCATCGGCAGTTCCTTGGCATGAACCAGCGACGTGGAAGCCGTCGGCTGCAGCTGAAGCTCACCATTGTAGTTGTTGACGAGCCGCTCGAGCCTGTTCGGCTGGGACAACAGAGCCCAATCGGCCTTCAACAGATCGATGGTATCCTTCTCGAGCTTGATCTCCGCTTCAAGGCGATGAACTTCCTCGAGCTTGAGCTCGGCATGGTGCTTGATCGTATAGGTGACAGCAGCAGCTGCTGTCATGACACCGACGAGGATGAGGTCCAAGGTTCTCAGCATATCAGGCTCCGAGCTTTCCGAGACTCGCCAGATTCGGCAGCCCGAAGATGGAAATATCCGCCGCTTCAGCGGGTGCGGCAGTGCGCAGCCCTGCCCGCAGCTTGGCAGATCGCGCCCGCGGGTTTGCCTGCGCCTCCGCCTCGGTCGCAGCAACCATGGGTTTGCCGATCCGCTCGAAGGTCGCCGCACGCTCGTGCGCGACGGGCAGATGACGCGAGCCCGAAGCCTTGCCGGCGCGATCAGAGAAGAAGGTCTTGACGATCCGATCTTCGAGCGAATGGAAGGTAACCACAACGAGACGCCCGCCGGGCTTCAGCACGCGCTCGGCGGCAAACAGCGCCCGCGCCAGCTCGCCAAGTTCGTCGTTGACGAAAACCCGCAACGCCTGGAAGACCCGGGTCGCCGGATGAATCTTGTCCTTCATTTTACGTGGGGTAACGAGCTCGATCAGACCAGCCAGATCGCGCGTCGTCTCGAACGGCTTTTCAGCCCGCCGCTTTTCAATCGCATGCGCGATGCGCGGCGACTGATTTTCCTCTCCGAGAAAATGAAAGATGCGGATCAGATCAGCCACCTTGGCACGATTGACCACATCGGCCGCCGAAACGCCAGCCGCCGACATCCGCATGTCCAGCGGACCATTCTTCTGGAACGAGAAGCCGCGCTCGGCCTCATCGATCTGCATTGAGGACACGCCGATATCGAGCACGACTCCATCCAGCCCGCCCGATGGAGCAGCATCGGCCAATTGAGAAAACCGCGAATGAACGAGCTTCAAGCGGCCTTGGCTTTCAGCGACAAGGGCCTGACCGGCTTCGATGGCGGTCGGATCGCGATCCAGGGCGATCACATTGGCGCCAGCACCCAGAATGGCAGAAGTATAGCCGCCCGCACCGAAGGTGCCATCGAGAATGATCTTGCCGGGCAACGGCTCGAGCGCGGCAAGCACCTCATTGAGAAGAACCGGAATGTGGCGAACCGGTCCGCCACCGGCATCAGTTGAATCTCCGCCAGGATTCGCCGCCATTCCGTTCCCTCGTATTTTTAGGAACGCCTGCCCGCCAGCCGACGCCCTCCTCGTGCCTGCACCTGAGCAGCCTGAAATGCCTGCGGCTGCCACAGCTGAAAATGATCCGCCCGACCAACGAAGGTCACTTCGTCCGAGATACCGGTGAAGTCGCGGATGAAATCCGTGACCATCAGCCGGCCTTCCGCATCGAGCTTCATGAAGATACCGCCCCCGTGGATGAGAAGCGACATCTCGTTCGCGTCCGGCGAAAACGGATCTTCCGCAGAGATTTGACGCTCGAACCTCTCCAGGAGATCCGGACCGCCGACACTGATCGCCGGAAACACAAAGTCCTGGAAGCAATAGAGCTCCTGAACATTGCGCTGCGCCAACACGGATCGAAACGCCGCCGGCACGGAAACCCTGCCCTTGGAATCGATTCTGTTGGTCGCATTTGAAAGGAAGCGGCTCATGACAAGAAACATCCGTTCCCGAAAGAGCCCGGACTGAACTCAAAAGCCCGGAACCCTGAAATTCAGGCACAGCTTCGCGAGCCGAATGGGCAAGACCCCATCCGGAGCTTCCGGAACAGAAGACACCTTGGCTTTGCGATTGGTGGGCACCTACTTGCCCTTGCGCAGTGCATGAATGGGATAACATGGGACCATATGGGCGTCAATGGGAAACGCCCGTCTCACGATGAGCGCCGTATCGAAAATTTATAAGCTGTTAAGTTTAACAAAGGGTTAGTTCCGCACTTACCGATGCCGCGAACCAGCCCTGCCAGCACGCGCCCGAAGGCGACCGATGGCTCAGATCGGCACAACCAAATATGCAATTTCCAACAAAGGCTTAAGGCTTGCTCTTCAACAGTGGCAGGCGTCGATCCAAGGCGCCCCATGAAGAGGTATGCAGCCGCTATCCCCTTTGAAGTAAGCGACCAAGCTATTCGGATATTGCCATGTGCAAAATAATAAGGAGGCGGAGAATTGAATCGGTTCAGCGCTGCCGCATATTAATGAAGGCTAAATAAGTAACCGTGGAGTAATAGTATGACAAACTTCACATTAAAGGGACTTCTTTACGGGCGCTTTGAACCGGAAAAGCGTATTCCACTGTCGCAGTCAGGCATGACGACCGACATCCAATGCGATTCCTGCGGCAAGATATTCAAGCGCTGGTCCATTCTCGCGCGCAGCAGCACCACCTGCGATGAATGCCTGGCAAAGGCACCGACCGCCCACTAGCAATCGACGACATCAACAAGACGCGTCTTAGCAAAGGTAGTTCGCCAGTTGGCCTGTAAGCCGGGTTCTGTATGGCCCCGGCCGAAGCCGGAACGTGGCAGCCATTCCTCTGGGACAGCGTTCGCACGCTGCCTCACGCAACCCACCCGGATGACTGACCTGGAAACCAGCCGGAAGGCTTTCGCCTCCCACGTCATCCCTATTCGGTCTTGCTCCCGGTGGGGTTTACCTTGCCATCGCCGTTACCGGAGATGCGGTGGGCTCTTACCCCACCCTTTCACCCTTACCTGCCGAGGCAGGCGGTTTGCTTTCTGTGGCACTTTCCCTGAGGTCGCCCTCGCCGGACGTTATCCGGCACCGTGTTTCCGTGGAGCCCGGACTTTCCTCACCCTACCGCCTTTCGGCATTGGTAAAGCGCGGCTGCCCGGCCAACTGGCATGGCTCCCTTAGCGGAGACGCGAAGCGAATGCCACTGAAATATCTTCGAGCTCTGCGCGTACTCGCAACGGGCGCCCCTCCCCGACCGGAGCGTGCCTAGCGGAAGACCGGCGTCAGCTCCCTGCCGAAGTCCTCGGCGCCGAGCCAGCCTTGCGTCATGACGACCGCGCCCAGTCGGCCGAGCTCATCCGATGATTTCGCGGCAACGAAATTGCCACCGGCCAGAACCGCAATTCGTGGAGAATCCGTATAGCCCACATAGGGATAGGCTGTTGCCGTGAAGGTTGCCACACACGGCGCCGAGGTTGTTGCGCAACCCGCCAATGCGGGCATGTGCTGCAGGGCCGTTGACACCAGCAGGTCGCGCTCCGCCAGATCGCCATCGGAGCGAAACCATGTTCCGACATCCTCAAGCGTCTCGAATGAGCGCGTTTCCAACTCGCCGCCGAGTTTGAGATAGAACTTGCCGTCGGGATAGCACACCGGCGGAAGGATGTAGACATGGTCCTCGTCGCGGTCGCCGAAGATAATGGCTGAAGGCATTTCGGAAAAAACTGCCATCTCCCGGGCGCCAAGTTCGAAGAATGCCACGGTGCGCGCCGCGATCCTGACATCGATAGCAGCAGGGAGAAGACCGTTGAAATTGCTGAAACCGCCGGCAGCGACCAGCACCCGCTCGGCGGTATAGCGCTTGCCGCCGGCATGAACCTCCACGAACGTACCCTCATCGCGAACAGAGGCAACAGTCGCATCGATAACCGTCACGCCCGCCTGCTCGGCAAGCTTGGCTTGCGCTCGAACCAAAGCGCGCGGGTTGATGTGGCCCGCGCGTTTCGCTTCGAAATAACCATTGAACGACGGGTTGAGATCAAACGGAGGAAAGCGGTCCCGCAACGCCGTCGGCGTCAGCGTTTCGACGTCGAGACCGAGCGTTTCGCTGACCTGCAGCGCCCGTCCGAGATATCGCTCCCCCGGTTGGGCAGGTGGTCCGGCAAAGAGGCAACCCGCTTCCGTGAAAAAGGAAATGCCGCTCTTCGCTTCGATTTCGTGGTAGCGGTCGAGCGAGCGTGCCGCCAGCGTCGCCCAAACGGCATTGTCGTCGAAGGTCCGCGTGATGCGGGCCTCGTCGTAGTGGCTGGCAAAGACGCCATGATGGCTCTTGCGCTCGACTGGCTCACTGGGGCCGATGAGCGCAACACCCTCGATCATCCCGGAGAGATGGCGGGCCGCAGCCGCGCCCATCATTCCGCGCCCGACGATGATCACCTTGAAATCAACTGCCATGTATCACCTCATTTCGGAGGCCAGATAACACAGGCACCATGTTGAATCATATTCTTAAGTGCCCGGTCGAAGTAATTATCAGACAGGCAGTTTCAGGTGATCAGTCGAGCATCGCCAAGACCTTACCGCAATAGGCCTTGGAGACCGGGTTCATGCGGGTTGCGCCATGGCCGGCATTGTACTTCAGGATCGTGTCGCAGGTCTCACCACCGCCGAGTTCATGTGCAGCGGCCAGGTATTTCATGCCGAACCTGATGTTCGTCTCGGGATCGAACAACCCCTTGCTCGTCCCCGAGTAACCCATCATCCTTGCTGTCGCCGGCTTGATCTGCATGAGACCGATTTCACCGGCACTACCGCGTGCGTTCGGATTGAAATTGCTCTCGACGCGAACGACGGCCTGAGCGAGCTCGGCAGGAACGTTATATTGCTTTGCGTACTTGATAATGAGAGCCGAATATTTGTTGGCCGTGAAGTCCGGCATTGCATAGCCGCTAGTCCGATCAACAGTCTTCAAAGGAACCGTCTGTGCCCTTGCGCCCCATTCACCCGCGAAAGCGCAATTCATACCCATCAACAGTGCGCTTGCGCACACCGCAGCAGAAATAATCCTATTCATTCAGTCTAATTACTCCGACCCAAAGAATTTCTGGACCGCGTTTCAAATAACGATCCAGTTTTATGCGGCAGATATTTATTAGAGATACTGCAGCAATTCTTCTTGTTTCAATTGACGACCGCCAAGAACCCCAAACAACACAAGCGGCGCCGTTCGACGTTTGGCGTTAGACCATCGCAATGAGGAGATAATAGGGAAATGATGTGGCGAGCCGACGAACTCTCAGAATCCCGGTAAATTGGCGCGACTCAAAAGTACTACTTATGCGGAGTAGCGTGGAAGCGACGCCAGCAGACGGTGCAGGGTGTCTATCGTCGAAAAGTCCGCAATTCCGTCGATTCGGGCGGGCCGAAAATGACGCTGGAAGGCCTCGACCTCGCCTGCCATCTTGGCCGAGAATTCGCCAGTGATTTCAGTCGCATAGCCGTAGAGCGACAGCATCGACTGCAGGGCTTCGACCGGCTGGCCGCGGTCGCCGCGTTGGAAAAATCTTCCACCGGAGATCGGTGCGGGCTCGACCCAGTGGCCGATACCGGCCCTGGAGAGCTCCGCCCAGGGAAATTTTTCCCCCGGATCGACCTTCCGAATCGGTGCAACGTCGGAATGTCCAAGCACCCTTTCAGGGGCAATTGACCAACGTTGGCCGCAATCTCGACACAATTCGATCACGGCTTGGATTTGTTCTTGGGGATACTCTGGAAGGCCGCCGGGATGACCGGCATTGGCGATCTCGATCCCTATTGACAACGAGTTGATATCGGTCTCGCCCTGCCAGTAACTTTTGCCAGCATGCCAGGCACGGCGCTCCTCGGGCACGAGCTGCAGAACCTCGCCGTCTTCCTGGACAAAGTAGTGGCTGGAGACCTGGCTTTCGTCGCGACAGAGCCACTCCAGCGCTCCGTCGGGCGTTGGCATACCTGTATAGTGAAGAAGGATCATATCTGGCTTGCGTCCATCCGCACGCTCGCCGTGATTGGGCGAAGGGCGAACAATTGCCTTCCGGTAGTCGGCCTCGAACGAGGTCATGCTGCGCGGCGTTCCTTCTCGATCGCCTCGTAGGCGGCATTCAGCGCCGCCATGCGCTCATTGGCAATGGCATGGAACTCGGCCGGCACACCACGGGAAATCAGCCGATCCGGATGATGCTCGCTGACAAGACCATGGTAACGGCGACGGATCGTGGTGAAATCATCGGAGGGAGAAACACCGAGCACCTTATAGGGATCACGTCCCACGGAGACATGGCGCGCGGCGATCCTTTCGAAATGCTCGTCATTCATATGGAAGATCTGGCCGACGTGCCGCAGGAACGCCAATTCCTTCTCATGAATGAGCCCGTCAGCCTTGGCGATATGAAAGAGACCGTCCAGTACCTCTTCCAGTACCGGGCAATTGGCGGCGCATGTCACGCACAGGGACGACAAGCGCTCCGCATAGGCCTCATAGCCGGCCACGTCCTGGCGCGCCAGATTATAAAGACGCGCAACGTTCTTCGCCTGCTCGGGCGGGAATTCGAAGATCTCGCGGAAGGCGTCAACCTCCTTCTCACTGACGATCCCGTCCGCTTTGGCCATTTTTGCCGACAGAGCAATGATCGCGACTGAGAAAGCCACCTTGCGGCGGGTCTCCGGATCGCCTTCGAAAACTGTCCGGATAGCCTCGACCACCGCCGAAAGGACGTTGCCCGCGGTGTTGCCAATGGCATTCAGCAGTTTTTCCCAGAAGGACATAAGAGTCTCTCACAGTGCAAATAAGATTAGACACCTTGACCAAATAAAGCCTGCGTTTGCAAGGCGACGATTGGTCATAGGAGCGAATACTGCTTTCACAATTCGGTAATTGTCGCTCCGGCATCCAAGCATACGCCGTATTCGCACGGCGTCATATGACACCAAGGGATAGGCTGTTAACGCATCAGAGAAGCATGCAGTTGTACAGTCGGCTCCACGCGCTCGGGAATTTCCACAAGCCATCTGAACAGCTATCCTTGGCTTGAAACGATTATATCCGCGCTTCCATCTACCTTCGCCGTCAGGGGCGCGATTTTCACAATAACAACACTTTACATGGCCCTTTCCCTGCCGCATCCATGCGTTAGGTAAGCAGACGCGCTTGCACCGATACGAGACACAATGGAGGGATCATGGCCAAACAGAAAGTCGCATTGCTCACGGCCGGAGGCCTGGCGCCCTGTCTCTCCTCCGCAGTCGGCGGATTGATCGAACGCTACAGCGACGTTGCGCCCGACATCGAGCTCGTCGCCTATCGTTCCGGTTACCAGGGCGTACTCCTCGGCGACAGCATCAAGATCACGGCAGACATGCGGGAGAAGGCTTCGCTTCTGCATCGCTACGGCGGGTCGCCGATCGGCAACAGCCGCGTCAAGCTCACCAATGCAGCCGATTGCGTGAAGCGCGGTCTCGTCAAGGAAGGCGAAAACCCGCTGCGTGTGGCGGCCGAGCGGCTTGCCAACGATGGCGTCACCATTCTTCACACGATCGGCGGCGACGACACGAACACTACCGCTGCCGATCTTGCGGCATATCTGGCGGCCAACGGCTACAATCTGACGGTCGTCGGACTGCCGAAGACGGTCGACAACGACGTCGTCCCGATCCGCCAGTCGCTTGGCGCATGGACAGCCGCCGAAGTCGGCGCACACTTCTTCGACAACGTCAGCAACGAGCAGACCGCGGCACCGCGCACACTGATCATCCACGAAGTCATGGGGCGCCACTGCGGCTGGCTGACGGCGGCAACTGCTCGGGCCTATCTGCAGCGGACGAAGAACTATGAATATGTCGATGGGCTGATGACGAACGCCAGGATGAAAAGCATCGACGCCGTCTACCTGCCCGAACTGGCATTCGATCTCGATGCGGAAGCGGCCCGGTTGAAGGAAGTCATGGACCGCACCGGTCATGCGACCGTGTTCGTTTCGGAAGGCGCCTGCCTTGACGCCATCGTCGCCGAGCGCGAGGCCGCGGGCGAGACCATCAAGCGCGACGCCTTCGGCCACGTGAAGATCGACACGATCAATGTCGGCGGCTGGTTCCAGAAACAGTTCGCAGGCCTCATCGATGCCGAGCGCTCGCTCGTGCAGAAATCGGGTTACTTCGCACGTTCGGCCCCCGCAAACGGCGATGACCTTCGTCTGATTCAGAGCATGACCGACCTTGCCGTCGAAAGCGCCCTGAACAAGGTCTCCGGTGTCACAGGTCACGATGAAGCGGAGAATGGTAAGCTCCGGACAATCGAGTTCCCGCGTATCAAGGGTGGCAAGGCCTTCGACACCTCCACCAAGTGGTTCGGCGAAGTCATGGACACGATCGGGCAGAAATACAGCGCGGCATGATTGACTGAGGGTTAATATGGTGTCTTTGCTTTCCCTTAGGGAATAGGAGGAGATTCCATGTCGCTCGAAGCCTGGCTCGCTTTTGCCGCTGCGTCTGCAATCATGCTGGCGATACCGGGGCCGACGATCCTTCTCGTTGTTTCCTATGCGCTGGGCCATGGGCGCAAGACGGCGCTCGCGACGGTAACCGGCGTCGCGCTCGGCGACTTTACCGCGATGACT
Source organism: Rhizobium sp. RHZ01 (assembly GCF_014851595.1). Taxonomy (NCBI): domain Bacteria; kingdom Pseudomonadati; phylum Pseudomonadota; class Alphaproteobacteria; order Hyphomicrobiales; family Rhizobiaceae; genus Rhizobium; species Rhizobium sp. RHZ01. The sequence continues at coordinate 81,831 of NZ_JACUZZ010000008.1, forward strand.
GCATCCCTTTTCGGACTGGGGGCCGTGCTTGCGGCCTCCGCGACCCTATTTACGGTGCTGAAATGGATCGGCGGCGCGTACCTGATCTGGCTCGGGATCAAGCTTTGGCGCGCACCCGTGATGTCCGAACCGATGGCGGACAATGACAACCTGCCCGAAAAGAAATCGATCAGGGTTTTCCTGCACGCCTATGTCGTCACGGCGCTCAATCCGAAGAGCATCGTGTTCTTCGTCGCCTTCGTTCCGCAGTTCCTGAATCCCGCTTTGCCGTTCTTCGGCCAGATGCTCATCATGGAAGCCACGTTCCTGGTCCTCGCAACCATCAATGCCTCGACCTATGCACTGGCAGCAAACGCGGCTCGCGGGCTTATTCGCAAGGCAAGCATCCAGCGTGCGGTTAACCGCACCGGCGGCACTCTGCTCATTGCCGCAGGCGCCGTAACAGCCGGTTATAGGCGGATAGCCGCGTAAATATTTCCAGCGGGTTGCAGCAACGCAACGAATACGTTAATTGCGGATTCCAGGCTTAAGGTTTTTGGTAACTTCTAACGCTGCCGGGGCGGCGCGTTCACGAAAGTGAGAGTATGGTAGCGATCGGTTTTTCCGGCCTGAAACGCAGTCTCATCGTTTCGACGATGCTCTGCGGCGTCGTTGCCGGATGCACGAGCGTCGAATACACGTCGGTGGAAGAACTGACCGCAATCCAGACCGTTGTTCCGACACCAAAGCCCGGCGAAGACGCCACGCTTGCAGCCGTGCCGGCCGGCGACGGAGCGGCCCAGACGGCGATGATCACCACCGCCGACCAGGCGACAACGGCCCTCGCGGCACCCGCCATGCCGGCAACCGATCCTTCTCAGTTGAGCGGTCAGGCCGGGGCGACGACGGCAACGGGTTACGCGCAGATTCCGCTCACGCCTGAAATGACAGCGATTCAGTCCGTTGTACCGATCCCGCGCCCGGGCACCCCTTCCCCGTCGACTCAACTCGCCTTTGCCGCAACACCTCAGGCTGGAAGCAGCGCGATTGCAGCTCTTTCCGCTATCGATACGACGCCGCACCCGATGATGGATTACGGTTTCGACACCTCAGGTCCCTCGGATCCACCGGCCGCACCGCCGATGTTCAGCGACAGCGACGACGATGGCGCGCCGACGGTTGAGAAAAGCGCAATCACCAAGATCATCGACAAATATTCGAAGCTCTACCAGGTGCCCGCCTCGCTGCTTCACCGCGTCGTGCATCGCGAGAGCCGCTACAATTCCAAGGCCTATAACAAGCGCGGCTATTTCGGCCTGATGCAGATCAAGTACAACACGGCCAAGTCCATGGGCTACGAAGGTGATCCCGCTGGCCTCTTTGATGCCGAAACGAACATCAAATACGCCGCCAAGTATCTTCGCGGCGCTTGGCTCGTCTCTGACAGCAGCGAAGACGATGCTGTCCGCCTCTATGCCCGTGGCTATTACTACGAAGCCAAGCGCAAGGGCATGGACGACGTCGCCCAGGGCAACTACTGATCACTGCCGGGCAGCGCGGCTAGGATCTCTTTGACCAGCATCTGCGGCTTGTAGCGAAGCCAGCTTGGCGTCAATCCGAGCCTGACGACGACAAGCTTCGCGGACGGCACGATCGCAATGCTCTGCCCATCGTGCCCCTCCATCCAGAACGTATCTTCGGGAAGACCGGCAACGGCGCTGGTGTCACCGCCCGGCGCGGCGAGCCAGGCCTGCGCCCGGGTATATTTGCCGCCCGAGGCCACGGTCGGCGTCCTCATCGCTGCCATGAACCGTTCCGGCAACAGCCTCTGGCCGTTCCAGACGCCGTCCTGAAGAAGGAACTGGCCGAAACGCGCCCAATCCCGCGCTGTGGCGTAAAGATAGGAACTGCCGGCGAAGGTGCCCCGTGCGTCGACCTCCAAGACAGCACTCGACATGCCGATCGGGTCGAACAGCGCCGTCTTGGGATAGGCAAGCGCCGCCTGCATGTTGCCAATCCTGTTCATCCATATCTTTGAGATCAGCACCGACGAACCGCTTGAATAGCTGAAACGCTGGCCCGGGCTTGCCTCCAATGGCAGACTTGCTGGCAGCGCCGTCATATCCGCATCGAGATAGAGCATCCGTGTGACATCGGCGACCGTGCCGTAGCTCTCGTTGAACACCAGGCCGCTCTCCATGCCGAGCAGGTCACTCAGCTTGATCGCCGAATGGTCGCCCCCCTTCCACTGCGGCAGAAGGCCAGCCTCATCGAACGCGATTTTGTTGTCGAGCATCAGCCGCCCGACGATGGCTGCATTCACGGTCTTCGTCATCGACCAGCCGGTGAGCGGCATCATCGGACCGAATCCATCACCATAGCGCTCCCCGATGATGCGGCCGTTGCGAACCACGACAACCGCGCGCATTGCAGGACCGATCAGCTCGGCATCTGAAAGCAGTGCATCGACACGGCTGTCATTGGCCTTCGCGACGGCATTTCCCTCCGGCCATGGGGCCTCATTTTGCGGCTCCGGAGTCACCGGAACCTCGGGCACGGCGCGCGCCGCGGCCTCGAAGTCACCATCCGGCACGCTGCTGCAGCCGAGTGCGCCGCGATAGATCGCATGGCCCGGCGCGAAGAGCCCGAGGATACGAGCGGTAACCCGCTTGTCCTGCCTGTCGACAGTGACGCGTACCAGTCGTAGCAACGGATTTCCCGGCGCCTGAACGTCCTCGTAAAGCACCTGTTCGGGGTCACGCCCTGCGAGGAATACGTTCGAGCAAACGATCTTGGCTGCGTAACCATCACCGACTCGCAGCAATTCAGGTGGCCGCGCATAAAGCCAAGCCGCGCTCATAGCGACGATCGCGACCAGCAAAAGAGCGAGTGGCCTCACGACACGCAGCACAAATCGCATATGCGATCCTCCTTGCCCACAAGAGAAGCAGGAAAGCCGGCAGCGCGAAAGCCCCCAATGCCCGGATGTTTTTCCATTTCCACCGACGGAAGCACGCGCCCACAGCTTGCGTCATCAAACTGTAGTGACGGCGCGCTAAACGCCCTGAACGCTAAAAGGGTGAAAGACTCATATGACGGAATTTGCACCGGATGCCGGCTTCCGCAAGAACCGGAAACTCAAGGCAGCTCTTCTCCGCCACAATGCCTTCTCCAAGGCAGGCTTTTCGGAACGGCTCTTTGGGCTGCTGTTTTCCGGCCTGGTCTATCCGCAAATCTGGGAAGATCCCGACCTCGACATGCTGGCGATGGAGCTTCAGCCTCACCACCGCATCGTGACGATCGGCTCCGGCGGCTGCAACATGCTTGCCTATCTTTCCAGGAGCCCGGCGTCGATTGATGTGGTCGATCTCAATCCGCATCATATTGCCCTCAATCGCCTGAAGCTTGCCGCGTTCAGCCACCTTCCCGCACACGCCGATCTCGTTCGCTTCCTCGCCACACCGCGCGAGTTGTCGAACAGCCACGCCTTCGACCAATTCCTCGCTGCAAATCTTGACGACGCGACCCGCAACTACTGGAACGGCCGCAAGTTCGGCCGTCGGCGGGTCACGGTTTTCGACCGCAACATCTACGAAACAGGTCTCCTCGGTCGGTTCATTGGAGCAGCACACCTTCTGGCCCGCCTGCATGGCGTCGACCTGACGGAAATGACCAAGACGCGCTCCCTGCGCGAGCAGCGCCAGTTCTTCGACGAGAAGATCGCACCACTCTTCGACAAGCCGGTCGTACGCTGGATCACCGGCCGCAAGAGCTCGTTGTTCGGCCTCGGTATCCCGCCACAGCAATACGACGAACTGGCAAGCCTCGCCGCCGAGCAGTCAATCGCGCCGGTCCTACGGCACCGACTTGAGAAGCTGGCCTGTCACTTCCCCATGCAGGAAAACTATTTTGCCTGGCAGGCTTTCGCTCGCCGCTACGCGCCGAAGGGCGAAGGCACACTCCCAACCTATCTCGAGCCCGCGAACTACGAGGCGATCCGTGGCAATGTGGATCGCGTCACCGTTCATCATGCAAGCTTCACGGAACTGCTCGCCGGCGAGCCGGCCGGATCGCGCGATCGCTACGTCCTCCTGGATGCACAGGACTGGATGACGGACCAGCAACTCAACGACCTATGGGCAGAGATCAGCCGCACGGCGCGCGAAGGTGCCCGGGCGATCTTCCGTACGGCGGCCGAAAAGAGCATCATCGAAGGCCGTCTGTCGCCTGCAATCCGCGATCAGTGGACGTACATGGAAAATCGCTCCGCCGAACTCACGGCGCTTGATCGCTCGGCAATCTATGGCGGCTTCCATATCTACGGGAAGAATGCGTGAGCGGGGTCGGCACGAATCCCGTCACCAAGGACGACGGCCACGCCGCCCTGATGGACGGCATGTACCGTTATCAGCGCCACATCTATGACCTGACGCGCAAGTACTACCTTCTCGGCCGTGATGAGACGATCCGCAATCTGAATGTGCCGGAAGACGGCACCCTGCTGGAGGTCGGTTGCGGAACCGGCCGCAACCTGGCGCTCGCCCATCAATATTACCCGCGGGCTCGGCTGTTCGGCCTGGACATCTCGCACGAGATGCTGATCTCCGCGCGCAAAACATTCGAGACCAAAGCAACGCTTCCGGATTTCCGCGTCGCGGACGCGACCGCCTTCACGCCGCGCGAGTTCGGCGTCAGCGGCTTCGACCGCATTCTCATTTCCTACGCCCTTTCGATGATCCCCGATTGGGAACGCGCCGTCGACTCGGCCATGGCCGCCCTCGCCCCCGGCGGCGAGCTGCACATCGTCGATTTCGGCCAGCAGGAGCGCCTTCCGGGCTGGTTTGCACGCTTTCTCAAGGCGTGGCTGCGAAAATTTCACGTGTCGCCGCGTGCCGATTTGCGGCAGGTTCTCGCGTCGCAAGCCTCTGAAAATCAAGCGCGACTGACCTTCGAGACCATTAGTGGCGGCTATGCCTGGCGGGCCGTCATTGTGACCAAACCTTGACATTTCGCTTGAAACTAACCGTTTTTTTACGTTGATATGGAAAATAGAGGGGACATTCCTCTGCTGGACGCGTCTTTAACGGGGTCGAGCTGTGGGGCAAAAAATCCATTCGTTTCGCGACGGAACATCTATGCGCCGGCTTCTGTTTTGCGTTTTGCCGTTGGCTGTCATGCTCGCCGGATGCACGTCATCGGGCTATGATTTTCTCGAAACAGCGTCCGTGAAGCCAAAGACGCGCTTCAAGGACACCGATCCCCAGGACTTCGGATCAAAGCATCCTGAGCAGCAGCCGATCCACGGTATCGACGTGTCGAAGTGGCAGGGCAATATCGACTGGCAGACGGTCAAGGGTTCCGGCGTTGCTTTCGCCTTCATCAAGGCGACCGAAGGCAAGGACCGCATCGATCCGCGCTTCAACGAATACTGGCAGCGCGCCCGCGCCGTCGGCATTCCGCACGCTCCCTATCATTTCTACTATTTCTGCTCGACGCCCGATGAGCAGGCTGACTGGTTTATCCGTAACGTGCCCAAGGAATCCATGCGCCTGCCGCCGGTCCTCGACGCCGAATGGAATGCGGAATCGAAGACATGCCGCTATCGCCCCGATCCGGCGACGGTCCGCGCCCAGCTTCAGCGCTTCATGGATCGCCTCGAGGCCCATTACGGCAAGCGGCCGATCATCTATACCTCGGTAGACTTCCACCGCGACAATCTCGTCGGCTACTTCCAGAATTACCACTTCTGGGTCCGCTCCACCGCCAAGCATCCCGAAGTCACCTATGCCGACCGCCGTTGGGCCTTCTGGCAATACACGTCGACGGGCGTCATCCCCGGTATCAAGGGTCCAACGGACATCAATGTCTTTGCCGGATCGACCCAGAATTGGCACAACTGGGTAGCGGCTGTATCAAAGGACACAAATTCTTAGTAACGTCGCCTCGTCTTTCTTGCTTCCGTCACAATCATTTGGGAAATCGACGGAAATTCCATTTTATGACGAGGATCGAAACTATGTACGTCTCGCCCGCAAGCCGCACGGCACTTGCACTCCTTTTCGCTGCCGGTCTGGCGACCGGCGCAGCCGCGCAGACGCCGGCACCGAGTGCCCCGGCTTCGCAGACACCGGCGGTAGCATGTGACGGCGACCTCAGCGAATTCTTGGCCGGCGTAAAGGCCGACGCCATCGCAGCGGGCGCATCGGCCGAAGCTGCTGACAAGGCTCTGGAAGGCGCACAGATCGACCAGAAGGTCTTGAGCCGCGACCGCGCTCAGGGCGTGTTCAAGCAGACTTTCCTGGAATTCTCGCAACGCACTGTCAGCCAGGGCCGGCTCGACATTGGCCGCCAGAAGATGAAGCAATACGCAGATGTCTTCGCCCGTGCTGAGCAGGAATTTGGTGTACCCGCAGGGGTTATCACCGCCTTCTGGGCGATGGAAACCGACTTCGGCGCCGTACAGGGCGACTTCAACACCCGCAACGCCCTCGTGACCCTGGCTCACGACTGCCGCCGTCCGGAGCTTTTCCGTCCGCAGCTGATCGCCCTCATCGAAATGGTTCAGCATGGCGACCTCGACCCGGCAACCAACACCGGTGCCTGGGCCGGCGAGATCGGCCAGGTCCAGATGCTGCCTCGTGACATAGTCGCCTATGGCATGGACGGCGACGGCGATGGTCACGTCCGCCTCAAGCAGAGCGGCCCCGACGCCATTCTGACTGCGGCCAAGTTCATCCAGCATCTCGGCTTCCAGAAGGGCCAGCCGTGGATCCAGGAAGTCACGCTTCCCGAGAACCTCCCCTGGGAGAAATCCGGTATCGGTGGCCCACTGACGGCCGGTGAGTGGTTCGCCCTTGGCGTCAAGCCGCGCGATGGCAACACGAGCTTCGGCAACCTGCATGGCGACCTGATACTGCCGCAGGGTCGCCTTGGCCCGACCTTCATTGCCTATCCGAATTTCCAGATCTATCTCGAATGGAACAAGTCGTTCATCTACACGACCTCGGCCGCCTATTTCGCGACACGCCTTGCCGGCGCTGAGACCTATCTCAAGGGCACGCCCGAACAGGGACTTTCCAACGACCAGATGAAGGAACTGCAGACCAAGCTCGGAACGCTCGGTCACGACGTCGGCAAGGTCGACGGCATCCTTGGTTCAGGCACGCGCGTCGCCATCCAGAAGGAGCAGCAGCGTCTCGGTATTCCCGCCGATGGCTGGGCAACGCCGACGCTCCTCAACTCGCTCTGATCACGTTTCCTCAAGCGAGCACTTTAAGGCCGGGTTTCGCACCCGGCCTTTTCATTTTCGGGGATTGTTCCATGGTTTCAGGCGCTTCAGGCAAAGCCTTCATCTTGCCGCAAGTGTGAAGGCTGGATCGCCGACCTTAACGGCCGGTTAAAATCTGTGAATATTTTTCCACGGAGATTTATCTTGCGATTTCAACAAATTAAAGAAAGCATCACGGCCGCAATGTGACATTTTCGCCGCAGCGCAATATAAAATCCGCTTTCCAAGCGACACAATCACGACATATTATCGCAACTGTTAACGCGAGGAGACAGACATGGGACTTACACAATCCTTGAATGTCCTTTTGGTCAGCGCGGCGTTTGCATTTGTATTGACAATGCTTTTCATCTGAACGCCGAGGCAAGCGAACAGTACCGAGACTCCTGAGTAGCGAAACAGTTCAATGAATCAGAAAAGCGCATCCCACGAGGAGATGCGCTTTTCTTTTTGTCGTCACTGACGGAGCAGCCTACGCGGCAGCGCCAGCCTTCCTGGCGCCTTCCCGTGTGAAGCCGAGATTGGTCAGCACGGCCGAAACGAGCGGCGCCCGGTTCATCGTGTAAAGGTGGAAATCGGTGAGCCCGCGGCGAGCCAGATCCTCGATCTGTTCGGCGGCAACCTCAGCGGCAACCTTGGCTCTTTCTTCCGGCTTGTCGTCGTAGCCTGCAAAGCGTTCATCGAGAAATGCAGGGATGACCGTGCCGCAGGCACCGGCGAAGCGCTTCAGCTGCGTCAGGTTCTGGATCGGCATGATGCCCGGCACAACCGGGATCTTGATGCCCGCAACCCGCACCTTTTCCAGGTAGCGCTCGAAATTGTCGTTATCGAAGAAGAACTGCGTCAGCGCGCGGGTCGCGCCGTTATCCGCCTTCTGCTTCAGCATCTCGATGTCGGCGGTGGTATCGCGGCTTTCCGGATGCTTTTCCGGGTAGGCCGACACCGAAATCTCGAAATCGCCGATCTCACGCAGACCGGCAACCAATGCCGCCGCATTCGCATAGCCGCCGGGATGCGGCTGATAGGGCGCGCCAACGCCGCCCGGAGCATCGCCACGCAGCGCCACGAAATGCTTCACGCCAACCTTGCGGAAGCTGTCGATGACGCTATGCGTTTCGTCCTTCGTCGCGCCGACGCAGGTGAGATGCGACGCCGTGGCGAGCGGGGTCTCGGAAAGGAACCGTGAGACAGTCGCCAGTGTAGGCGCCTTGGTGGTGCCACCGGCGCCATAGGTCACCGATACGAAGTCGGGATTCCAGTCCTGCAGATCGGTGACCGTATTCCACAGCTGACCTTCCATCTCTTCCGACTTAGGCGGAAAGAACTCGAAGGAAATGCCGATTTTGCGGCGCGCGTCGCTGTTCAAAGCCATATGATTATCTCCCGGCAAGTATGGGTTCGGCGCCTTCGCTCGCTGCGGAGGCCATAAGGCGCCGGGGGTCGCGCGCAAGCCAGACAGTGACGGTGAGCCCCTGCCCGCTTTCATGACCCGGATGAAGATCGACGACCTGCTCGACATCCAGCCCAGCCTTGCGCAGCCAGTCGGACATCGACTGATGCGAAAAGCCGAGGCGAACATGCGCATGCTCGTCGCGAAGATACTCCAGCCCATGCGGGGCAAGATCGATGATGACCAACCGCCCGCCTGGCCGCAGCATGCGCGCTGCCTCGCCGATCGCGATCTCGGGCTGGTCGAAGAAATGCAGTACCTGGTGGATCGTCACCACGTCGAAATCCTGCGCCTCGAACGGCAGGTTCAGGATATCGGCGTGTCGGACGGATGCCTTGGTAATCCCTGACTTGTCGAGGTTGGCGCGCGCCACGCTCAGCATGTCGCGGCTGGCGTCGACGCCGATCGCCCGGCGATAGAGGCCAGATAGAAGCTCGAGGATGCGACCCGTTCCGGTGCCGAGGTCGAGAAGCGAGTCTATGGGCTGGCTGCCGAGCAGCCGAATGACCGCGGCATCGACCTCTTCGTCAGCGGCATGCAGACGGCGAAGTTCGTCCCACTCGGCGGCATTGCGGCTGAAATAGGCCTGCGCCCGCTCAGCCCGCTGGCGCTTGACCGCCGCCAACCGTTCGCTGTCACGCAGGATCACAGCATCGTTCTCGGAGGCATGAGCCAGCAGGCTACGCACGAACGCGGCCGCCTTGCCATCCTGCCGAAGCCGGAAATAGGCCCAAGCGCCCTCCTGGTAACGGTCGATGAGGTCCGCTTCGCCGAGCAGCTTGAGGTGGCGAGAGATGCGGGGTTGGGATTGGCCAAGGATTTCTGTAAGATCGGTGACCGTCAGGTCCCCTGCTGCAAGGAGCGCCAGCAGGCGAAGACGCGTCGGCTCGCCGGCCGCCCTGAGGACGTCCACCAACGCATCCAATCCAAGTCTGATAGGCTCACCCATACCCGATCCAATCAACATATAAAGATATCTTTATGTGAAACGATTGAGTGTGGCAAGCCGCAATTCCATCCGTTCACGAAATTAGCTGCTCGGATCGCGACATCGATGCGCGCAAAAAAGCCCCGGCGAACCGGGGCTTCCAGGTCTCCAACGCGATCTTGGGTGATCAGCGCGTCAGGCGCTTGTAAGTCACCCGATGCGGGTTGATCGAATCGACACCGAGACGGCGCATCTTGTCCTTTTCGTAGTCTTCGAAGTTGCCTTCGAACCACTCGACATGGCTGTCGCCTTCAAAGGCGAGGATATGCGTCGCCAGACGGTCGAGGAACATGCGATCGTGGCTGATGATGACGGCGCAACCGGCGAAGTTTTCGAGCGCATCCTCAAGTGCTGCCAACGTTTCCGTATCGAGGTCGTTGGTCGGTTCGTCGAGCAGGATGACGTTGCCGCCGGCCTTCAGCATCTTGGCGAGATGAACGCGGTTGCGCTGACCGCCGGAAAGCGTGCCAACCTTCTGCTGCTGGTCGCCGCCCTTGAAGTTGAAAGCGCCGCAATAGGCGCGCGAATTCACTTCATGCTTGCCGAGCTTGATGATGTCGTTGCCGCCGGAGATTTCCTCCCAGACCGTCTTGTTGCCGTCGAGTGCGTCGCGGCTCTGGTCGACATAGCCGAGATCAACGGTCTCGCCGATGCGGATCTCGCCGCTATCGGGCGTTTCCTGGCCCGTGATCATACGGAACAGCGTCGTCTTGCCGGCGCCGTTCGGACCGATGACGCCGACGATACCGCCGGGCGGCAGCTTGAAGGTGAGGTTCTCGATGAGCACGGTATCGCCGTAACCCTTGGTGAGGTTCTCGGCTTCGATGACCACCTGGCCGAGGCGTTCGCCGACCGGGATGACGATCTGCGCATCGCCCGGACGACGGGCGTCCGCTGCTGCGACCAGTTCGTCGTAGGCGCGGATACGCGCCTTGGATTTTGCCTGACGCGCCTTCGGGCTGGAGGCGATCCATTCCTGCTCGCGGCTGATCGCCTTCTGGCGAGAGGCCTCTTCGCGGCCTTCTTGCTGCATCCGTTTGGCCTTCGCCTGCAGGTAGGCCGAGTAGTTGCCTTCGTAGGGGATACCACGGCCGCGGTCGAGCTCGAGGATCCAGCCCGTGACGTTATCGAGGAAGTAACGGTCGTGGGTAATCATCAGTACGGCGCCCGGATATTGGCGCAGGTGCTTTTCGAGCCAGGCGATCGTCTCGGCATCGAGGTGGTTGGTCGGTTCGTCGAGCAGTAGCAGGTCCGGCTGGGCGAGCAGCAGGCGGCAGAGCGCCACGCGGCGCTTTTCACCCCCCGAGAGCTTTTCGACCGAGGAGTCACCCGGCGGGCAGCGCAGCGCGTCCATGGCCATTTCAACCTGGCTTTCGAGGTCCCAGAGATTCTGGCTGTCAATGACGTCCTGGAGCTTGGTGCCCTCTTCCGCGGTCTCGTCGGAATAGTTCATCATCAGCTCGTTATAGCGATCGAGGATCGCCTTCTTCGGCGCAACGCCTTCCATGACGTTCTCAAGGACCGTCTTGGACGCATCGAGCTGCGGCTCCTGCGCGAGGTAGCCAAGGGTAGCGCCTTCGGCGAGCCACGCCTCGCCGGTATATTCCTTGTCGAGGCCTGCCATGATGCGCAGAACGGTCGACTTACCAGCACCGTTCGGGCCGAGGATACCGATCTTAGCATCCGGATAGAAAGAAAGGTGGATATTTTCCAACACCTTCTTGTTGCCGTACGCCTTGTTGAGGCCGGCCATATGGTAGATGAACTGACGTGCCATAGATAATTCGCTCCGCGCGGGAATTTGAGTTTTGCCGCTATTTAGGCGAATTGGGGCCAAGGAGCAACGCGCGGCGGCCAAAAATCAGAGGCTTTTGCAGCATTCATAGCCGAACTCGGCACGCTCCTCTACCGTAGCGTCGCATGATCAAGGCGCAGCTAGCCGCGGCGCGTGGACGGACGAAGGCTCGTTTTCGATGAGAGGCAGTCTCAGAACCCTGCAGCGTCCACGACGCCCTCATTGCAGCCGAACGACGACCGTCCTGCCCCTTGGATAAGGTCACGAAGGCTTGCTGGCTCGTTCGATGTCGCGTCCTCCGACAGCCCGATCGTAAGTTCGCTGATAACGCGGCCTCCGCTGGCCCGTCGGCAGCTCATCTTGACCCGATCTCCGGCACCCGGGCCGAAACTCTTGTCGAAAGCCGCCTTGATCGCGTCCGCCGTCAGTGACTTGCCGATATTGGTCGCGAACAGATCGCGGACTGCCGAGGCGTTCAGCTCGTTGATCAACCGAACCGACGCGCCGAAATAGTCGTCAGCGCTCATCTTCGTGCAGGTGCCGTGCTTGATCCACTCGTGCCGCTCCAGGCCGGATTGCGTACCGGGCATCGCCTTCTCGAGGGCCGCCTTGGTATCCGCCGAAAGCTCTACCTCAGGCAGCTTCCCCCATTCGCCGTCCTTGTCGGCGCTCCGCAGGGTACCAGAGACGTCGCAATAGTCCTTCCGCATCGGCCAGAGCCCGTGCAGCGAAAAATTGGTCGCGTCAAACCTCTCCCCGGTCTGGCTGCGGCATTCCGGCTTGCGCTGGTTGGTTTCACAGAACGCGGGTTGCCAGCTGGCCGCCAGAATGAAGCGCGTCCTTCCGCCGCCGTCCTGGGCTCCCGCAACGCCAGCGGCCGCAATTCCTATCAAGACTACAGCCATCCGCAGAAATGGATTGCTCATTCTCACCCCCACAAAGAACAATTCATGAACAGGAGATCACGCCGCGTTTGTTTTCACAACCCTCAATCCGTAGGGTACGAAAAATCCCTTGGCATAAATATCTGGGCGTGTTGCTTTTCACGGCCGATCTGGTCTTCTCCCGGCAACGGGAGGATATGATGTTCGCAGAAACGCAACGCCTTGAAACGGCGGACGCTTCACTCGCCTTTCATCATGAGCCGGCGCAATCCGAGGCACGCGGAATTCTCCTTGTGTCTCATGGGCTGGCCGAGCATTCCAGACGTTACTCCCGTTTTGCGGCAGCGATGGCAGCCCGCGGCTACCATGTGTTCGCCTTCGATCACCGTGGGCACGGCGAAACGACTGGCCCGGATGCGCCAATCGGACGTTTTTCCCGCCGCAACGGCATGCGACAGGTTATCGACGATGTCGGCTCTGTCCGCGAGCTTGCCGTAAAGCAATATCCCGGCCTCCCCGTCATCCTCTTCGGGCACTCGATGGGCGGGCTCATCGCGCTCAACGCGGCGATCACCTATCCGGAGAAATATGACGCCATTGCCGTCTGGAATTCGAATTTCAACCCGGGTCTATCGGGACGGGCCGCCCAGGCGGTCCTCTTGGCAGAACGAGCCCTTAAGGGCTCCGATGTTCCAAGCGGCATCCTACCGAAGCTCACCTTCGGCACCTGGGGGAAGTCCATTGCCAACCGTCGAACCGAGTTCGACTGGCTAAGCCGCGATCCTGTTGAGGTCGACAAATACATTGCTGACCCTCTGTGTGGCTTCGATGCTTCCGTGTCGCTCTGGCTCGATATTTTCGAGATGACGTTTCGCGCACCACAAGAGGCGCAACTGGACCGGCTGCCGAAGCACACGCCGATCCACCTTGTCGGCGGCGGACAGGATCCGGCAACAGATAACGGAAAAGCGGTGATCTGGCTGTCAAAGCATTTGAAAGCTCACGGCTTCTCCCGTATCAGGACACAGATATATCAGGACATGCGCCACGAAACGCTGAATGAAATTGGAGCGGACGCGGCCATCGCCGCATTCGCCGACTGGTGCGACGAAGCGATCGCAAGATCCTGAACTGAAGGGTTTCGCGATGAGCAATGGCATTTCGTCCCGTTCTGCCTCCGCTTCGGAGGTTTCGACCGGCATTCTCCTGATGTTCCTGTCGGTGCTGGTGTCCCCGATCATCGACATCTTTTCCAAGCTCGCGATCGCTACGATTCCTGCAGCGGAAATCACCGCCGCCCGCTTTGTGGTGCAGGCTCTCTGCATGTTACCGATCGTTGTCTGGCGAGGAAGCTGGAAGACCTTCTCCTGGCGAGCCAATATCTTTCACGCCATCCGAGGCGCCATCATTACCATTTCCATGGTCTCCTTTGTTACGACGCTGAAGTTCATGCCGGTTGCTGACGCCATCGCGATTTTCTTCGTCGAGCCGATCATATTGACGATCCTGAGCAGTATCTTCCTCAAGGAGACGATCGGCTGGCGCCGCTACATTGCCTGCGGCGTCGGCTTCTTCGGCGCGATGCTGATTATCCAGCCGAGCTTTCAAGAGGTCGGCTACGTCGCGCTTCTGCCCGTCGTCAGCGCTTTCTGCATCGCCATCTTCGCCTTGATGACCCGCGTGCTTTCGCACCGAGAAGATCCGTGGGCGATGCAGCTTCAGATGGGCATCTGGGGTCTGCTGTTCTGCGCGATCCTGCTTGCCTTTGGCAGCGGCACAGGTTCCGACATCTTCGACGCGGTGATGCCGGATGGCCGGGGCTACTTCTATCTGGTCGGCGTCGGTGTCACGGCGGCCATTGCCGGCATCTTCGGCGTCTATGCCTATCGTGCAGCACCTGCCTCCATTTTGGCACCACTGCAGTATTTCGAGATCGTGTCGGCGACCTTTTTCGCCTGGCTCGTATTCGATGACTTTCCGGATGCGCTCAAGTGGGTCGGTATCCTGATCATTATCGCATCGGGCTTGTACATCATCTGGCGCGAGCGCCGCTTTGCATCGAAGCCCGTATCCGATACACCTCAATCGGCCCTGGCGCCCTGATCTGATCGTGGGAGGAACATGACAGACAATCAGCTCCAAAAACCGCCGCTATCAGGCATACGCGTCATCGAGCTTGCGCGAGTGCTTGCCGGGCCATGGGCGGGCCAGATGCTGGCCGATCTCGGTGCCGACGTGATTAAGGTCGAAAACCCCGATGGAGGCGACGACACGCGGCATTGGGGGCCCCCCTTTGTCGAAGGTGCCGACGGCGAAAACCTCTCTGCGGCCTATTACCACGCTGCCAACCGCGGCAAGCGTTCGATCACCGCCGACCTGAAGCGCGAAGAGGATCAGGCCCTCGTCCGCCGCCTTATCGCCACGGCCGACGTCGTCATCGAGAACTTCAAGCTCGGCGGCCTTGTGAAATACGGTCTCGATTATGAGAGCCTGAAAAAGATCAATCCGAAGCTTGTCTATTGCTCGATCACCGGCTTCGGCCAGAACGGTCCCTATGCCAGCCTGGCAGGTTACGACTATATCGTTCAGGGCATGTCCGGCTTCATGTCGATCACCGGCGAGCCGGACGGACAGCCGATGAAAGCGGGCGTCGCGATCGCCGACGTCTTTACCGGTATTTATGCCGTCGCAGCCATCGAGGCCGCCCTCATCCACGCGCAGAAGACCGGCGAAGGTCAGCTGGTCGATATGGCGCTACTCGACGTACAATCCGCCGTGCTCGCCAACCAAAACATGAATTATCTCGTTTCTGGCCGAGCCCCGACCCGGCTTGGGAACGCGCATCCGAATATCTCGCCATATGAAGTCGTCCCCGCCGCCGATGGCTATCTGATCCTCGCAGTGGGCAATGACGGCCAGTTCCGCCGCCTCTGCGCGATCCTCGGCCTCCAGGGCATTGCCGACGATGCACGCTATTCCACGAACAAGGCGCGAGTCGCGAACCGCGACGAGGTACGCAAGCTGGTTTCCACCGAAACGCTGAAATGGCAGAAAGCCGACCTGTTGAAAGCCTGTGAGGCGGATGCGGTTCCGGCCGGTGCGATCAATACAATCGAAGAAATGTTTGAGGATCCGCAAATCCAGGCGCGTGGGTTGCGGGTAGATCTCGCGGACGCAAAGGGTACCGTCATTCCCGGTGTGAGGACGCCGGTCGTGCTGTCGCAAACGCCTTTGCGCTACGAGCGGCCGAGCCCGAGGCTGGGAGAGCATCAGGAGGAAGTTCTGGCGGAACTCGCCGAACTGGAGGGGAAAAGAGCATCATGAAGAAGACCGGCGGGGAACTGATCGTCGAGGCCCTGAAAGCAAATGGGGTGAAACGCCTCTCCTGCGTACCCGGCGAGAGTTTCCTTGCCGTCCTCGATGCGCTTTATGACAGCGACATCGACGTGGTGGTCTGCCGACAGGAAGGCGGAGCGGCCATGATGGCGGATGCCTGGGGCAGGCTCACCGGCGAGCCCGGCATCTGCATGGTCACCCGCGGCCCGGGCTCCACCAATGCAACGGCGGGTTTGCACATTGCCAGGCAGGATTCCATCCCGATGATCCTCTTCATCGGGCAGGTCCAGCGCGATGCCCGCGAGCGGGAGGCTTTCCAGGAGGTTGAGTATCGCCGCGCCCTCACCGAATTCAGCAAATGGGTCGGCGAGATCGACGACGCGGCTCGCATTCCGGAGTTCGTCACCCGCGCCTTTGCGATCGCAACATCCGGTCGTCCCGGCCCTGTTGTGTTGTCACTGCCTGAGGACATGCTGCGAGACGAGGTGGAGGCGCCCAGCGCAAAACGCTATTCGCGCGTCGAAGCCCATCCCGGCCGCCGCCAGATTGACGACTTCTATCTTCGCCTGCTGAAGGCGGAGCGACCGATGGTCATCGTCGGCGGCACGCGCTGGGATGCGGATGCGGTCGCCGACCTGAAAGCCTTCTCGGAACGCTTCGCGCTCCCCGTCGGATGCTCCTTCCGCCGGCAGATGCTGTTTGATCACCTACACCCGAACTATGCCGGGGATGTTGGCATCGGCGTCAACCCTGCGCTGGCGAAGGAAATCAAGGAGAGCGACCTGCTGATCCTGCTCGGCGGCCGGATGTCGGAAATGCCCTCCTCCGGCTATACGCTGATCGACATCCCCTACCCACAGCAATCGCTCGTCCACATTCATCCCGATCCTTCAGAACTCGGCCGTGTCTATCGCCCCGACCTGGCAATCTGCGCGAGCCCGAGTGACTTCGTGGCGGATCTTGCTGATCTCGAGGCGCCAAGCGAACTCAGATGGGCGGAGCGCACTGAACGGATGCACCAAGCCTACATCACCTGGTCGACACCGCCGCAGAGCGGCCCGGGACCGGTCCACATGGGACCGATCATGGAGTGGATCGAAGAAAACACACGCCCCGATGCGATCTTCACCAACGGCGCGGGAAACTATTCCACCTGGCTCCATCGTTTCCATCGCTTCCGCCAGTTCAACACCCAGGCAGCCCCGACATCAGGTTCCATGGGCTACGGCCTGCCGGCCGCTGTCGCGGCCAAGCAGCTCTTTCCCGAACGCGAGGTCATCTGCTTCGCCGGAGACGGCTGCTTCCTGATGCACGGCCAGGAGTTTGCGACTGCCGTACGCTATGGCCTGCCGATCATCGCGATCGTCATCAACAACGGCATCTATGGCACCATCCGCATGCATCAGGAGCGGGAATATCCCGGCCGCGTCAGCGGCACCGACCTGACCAACCCGGACTTTGCTTCACTTGCGCGTGCTTATGGCGGCCATGGGGAAACCGTCGAGACGACGGAAAGCTTCGCCGCCGCCTTCGAACGCGCGCGGGCAAGCGGCAAGCCCTCGATCATCGAGGTAAGGCTCGATCCGGAAGCAATTACGCCGACACGTACCCTTTCGGAAATTGCCCAAACAAAAAGCCGGTGAGTAAAACCCACCGGCCTTCGAGATTACAACACCGTCGACTTAGTCGAGGGCGGCGGTAACCGTGAACTCGACCTTGTACTTCGGTGCAGCAAGCTTGGCTTCGCTGGTAGCGCGAGCCGGCGTGTTGGCCGGGTCGACCCAGGCTTCCCAGGCAGCGTTCATTTCGGCAAAGTAGGACATGTCGGAGAGATAGATCAGCGTCTGCAGGATCTTCGACTTGTTCGAACCGGCCGCAGCGAGCAGACGATCGACTTCAGCCAGTGCCGACTTGCACTGTTCGGTGACGCTTTCGCCTTCGCCGACCTGACCTGCGAGGTAGACCGTGTTGCCGTGGACGACCGCGCCGCTCATGCGGGCGCCAACGTCGATGCGCTTAATGCTCATGATTGTCTCCTATTGGTGAAATGAAAGACGCCGCTGGAAAGAAGCGGCGTCGGACTCGGGTCAGTGATTGTGTTATGCGCGGATGTGCTGCGTCTTCTGATAGATCGCGGTCGAACGGGCACCGGAGCGGCAATAGCCGAGCATCGGACGCGGGAACTCATCAAGCGCGTCGACCATCCCGGCAATCGCCTCTTCGTTGACGCCCATCGGGCCGACCGGCACGTGTGCGATATCGAGGCCGAGTTCCTTTGCGCGCGCTTCGACCAGGGCATAAGGCGTCTGATCCGGGCTTTCGCCGTCCGGGCGATTGCAAACGATCGATTTGAAGCCCATGGCCTTGATCTGATCGAGATCCTCGACCGAAATCTGTCCGGAAACCGAATATTCGTCGTCGATTTGGCGAATGTCCATCGCTAATCCTCCTGAAATCATGGGCTGAATGACTACGCCGCCCCATGCCAAGCGTCAACCGCAGATCACTCACACGAAGGCAAAGCTGAGCGCATAATTTCGGCTCTCGCCGGGCTTCAGCATGATGAACTCACCCGCTGCTTCCAGCTCGGAGCGAGATACCCAGCGATGCGACACCGGCTCGATGCCGAGGACGTCGGCAGGTGCCTTCTGATTGCGCCAGACCTGCAGGTGCGGCAACGTCTCGGCAAGGACCCGCACTCGGAGGACCTTGCCGCCGATCGCGGCTATCGGGCCAAGACGCACCTCGGCAAAACCGCTGTGCGTTGCCGGCGCCTTAACGCAGAAGATGCCACCCGGCTCTTCACCAAAATTCCAGGGGAAGCCGCCACCCTCGAGCATCTTGCCTTCGAGACGCGTGCCGGCATCGAACCACTTGCCGCCAATATTCATATGGTACATCAGGAAAGTCGGCACGACCTTGTCGCTGGTGTTGACGACCTTGTCTTTAAGACTGACCTCGCCTGTCTGACCGTTGATGAACCAATGGCGTTCAATTCGAGCCGGCAAGCCTTCGACCGTTACGATATCGATATCCGCCCGGCACTCGGCATTCCCATTCTCGAATTTCGTCCAGAGGATCCTGGCTGCATGACCAGGGCCCGATCCATGCAAAGGATAGACCTTGCCGTCTGCGCGACCCGGAATCGGCTCGCGGTGACGGATATGGTCCGGTCCGCAGGTAAAGAGAAAGCCTTCGACAGAATGCGAGATGCGCGCGTCGCCGTCATCGGGGACCGCCTTCTTGGGAGCGATGTCGACACCATTGACGATACAGCCGCCGATATCCATCTGCGACGTCTCGTCCAGCATCAGCTTCGGCCCTCTTGCCGCGGCAAACTCGATCATTGTCCAACTTCCTCCCGGTTCTGGCGACTGATGCAGCGATATGTCTCGCAGCGGCATTCGTCAATCGCGGCTGCTATGCCGCTTCAGGGAACCGGCAGTTCACCCCAAAGGTTTATGAGCAAAGGAGAAATCACCAAATATTTATCTTTTGTTCAGTACGATTTCATAAATTCCACACTAGCGTCAAAATTCGCAGGTGTGTGTCGGCCAAGTCACTGAAGGATATGAAGACGTGAATCGCTTTGTAAGATCGGGATTGTCTGCCGCAGCTGCCGTGCTCGCCATCGCTGTCGCGCCTTCTGCCGATGCGCAGCAGTTTTACAACGGACGCCAGGGCGACATTGTCTTCGTGGCGCCGAACGGCGATATCCTCGACTACGTACCATCCGGCGCCGCCTACGCGCGCGACCGCAGGGGTAACCGCGTACTGGTCGATCCCTATGGCAATGTGATTGCGACCGAAATGCGCGCCCGCGGTTACTACCCGCGCCCGCCCGTGCGTGATGCCTACAATAACGACGCTTACTACGGCGACGATCCCTACGGCGATTCGCGCTATTCCGAACGCGGCGCCGTCACCGGCTCGATCCCGCGTGACGCTGCTATCGACCGACAGCCCCTGGACGAGCAGCCTTACCCGCAAGGCGGCGAAAACTACGCTTCCATCGAGCCGGACCAGCAAATGCCGGAGATGGCGCAGCCGAAGCCGCCTCAGGAGCCGGTGATCACGCTCAAGAACAAGTCGAAGTCCGAGATCGTCGCCCTTCAGGTGTTCCTCGACCGCGCCGGCGTGTCCCCAGGTGCGATCGATGGCCACATGGGCGCGAACGTGACCAAAGCGATCTATGCCTACCAGCAGATGACGGGTGAGACTCTCGACCCGAACAATACGGACGCCATCCTCGAGCAGCTTCGCATGACCGGCGGTCTGCCGCTGGTGAGCTACACGATCACGCCTGCGGATGCCGCTGGCCCCTATGTCGCGGAGATCCCCGAGGACTACGCACACAAGGCCGCGATGTCGTCGCTCGGCTACACCTCGACAACGGAAATGCTCGCTGAGCGCTTCCATATGGACGAAGGCTTCCTGAAGGAAATCAATCCGGGCATCGACTTCACGGTTCCCGGCACGGTCATCAAGGTTGTCAATCCTGGCGAAGTGAAAGCTGGATCGGTCGCGCGAATCATTGCCGACAAGGGCCGCAAGCAGGTCTTTGCCTATGACAACGCGGGCAATTTGGTTGCTGCCTACCCGGCCTCGATTGGCTCGACCGATACGCCCTCGCCTTCGGGTACGGTCACCGTCGAGCGCGTAGCTTTCAATCCGGGCTACACCTACAATCCGAAGATCAATTTCCAGCAGGGCGCCAACGACAAGATCTTGAACATTCCGCCGGGTCCGAACGGCCCGGTCGGCACGGTCTGGATGGCGCTCTCCAAGCCGACTTACGGTATCCACGGAACGCCGGAACCATCGAAGATCGGTCGGACCCAGAGCCATGGCTGTATCCGTCTGACAAACTGGGACGCCACCGAACTGGCGAAGATGGTCAAGCCGGGCGTAACAGTCGAATTCACCGACTGATCGATCCTGCCATTCCACCAACAAAAAATGCGCCGCAAAGGGCGCATTTTTTTGTTTAGCAGACAGTTTCCGCTAGGCGGCTGAGCGGATCAACGGGCCAGTGCTGCGCGCCGGCTCCGGGAGCTTTGCCGGGACCTTGCCCATGATCTCTTCAGCGAAACAGCGCGCGTTCTCGCGCGCCTTGTCGAGGTTGCTTACCCGGGCAGGATCGAGGGAATGCAGTGTGCCCCCACAGTCAAAGATGTCTCGGAAGGCAGACCGCTCGATGATTGCAGTATCCAACACCGGCACTTGGCGCTCGCTCAGCAGCGACTTGACGATGGAGAGCGCGCGTGTGGTCACCATCGAGTTGACACGGGTCAACACGACCGAGTGCCCAATACGGATGCCGGCCTTCTCGTCCAGATATTGCAGCAATTCGAGAACCTGCGCGCCGCCCCGAGCGTCCATGGCGCATCCCTGGATCGGGACCAGCACGTGATCGGAGAGGCCGATTGCCGTGGCAAGCAGCGGATTACGCGCACCGGGCAGATCGACGATGAAGTAGTCCGTATTGTGTTTGTTTTCCGATATGTGCAGCGGCAACGACGCCGACGTCACGAAATCGATGACCGAGATGTTGGCCACATGCCCGGATACTTCATGCCATCTCGTGATCCAGTGCTGCGGATCTGCGTCAAGGATTGTCACCCGATAGCCCTTCTGGGCAAGCTCGGTGGCGAGAAGAAGCACGGCTGTGGTCTTGCCGGCGCCGCCCTTGGTGTTTGCGAAAGTGATGACTGGCATGGACGGTCCTCGAAGGGAAAAGTGAGCCTCTCTATGGCCCTGTCGCGCACTTTCCGAAACATCGTGCGGTTAACGCATCCTTTACAATGATGGTTAACAACTCCTAAACACGGCGCCTGAAATTGCGGCTGACATTTCTTGCATCCCCTCGAAAACACGACGCCACGAATAAAAAGGCCCGGAAAGCCTAAGCTTTCCGGGCCAGTTGGGTCCGCCGTCTTGTCTAAATTCAGAAGCAGTCCTTGAAGAGCGCCTTCGTGTTTTCGAGCGTCATCTTGACCGGATTGCCGCCGGCGCTCGGATCTTCGATCGCCATCGCCGAAAGTTCATCGATTCGATCCGGCTTGATTCCCATCGCAGACAGGCTGTCGGGAACGCCAAGCTCGGCGCGAAGCTGCAGCACGTAGTTGTAGAATCCGTCGAAACCGCCGGAGATACCGAGATAGGCTGCAGCACGCGCAATCTTGTCTTCGATCGTCGAACGGTTGAAGCGAAGCACGGCCGGCATGACGACGGCATTCGTCATGCCGTGGTGGGTGTTGTAGACCGCGCCGATCGGGTGCGACAGCGCATGAATGGCGCCGAGGCCCTTCTGGAAAGCAACAGCGCCCATGGCGGCCGCCGACATCATGTTCGCGCGGGCTTCGAGGTCGGTGCCTTCCTTGTAGGCGCGTGGCAGGAATTCCTTGACGAGGCGCATGCCCTCCAGCGCGATGCCGGCAGACATCGGGTGGTAGAAGGGCGAGGAATAGGCTTCCAGGCAATGCGCGAAGGCATCCATGCCGGTGCCGGCCGTGATGATCTTCGGCATGCCGACCGTCAGTTCCGGATCTGCGATGACGACGCCCGGCAGGAACTTCGGGTGGAAGATGATCTTCTTCACATGGGTTTCGGAATTGGTGATGACGCTGGCGCGACCAACTTCCGAGCCCGTGCCCGCCGTCGTCGGCACGGCAACGATCGGCGCGATGCCTTCGACGCCGGCGCGTGTCCACCAGTCACCGATGTCCTCGAAGTCCCAGACGGGGCGCGTCTGGCCGGCCATGAAGGCCACGCACTTGCCGAGATCAAGGCCGGAACCGCCACCGAAGGCAACCACGCCGTCGTGGCCGCCATCCTTGAACGCCTTGACGCCGGCGTCGAGGTTCTTGTCGTTCGGGTTCGGATCTACATCGGCAAAGATTGCGCGACCGAGACCGGCGTCTTCCAGAACGTCGAGCGCCGTCTTGGTGATCGCCATGGACGCGAGGCCGCGATCGGTAATCAGCAGCGGCTTCTTCATGCCAAGGCTCTTGCAGGCGTCCGCCAGTTCCTTGATGCGCCCCCGACCTAACTTGAAGGCGGTCGGATAGCTCCAGTTGGCTGTGATGTTGCTGCTCATGCTGTGACTTTCTTCAGATGGTAGGATTTCGGACGCGTCAGATTGTGGAAGCCGATGATCGACAACGAGCCGCCACGGCCGGTTTCCTTGATACCGGTCCAGCAGAGCGCCGGATCGAGATAGTCTGCGCGGTTCATGAACACGGTGCCGGTTTCGATCTCGCGACCAAGCCGCCCTGCCCGCTCCGGATCCTTCGTCCAGAGCGAAGCCGTCAGGCCGTACTGGCTATCGTTCATCAGGGCCACTGCCTCGTCGTCGCTCTTCACCTTCATGATGCCGACAGCCGGACCGAAGGTTTCTTCGCGCATGAAGGCCATGGAGTGGTCGACGTTGACCAGGATCTGCGGAGCGAGATAAGCGCCGCCATCGTCCTGCGGGAACAGCTTGGGATCGACCAACGCCTTGGCACCCTTGGAGACGGCATCGGCGATCTGCTCGCGCACGACCTTGGCGAAACGCTTGTTCGCCATCGGCCCAAGCGACGTTTCCGGATCCAGCGGATTGCCGAGCTTGTAGTTCGATACCCAGGCGACCGACTTCTCGACGAAGCTGTCATAGAGCGACTCGTGCACATAGATGCGCTCGATTCCGCAGCAGCACTGGCCGGAATTGTAGGTCGCGCCGTCCATCAGCGTATCGACCGCCGCATCGAGATCCGCGTCTTCCATGACGTAGCCTGGATCCTTGCCGCCGAGCTCCAGGCCAAGCCCGGTAAACGTACCCGCCGCAGCGCGCTCCATCGAGCGACCGCCTTCGACCGAACCGGTGAAGTTGACGAAATTGAAGCTACCAGCAGCAATCAGGGCCGAGGTAGTCTCGTGATCGAGGAACACGTTCTGGAAGACATCCTCGGGAACGCCGGCCTCGACGAAGGCCTGCACCAGCCGCTCGCCGACCAGGAGCGTCTGCGAGGCATGTTTCAGAACAACCGCATTGCCCGCCATGAGCGCCGGGGCGATCGTGTTAATCGCCGTCATGTAGGGGTAGTTCCAGGGCGCCACGACGAAGACGACGCCATGCGCCTCGCGCTCGATCCGGCGCTCGAACTTGTCACTCTCTTCGACGACAAGCGGCGCCAACGCATCGGCAGCGATCGAGGCGACATAGTTGGAGCGCTCGTTGAAGCCCTTGTATTCGCCGCCATAACGGATCGGGCGGCCCATCTGCCAGGCAAGGTCGGGCACGACGACGTCGGACATTTCATTGAGCCGTGCGACGCCCTTCAGCACCAGCTGAACACGGTCTTCCAGCGGGCGTTTTGCCCAGGCCTTCTGCGCCTTGCGCGCACGCGCAACGGCCTCTTTCGCCGCCTCCAGCGAAAGCGCCGGGCGCTCGGCGTAAACCGATCCGTCGACCGGTGAAATGCATTGGATCATTCCCATGATCTTCATCCTATGTTTTAGCGTGCCGAAACCGGCGGACCTCCCAAACAATCTCCCGAGATATGGAAATCGTGTGACAGGACGCCGTCCGGCTTGGCTACGCTTTATGCTCTTTCGAAACCGCGCGCCACTTCCCAATCGGTGACGCGACGATCGTACTCTTCCTGCTCCCACTCGGCTGCGCGAGTATAGTGGTCGATGACATCATCGCCGAAGGCATTGCGCAGCATCTTCGATTTCGTCATGGCAACGGTTGCCGCACGCAACGTGCGCGGGATCTCGCGGACGCGGCGAGCGCCATAGGCGTCGCCGACAAATGGAGCCTCGAGTTCCACCTTGTTCTCGATGCCATCGATGCCCGCAGCAAGCAGTGCCGCAAAAGCGAGATAGGGATTGAGGTCAGACCCACCAACACGGCACTCGATGCGGATCGCCTTGGTGTCATCACCGCAGAGACGATAACCGGCCGTGCGGTTGTCCTTGCTCCAGATCGCTTTTGTCGGCGCGAACGTGCCGGCCATGAAGCGCTTGTAGGAGTTGATGTAAGGTGCCAGGAAATACGTGATCTCGCTCGCGTGCGAGAGCAGGCCGGCGATGTAGTTTTCCATTAGCGGCGACATGCCGTACTTGCCCTTCTCGTCATGGAAAAGCGGCGTCTTGCCGTCCACGCTCCAGAGCGACTGATGGATATGTGACGAGCTACCGGCGGCATTATAGTGCCACTTGGCGAGGAAAGTGATTGCCTTGCCCTTCGACCAGGCGATCTCCTTGCAGCCGTTCTTGATGATGGCATGGCGGTCCGCCATCGTCAGCGCATCGGCGTACCGGACATTGATTTCCTCCTGCCCGGCGGATGCTTCACCCTTCGAGTTCTCGACCGGAATGCCGGCCCCCTGAAGCCCCGTGCGGATTGCCCGCATAACCTCTTCTTCCTTGGTCGTCTGGAAGATGTGGTAGTCCTCGTTATAGGCGCTGGCGAGCTTCAGGTTGCGATAACCGGCTGCGTGCGCGGAGTCGTAGGTCTGGTCGAACAGGAAAAATTCGAGCTCCGAGGCCATAAAGGCCTTCATGCCCATGTCTTCCAGACGCTTGACCTGCTTCTTCAGGATCGCGCGCGGCGAATGCGGCACCTCTTCGTGGGAATGGTGGTCGAGCAGATCGCACAGCACGAGCGCCGTACCTTCAAGCCATGGAATCCGCCGCAGCGTCGAAAGGTCGGGCTTCATCGTGTAGTCGCCATAACCCTTTTCCCAACTCGTCGCCTTGTAACCGGAGACGGTTTCCATCTCCATGTCGGTGGCGACGAGATAGTTGCAGCTGTGCGTTTCCTTCCATGCGCTCTCGAGGAAGTATTCGGCCTGGAAACGCTTGCCCATCAAGCGGCCCTGCATATCCACCTGGCATGCCAGAACCGTGTCGATGCGCCCGTCGGCAACATCCTGCTTGAGATCGTCGAGAGTATAGATGCTCATATTGAATCCGCCTGAACCTGGAACTGAAAAAATCGGGTCAACGAAAGGGCATGCCGTCAAACGGGCGCGCCGCATCTGATGCGTTTTCGTTGAGCCGTTAAACGGGGCCGCCATCGCGGCCCCGCGGTTTGAGAGGGAAGTCGAAGCCTCAGCGTTCGCCAACTGCCTTTTCGGCAGCAGCAATCTCCGCCTGACGGCGCGCAACTTCCTCACCGATCGGCGGGCCCTTGAAGCGGCGGTTTTCAAAGCCGAACCAGATGATCGCAGTCAGTACGAGGAAGCCGACGGTGATGTAGAGAGCCCAATCATTCGGCGGCTGGATGCCGAGGACGAAGATCAGCACCATCGCCAGGATCGAAAGAATCGCGAACAGCTTGAACATGCCTTCGCCGAGGTTCCACGGACCCATCTTGTCCCACTTCGACGAACCCCAGGCGAGGAGGCCGAGGGTGATCGGGATCGCGAAGGAGAAGAACAGGAAGATAACCGTGCACGACACGACGATCGTGTAAACCGGCGTTTCGCCGATCGAAACGAGCGACGAGCCCCAGACGAACAGGACCGCGAGGATCGAGCCAGTCCAGATGGCCGCGACCGGCGTGCGGAACTTCGGGCTGACCTTGGCGAGTGCCTTGGAGGCCGGCAGACCGCCGTCGCGCGAGAAGGCGAAGATCATGCGCGAAACCGAGGTGACGGTCGCAAGGCCGCACAGCCACTGGCTGACGAAGATGGCAAAGTAGAGCACATCCTTGACGACGACATTGACCTGGCTGTCCATCGCCCAGAAGAACACGTTCCAGCCTTGCTTCGCCGCCTCTTCCATGTTCGGCAGCATCAACACGAAGGCGCAAAGCATGATGTAGCCGAAAAGCGCGGACCACAGAACGGAGGAGACCATGCCGCGCGGAACGGAATGAGCTGCCTTGACCGTCTCCTCCGACGTATGGGCCGAAGCGTCATAGCCGGTGATTGTGTAAATCGGCAGCAGAAGACCGAGCAGGAATACCCAAGCGCCCGAAGTCTCCGGCCACACGTTGCCGCCGGCTTCGCCGGAATAGTTGGCAAAGGTGAAAAGACGGCCGAACTCGTAGGACGGAGCCGCCAACAGGCACACCACTGCGAGCGCGATCGCCGTCGCGAAAATGAGATAACCGGAAAAGTCCGTGAGCTTCGCCGTCAGGCCGATACCCATGTGGTTCACGAGCGCCTGTGCGCCGGTGATGACGACCAGGAAAACGATACGAACGGTCGTCGTGTCCGTCAGGCCGAAGTAGCTCGTCCCAAGGGAGCCCATGAAGAAATAGTAGGTGCCGACGTTGATCGCGCCGAGAACGGTGACGAGGCCGAGCAGGTTGAACCAGGCGGTCAGCCAGCCGGTGAAGCGGTTGCCGAGGATCGAACCCCAGTGGTAGAGGCCACCCGCGGTCGGATAGGCCGAGCTGATCTGCGCCATCGCGACGGCGAACACCAGCGAAACGAAGCAACCAACCGGCCAGCCGATGCCGATGGCCGCGCCGCCGGCGCCGGAAGTCGCTTGCGCCAGCGAGTTGATACCGCCGGAAAGAATGCAGATAATAGAGAACGAGACGGCAAAATTCGAGAACGCGCTCAGCCTCCGCTCTAACTCCTGGGCATAGCCCATGGAGTGCAGGATATGCGTGTCCTGCTTCTTGTCGTGATCCGTGTAGTCGGACATGACTTCCCCCTGTTAGCGATCAGCCGCGGGATTGCGAGTGATCATCCAGTGCCAAAGTGCCCGTGACGTTTTCGCCTACGGGCGGATCGCAGTTAGACTGCTCCCTGGGGTCTTTTTCTTCGTTGTCAGGCGTCCAGGCTTTGCCGGAGAAGCCTCGTCAGATAGCCGGCCATGACCCCTTGGCCGTCTTCATCTGAGATGAGGTCGTTGCGGACCTCGATCATTACATTGCGCAGCCCGTTCGAAAGCCCGTGCAGGATGAGCGTGTGGGTCACGCCATCAACGGGGCCGTAGGGCTCGTTACGTTCGATTTTATAGAGAGGCGAGCCGGTCGATGCGGCGTTCAACACGCTGTCGGCAAAGCGGCTGTCTTCGTCATGCAATATACCAATTTCCACGGCACGTGTCTTGCCGTGGTAAACAGGAGTGAAGCTGTGGACCGTCGCAATCACCGTCTCCTGCCCCCTCGCCCTGCGATCGCGAATCAGTGCGCGAATGGCGTCGTGAAAAGGAATATACAATGCTTCGGTGCGCGCGAGGCGTTCTTCCGCGCTGAGATCGGCATTGCCCGGAATTTCATAGACTTCACTCTTCTCGGGCATGGCGCCGGCTGACTCCGGCGGCCTGTTGCAATCGTAAATCAATCGCGAAAATCGCTGGTAGACGAGCGT
Source organism: Rhizobium sp. RHZ01 (assembly GCF_014851595.1). Lineage (NCBI taxonomy): Bacteria > Pseudomonadati > Pseudomonadota > Alphaproteobacteria > Hyphomicrobiales > Rhizobiaceae > Rhizobium > Rhizobium sp. RHZ01. The sequence continues at coordinate 109,871 of NZ_JACUZZ010000008.1, forward strand.
GGCGTCGAGCGCCTCGGAAATCCCGCGGGCGACTGCCAATGCGCCAGGGTCCCATGCGATATGGCTTTCCAGAGCCTCACGGGAGAGACCGAGGGTACCGTATCGCTCGGGCATCAAACGCGACGCATGCTCGCAGATCACCAGCAGCGGGCTCTCGCCATTCGGCCGCTCAACGGTAACGCAGTCGCCTTCCGCTTCACTTAGGACCTTGAACTGAGCAGGCACCACAGGCGCATCCCGATCATTAATTAAAGAATGTATAAGAAAAGAATTCTTCAGGTTTTGCCGACTGTCAAGCGCGACTGAAAATTTCTTTTCATGACAGCAGTTGACATGGATTGTGACAGCGTTGTTAACTTTCAGTGGGAAAGTGGCACAAGACCAATCCCGGGGAGCAAGAACGCGTGAGCGCTGCGTCGAAGACAGTTTCGGACGTAATCCATTCGCATTTTGGCATGCTTACGCGGGCCGAAAAGCAATTGGCCGAGAGCCTGCTGGACAACTACCCAGTCTCAGGATTGGGGAGTATCACGACGATTGCGGAGAACGCCGGCGTATCGACGCCAACGGTCGTACGCATGGTGCAGAAGCTCGGCTTCAAGGGCTATCCCGACTTCCAGGCGCACCTCCACCAGGAGGTCGAAGCGACAATCTCGAACCCCATCGCCAAGCATGATCGATGGGCCTCCAACGCGCCGGGCACGCATATTCTCAATCGCTTTGCCGACGCGATCATTGGCAATCTTCGCCAGACGCTGAGCGCGCTCGACACGGCGACGTTCGACAGCGTCGCCTCGCTCCTCTCGGATCGCAAACGCGGCCTCTATTTCGTGGGCGGGCGCATCACCGGCGCGCTGGCCGAATACTTCTTTACACATATGCAAGTCATTCGTCCGAACACTGCTTTGCTCTCATCAAACTCGAGCAGCTGGCCGCAATACGTACTCAATATGAATCCCGGCGACCTCCTGGTCATCTTCGATATCCGTCGCTACGAGCAGGAAATGGTCAGCCTCGCGACCGCTGCCCGAAAAAGCGGCGCGGAGATCGTCGTCTTTACCGATCAGTGGGGATCGCCCGCCGCCAAGCTCGCGCGTCACACGTTCCGTGTGCAGATCGAGGCGCCATCGGCCTGGGACACGTCCGTCGTCACTCTCTTCATCGTAGAAGCCCTGATCGAGGCCGTTCAAAGCTCGACCTGGGATGAGACGAAAGAACGCATGAAAACCCTGGAGGGCCTGTTCGAACAGACCAGGCTATTCCGCAAACTCAGTTAGGAGGGAAAATACGACAGTGAGATGACGTTCGGCGCTTGAGCGAATAATGTGTCGTAAATGAAACATCGCCGCCAACTGCCTGCTATACAAAGAAAAAAGAAGGTCATGAAACTGTCACGAAAGCTTCACGTAACGTAAGTAACAGCATCGTCGGACACTGAAAACCCGAAGGAGAACAACAGTGATCTCTAATATTTCGAAAATGCTTTCGCTTTCTACTGCAATTGTTGTTGCTTCGACTGCAATCGCAGCTGCTGAACCAAGCGCTGAACTTATCGCTGCCGCCAAGAAGGAAGGCACGCTGACGACCATCGCGCTTCCGCACGACTGGTGCGGCTACGGCGACGTCATCGCCGGCTTCAAGGCCAAGTACGGCCTCGAAGTCAACGAACTGAACCCCGACGCGGGCTCGGGCGACGAGATCGAAGCCATCAAGGCCAACAAGGGCAACACCGGACCGCAGGCTCCTGACGTTATCGACGTCGGTCTTTCCTTCGGCCCCTCCGCAAAGGCCGATGGCCTGATCCAGCCCTACAAGGTGTCGACCTGGGATTCCATTCCTGACAGCGCCAAGGATGCCGATGGCTTCTGGTACGGCGACTATTACGGCGTTCTCTCCTTCGTCGTGAACACCGACATCGTCAAGGACGTTCCGAAGGACTGGGCCGACCTGAAGAAGTCCGACTACGCCAACAGCATCGCGCTCGCTGGCGACCCGCGCGCTTCTAACCAGGCTGTCCAGGCCGTCTACGCAGCCGGCATCGCAGCTGGTGAAAAGGACGCGACCAAGGCTGGCGAAGCTGGTCTCGCGTATTTCGCCGAGCTCAACAAGGCTGGAAACCTCGTTCCTGTGATCGGCAAGTCCGCTTCGCTCGCTCAGGGCTCGACCCCCATCGTCGTTGCCTGGGACTACAATGGTCTCTCCTGGCGCGATACCCTCAAGGGCAACCCACCAGCTGAAGTCGTCGTTCCGGCTTCGGGCGTTGTCGCTGGCGTCTACGTTCAGGCGATCTCGGCCTTCGCTCCGCACCCGAACGCTGCAAAGCTCTGGATGGAATACCTCTACTCCGACGAAGGTCAGCTCGGCTGGCTGAAGGGCTATTGCCACCCGATCCGCTTCAACGATCTGGCGAAGAACAAGAAGGTCCCCCAGGAGCTCCTCGACAAGCTGCCGCCGGCCGCTGCTTACGAAAAGGCCGTGTTCCCCACCCTCGACGAACAGGCTGCCGGCAAGGCCGCCATCACGACGAAGTGGGACAGCGTCGTTGGCGCCAACGTCAAGTAATCTCTGACGCAAGACCTCTCCGCCTCTGTGGGCGGAGAGGTCTCATTTTTCATTGCCCCGATAAGGCCGTCGTCTATGAGCACTGTTTCAACATCCGTGGCTACGGCCACGCCCATGATAAACCGCGACAGGATCGTAGACTGGCTCGGCATCGCGCCCTTCATGATCTTCGCTGCGATGTTCCTGATCATACCGACGCTTTATCTGGTCGCCGGCGCATTCCTGACCCCGGAAGGCGAACTCACCCTCAAGAACATTGCCGACCTGTTCACGCCGTCGATCCTCAGTGCCTACTGGATCAGTATCAAGGTGTCGGTGGTTTCAGCCCTCGGTGGCGCGGTGATCGGCTCCCTTCTTGCCTGGGCTGTGGTGCTCGGCGGGCTCCCGACCTGGGTTCGTTCGGGCCTCCTGACCTTTTCCGGCGTTGCCTCGAATTTCGCGGGCGTACCGCTCGCCTTCGCTTTTCTCGCCACGCTCGGACGCACGGGTCTCGTGACCGTCTTGATGCGCGACTGGCTGGGCTTCAATCTCTATTCCACCGGTTTCAACCTCTTGAGCTTCTTCGGGCTCACGCTCACCTACATGTACTTCCAGATCCCACTGATGGTACTGATCCTGACGCCGGCGCTCGACGGCATGAAAAAGGAGTGGAAGGAAGCCGCGCTCATTCTCGGCGCCACCAACGGCCAATACTGGCGCATGGTCGCGTTCCCAATTCTCTGGCCGAGCCTGATGGGCACGACACTCCTGCTCTTTGCCAACGCTTTCGGCGCGATCGCCACAGCCTATGCGCTGACGGGAAGTTCGCTGAATATCGTCCCGATCCTGCTCTACGCACAGATCCGCGGCGACGTGCTTCATAACGCCAACCTCGGCTATGCGCTGGCACTCGGCATGATCGTCATCACCGGCCTGTCCAACCTCCTATACATCATGCTGCGCATGCGCGCTGAACGGTGGCAAAAATGAAGACTTCACGCCTTGGAGCCTGGATATCGATCGGATTCGGCGCGATCTACTTCGTCCTGCCGCTCATCGCCACCGTTGAATTCTCGCTGCGCATGCGCCGCGGCGCCTACAGTTTTGACGCCTACGCTTCGGTTTTTTCCGAGGCGCAGTTCCGCGAAACCTTCGGTTATTCGATGCTGATGGCGCTTCTGACGATCGTCTTTGGCATGCTGCTCGTGGTGCCTACGGCGTATTGGGTGCGCCTGCGCCTGCCGCAGATCCGTCCGATCGTCGAGTTCATCACGCTGCTGCCGCTCGTCATCCCGGCAATCGTGATCGTCTTCGGTTATCTCAGAATGTACAACTCGTCCTCGATCCTGCCGCTGACGGGATCGACCACGGGTACGAACATCCTGCTCGTCCTTTCATACATAACGCTGTCCCTGCCCTACATGTATCGCGCCGTCGACACCGCCATGCGTGCCATCGATGTCCGCACCTTGACGGAAGCTGCGGAAAGCCTTGGCGCCGGCTGGGCGACGATCCTGTTCAAGTGCATTTTTCCGAACGTCATGAGCGGCGTACTCTCGGGCGCCTTCATCACGCTCGCGATCGTCATGGGCGAATTCACCATGGCCGCGCTCCTCAATCGTCCGGCCTTCGGGCCTTACCTGCAGCTGGTTGGCGCCAACCGCGCCTATGAGCCGTCGGCCCTGGCGGTCATCGCCTTCTCGATTACCTGGCTCAGCATGGGCCTGCTGCAACTCGTCTCCCGCTTCCACAAAGCCGCTCCGGCTAAGTCGTAAGGTATCTGGTTTTCATGGCCTTTCTCGAACTCGCAAACCTCAAGAAATCCTTCGGCAACACGCAGGTCGTGCATGACTTCAACATGCAGATCGAGAAGGGTGAATTCATCTCTTTCCTTGGCCCGTCGGGCTGCGGCAAGACGACTGTCCTGCGCATGATCGCGGGCTTCGAAACACCCTCGGCCGGTCGCATCGCCATCGGCGGCAAGGAGCAAAACAATCTCAAGCCGAACAAGCGCAACATCGGCATGGTCTTCCAGGCCTACGCGCTGTTTCCCAACATGACCGTACACGACAATGTCGCCTTCGGCCTCAAGGTCGCCGGCACGCAGGCCACCGAGATTGACGCTCGCGTCAAGGATATGCTTGGGCTGATCAAGCTCGACCACCTCGCGGATCGCTATCCCTATCAGCTCTCCGGCGGCCAGCAGCAGCGCGTGGCGCTTGCCCGTGCGCTGGCGGTCCGCCCCCAGGTCCTGCTGCTCGACGAGCCGCTGTCTGCCCTCGACGCCAAGATCCGCGTGTCGCTGCGCGAGGAAATCCGCGCCATCCAGCAGAAGCTCGGCATCACCACCGTCTTCGTGACGCACGACCAGGAAGAAGCTCTCTCGATCTCCGACCGCATCGTCGTCATGAACGCCGGCCGCGCCGACCAGATCGGCACGCCGTTCGAAATCTACAACACACCGGCTACGCGCTTCGTCGCCTCCTTCGTCGGCACGCTCAACATGATCGAAGCGAAGGTTGTCGACCCCTCGGCCAACCGCATCCAGATCGGTGACCAGGGCGTGACGTTGAAGCAGTCCGTCGCCGCCTTCAAGGCTGGCGATACAGTCTCGCTGGCGCTGCGTCCGGAGGCAGGATCGCTGGCCGAGAGCGCGCCATGCGACACGAAGCTGACCGGTCAGGTCGTATCCGCCCACTTCCTCGGTTCGGTCATCCGCACGCGCATGAATGTCGGCGGCAATGTCATTTCCTTCGACATGTTCAACAGCCCGGGCGTGACCCCACCGGCTGCTGGCGAGACCGTCACGCTTCGCTTCATGGCAGCCGACCTCCTCGTCATCCGCGATTGATCGCGGCAGCGCTGCGCTCACGTTTGCGGCTTTGCCACACTTGCCTCCGCATTTCCGGCGCCCCACTCTGCGGCGCCGGAAATTGCTTGAAAGTGCGACCTCGATGCGTAACGACGGCTGAAGCATTTTTATTCAGCAAAGTCAGCATCATGTCCCCTACCACAACAGCCGTACCGCCCCGCCACCTCACCGCGCAGGATTTCCGCACCCTTGGCCTCTCGGCCCTCGGCGGTGCGCTTGAGTTCTACGACTTCATCATCTTCGTCTTCTTCGCGGCGGTGATCGGCAAGCTGTTCTTTCCGCCCGATATGCCGGAGTGGCTGGTGACCATCCAGACCTTCGGGATCTTTGCCGCCGGCTATCTGGTTCGCCCGCTCGGTGGCATCGTCCTCGCCCATTTCGGCGACCTCTTTGGCCGCAAGCGCGTTTTTGCTTTCTCGATCCTGCTGATGGCGCTCTCAACGCTCGGCATGGCGGCGATGCCGACCTATGCTACCATCGGCGTTGCCGCTCCAATCCTCCTCGTGCTCATGCGCATCCTGCAAGGCGCGGCGATCGGCGGTGAAGTTCCCGGCGCCTGGACCTTCGTGGCCGAACACGTCCCCTTCCGCCGCGTCGGCTTTGCCTGCGGCTTCCTCTGCTCCGGCCTGACCCTCGGCATCCTGCTCGGATCCTTCATCGCGACGATCATCAACTCCGTCTTCACGCAAGATGATGTCGTCGCCTATGCATGGCGCATCCCGTTCTTCCTCGGCGGCATCTTCGGCCTCGTTGCCGTCTACCTCCGCCGCTGGCTGCAGGAGACGCCCGTCTTCGCAGAAATGAAACAGGCCCGCTCGCTTGCGCCGGAACTGCCGCTGAAGGCCGTGCTGCGCGACTACCCGCGTGGCGTCATCATCTCCATGCTGCTGACTTGGATCCTGTCGGCCGGCATCGTCGTGACAACACTGATGACGGCAACCTTCCTGCAGAAGCTCTATGGCTACACCGCGCAGCAGTCGCTTGCCGCCACCAGTTTCGGCACGCTGTTCCTGATCTTCGGAACTGCCGCCGCCGGCGCGATCGTCGATCGCGTTGGCTCAGGCCGCTTCTTCGTTGTCTCAAGTATCTTCTTTGGTGCTGCGACCTTCGCGTTCTACAGTTATGCCGCCGTTTCGCTGACCGTTCTTTTCGTGCTCTATGCGATCATGGGGCTATCGGTCGGTATGGTTGGAGCTGTGCCCTACGTAATGGTCCGCGCCTTCCCGGCCCGCGTTCGCTTTAGCGGCCTCTCCTTCTCCTACAACGTCTCCTACGCGATTTTCGGCGGCCTGACGCCTCTTGCAGTCGCATCGCTGCTGCCAATCAATCCGATGGCTCATGCCTACTACCTGCTCTTCATCGCCGCCCTCGCCTTCGTGCTAGGGCTCTATCTGATCGCCAAGGGAGACAGCGTCGAGGCAGACGTCGGCATCGAGGAACTCGCCGAGCGCCTCGCCGCCTAGCTGTCGGAGGCGTGTGGCCGCCGTCCGGCTTTGCTTCAAAGAAACGCTTCAATGATTACCTGCTATCTGCGTTACACGATCGACCCACACAAGGTGGCCGAATTCGAGGAGTATGCGCGCCTCTGGATTCCGATCGTCAATCGAATGGGAGGCACGCATCACGGCTATTTCCTGCCGTCCGAGGGCGCGAACAACATTGCCATTGCGCTGTTTTCGTTTCCGAGCCTCGCGGCCTACGAAGACTATCGCACGCGCATGGCAAGCGAACCCGAATGCCAGGCCGCGTTCGACAAACGAAATCGCAGCATCATCAGCTACGAGCGCAGCTTCATGCGCCCTGTTCTTGGCTGATCGATAGAAATGGAAAGCCCCGCTCTGGCGGGCCCGCTCTGGCGGGGCTTTCAGTTTGACGTTGGGCTCTAGCGGATCGCCTTGTCATTGGCATCGAACCGATGCATGTGGGCCATGTCCGGCGTCGCATAGACGATCTCGTCGGGCTCGTACTGATGCTCACCGAAAAGGCGCGCGGTGATCAGGCCGCACTGCTCGGATTCGAGATAGATGATCGTGTCCGCGCCGAGATGTTCGACGTGGACGACCTTCGCCCGCCACGTGCCCTGCTCGCGCGAAAGGGTCAAGTGCTCTGGGCGCACGCCAACAGTCTTTGCCGCGGCATCGCTAACCTTGTCACCCGGAATGAAGTTCATCATCGGCGAACCGATGAAGCCCGCAACGAAGGTGTTTGCAGGGCGGTTGTAGAGCTCCATTGGCGAGCCGACCTGCTCGATCGCACCGGCATTCAACACCACGATCTTGTCGGCAAGCGTCATCGCCTCGACCTGGTCGTGGGTGACGTAGATCATCGTCGCCTTGAGGCTGCGGTGCAGGCGCGCGATCTCAAGACGCGTCTGAACGCGCAAGGCTGCGTCGAGGTTCGACAACGGCTCATCGAAGAGGAAGAGCGCCGGCTCGCGCACGATCGCGCGGCCAATAGCGACGCGCTGGCGCTGACCACCGGAAAGCTCCGCCGGGCGCCGCGCCAGATAAGGCTCAAGCGACAGCATCGAGGACGCCTTGGTCACCCGCTTGTCGATCTCATTTTTCGGCGTGCCGGCCTGCTTCAAGCCGAGGCCCATGTTGTCCTTGACCGTCAGGTGCGGGTAGAGCGCATAGGATTGGAACACCATCGCGATGCCACGCTTGGCGGGAGGCGTCAGCGTCTCTTCCTTGCCATTGATGAAAACGGCGCCCGAGGTGACATCCTCCAATCCCGCAATGCTGCGCAGGAGGGTTGACTTGCCGCAGCCCGAAGGTCCGACAAAAATGACGAACTCGCCGTCCTTGACCTCTAGGTCGATGCCCTTCAGCACCTCATGCGTGCCGTAGGTCTTGCGGATGGATTTGAGTTGAAGCGATCCCACTAGTCGTAATCCTTACAGTTTGACCGGCTCTTGGAGCTTGACGGCTTGGCCGGTACGCACGCTTTCGTCGGCGGCGAGGCAGATGCGCAGCGAAGCGACGGCGTCTGCCATGTGGCGGTTAAGGTCGATATCCTCGCGAATGGCCTTCAGCATGAAGGCCTGCTCGCGGTCGCAGAGTTCCTGATGGCCTGGTTCTCCCGCCATCGTCATGTCCTGGTCCGGCCGTATGAACTTGCCGTCGGTTCCTGTCTCCGCCGTGTGCAGGCGAATGACTGAAGTCTTGGTGTGAGCGTCGATATCGTCGGACTTGGCGTTCGGATCCATCACGATCGAGACCGATCCCTTCGGCGACATGATGTCCTTCACGAAAAACGCCGTCTCGGAGATCATCGGGCCCCAGCCGGCCTCGTACCAGCCGACTGAACCATCCTCGAAAAGCACCTGGAGCTGGCCGTAATTATACATATCGGGCGCGATTTCGTCCGATAGACGCAGTCCCATGCCGCGCACTTCCACCGGTTTAGCGTCCGTGATCTGGCACATGACGTCGACATAATGCACACCGCAATCGACGATCGGAGAGGTCGTCTGCATCAACGACTTATGTGTTTCCCAGGTCGGACCGCTGGACTGCTGATTGAGATTCATGCGGAACACATACGGCCCACCGAGCTTGCGCGCCTCTTCGATCAGCCGCATCCAGGATGGATGGTGGCGAAGGATATAGCCGATCACCAATTTCCGGCCGGCCTTCTTCGCCGCCACCACGACGCGCTCCGCATCCGCAACGGTTGTTGCGAGCGGCTTCTCGACGAAAACGTCGCAACCAGCCTCGAAGGCAGCGACCGCATAGTCCGCATGCGTGTCCGAATAGGTGCAGACCGCACAGAGATCCGGTTTCGGCTCGGCAAGAGCGGCCTTGAAATCCGAATAGATCTTGTAGCCCCGTAGTTCCTCCGGCAGATCAGGCGTCGAGCGATTGACCAGCCCGACAATCTCGAAACCGGGATTGTTGTGATAGGCCAGCGCATGGCTGCGTCCCATGTTGCCGAGGCCGGCGACGAGAACGCGGATTGGCTTGGTCGTCGAACTCACTTGACCGCTCCCGAAGTGATGCCGCGGATGAGCTGCCGCGAGAAGATGACGTAGAGAACGAGGATCGGCAGGATCGCCAGCGAAAGCGCGGCAAGCACGGCGTTCCAATTGGTCACGAATTGCCCAATGAAAATCTGCGACCCGAGGGTGACGGTCTTCGTCGCCTCAGCGGGCGCCAGGATCAGCGGGAACCAGAGATCGTTCCAGATCGGGATCATCGTGAAGACTGCAACCGTAGCCATTGCCGGGCGCACCAACGGGATGACGAGCCGGAAGAAGATCGCATATTCCGACAGCCCATCGATGCGGCCGGCATTCTTGAGGTCGTCGGAGACGGTCCGCATGAATTCCGACAGGATGAAGATCGCCAGCGGAATGCCCTGCGCAGTGTAGACGAGGATCAGCGCCGTCAGCGTGTTCACGAGACCGGCGGCCACCATGCCCTGCAGGATTGCGACCGTACCAAGGCGGATCGGGATCATGATGCCGATCGCCATATAGAGGCCGGTCAACGTGTTGCCACGGAAACGGTATTCGGAGAGCGCGAAGGCGGCCATCGCGCCGAAGAGCAGCACCAGCGCGATCGAAACGATGGTGACGATGAAGCTGTTCTGGAAGTAAGTGGCGAAATCACCCTGCCCCAGCACTGTTCGATACCCGACAAGACTGAAGGTCGAGGGCGTCGGCACCTGCAGCGGCGAGCGGAAGATCGCGTTACGGTCTTTGAACGAGTTGATGATCGTCAGGAACACCGGAAAGATGGCAACCAGCGTATAGCCGATGAGCGCCAGGTGGACGAAGCTGGTGCGGATGGGGGATGTGCGTGCTCTGTTGGACATGGCACACTCCTCAGAACTGGTACCGGCGCATGCGCCGCTGGATGGCAAAAAGGTAGAACGACACGCCGGCGAGGATGATCAGGAACATCACCGTCGCGATCGTGGCGCCCATCGAGCGGTCGCCAAGCTGAAGCTGGAAACCGAAGAAGGTGCGGTAGAGGAGCGTACCCAGGATGTCGGTCGACATATCAGGCCCGGCAAGTGCGCCCTGCACGGTGTAGATCAGGTCGAAGGCGTTGAAGTTGCCGACAAAAGTCAGGATCGAGATGATGCCTATGGCGGGCAGGATGAGCGGTAGCTTGATCTTCCAGAACTGAGCCCAGCCGGTGATGCCGTCGCATTCGGCAGCTTCGATCACCTCTTCCGGGATACTGAGCAGCGCAGCGTAAATCAGCATCATCGGAATGCCGATGTACTGCCAATTCGAGATCAGCGACACGGCAATCAGCGCCGACCCGGACTGCCCTAGCCACGGCGCGAACAGGCTCTTCATGCCGACAAGGCTCATCAGCCACGGGGCAACGCCCCAGATCGGCGAAAGGATGAGCTTCCAGATGAAGCCGACGATCACGAAGGAAAGCAGCGTCGGCAGGAAGATTGCGGTGCGGTAGAACGCGACGAACCGCAGCCGTGGCGTCGACAGCAGCGCCGCCAGCGCGATGCCGATCGGGTTCTGCACGCACATGTGAATGACGAAGAATATGAAGTTGTTGACCAGCGCGTTCCAGAAGTCGTGTGCCCAGCGCGCATCGCCAAACAACACCTTGTAGTTCGCGAGCCCGACGAAGACAGGCGCGCCGTCGACAGTGTTGTAGAACGAAAGCCTCAGCGTTTCGATCAGCGGCAGGATCATGATCGCCGAATAAACGACAAATGCCGGGAAGAGAAAGACGCCGACGTGCCAGCGCACAGGGCGCTTAATGGGAACAACATCGACAGCGGATTCGGCTACGCTCATGGCTTTTGCCTGTTCTTCTTAGCTGCACCTATGGCGCAGCGCGTCTGACACAACGGGCAGAACGCCCTTTCCCTCTAGTCATCTCCCCGCCCTTCGGCTTTCGAAGGCGGCGGGGAGAAAAAGAGCGGATACGAAATTGGCTTTGAGCCGGAATGAGGGACGGCTAACGCCGCCCCTCACATCTCAATCACTTGGCAGGCTTGAACCAGCTGTCGAGGCCGTCCTGCAGCTTCTTGGCGGCATCGGCTGGCGTCACGGTGCCGTTGACGACGTTCGCCGAAGCAACCCAGGTTTCGTTTTCGAGGTTCGGCGTACCACGCGACAGAATCTGGTACGTCGAGCGGATCGTCGACTTGAACGGGCCGCGCCAGGAAACGAATTCCTGGGCCAGCGGATCAGCCATCTTCACCGGCGTCGAGTTCAGGCTGAAGAAGCCCGGCAACGAGTTGGCGTAGATTTCGGCGAATTCCGGCGAGGCGACCCAGGTGAGGAACTTCTTGGCTTCCTCGGCATGGGTGCTCTTGGCGTTCAGGCCGACAGCGATATCCGGATGGTCGGAGATGTAGCCCTGGTCGCCAGCTTTCGGAACCGGCGGCGGGAAAGCGCCCATCTTGAACTGGGCCTGGCTGTTGAACAGCGAGATTTCCCAGGAACCGGCCGGGTAGATGGCGGCGCGGCCGAGCGTAAAGAGGTTCTGGCTGTCCGAATAGGTCTGGGCTTCGAAACCGTCACCGAGATAGGGCTTCCACTTGGCGATTTGTTCGAAAGGCTGGACCCATTCCGGATCGGTCAGCTTCTGCTTGCCTGAGATCAGCGCCAGACGACCGTCTTCGCCCTTCCAGTAGTTCGGACCGACGTTCTGGTAGCCCATGGTTGCGGCTTCCCAGAGATCCTTCGTGCCCATGGCGAGCGGAATGTAGGTGCCGTCCGCCTTGATCTTGTCGAGGGCGGCGAAGAATTCCTCTTCGGTCTTCGGAACGGAGATGCCGAGCTTGTCGAAGGCATCCTTGTTGTAAATGAAGCCATGGATGACCGAGGCCATCGGCACACAGAAGGTGGACTTGCCGTCATCGGTTGTCCAGGCGGCCTTGGCGACGGGCGAGAAGTTCTCCATGCCCGGCAGGCTCGTCAGATCGGCGAGCTGCTTCTTATCAAAGATTCCGAGCGAAGGGTCGAACGGCCGGCAGGTGATGATATCACCGGCGGAGCCGGCATCGAGCTTGGCGTTCAGCGAAGCGTTGTACTCGGTCGGCGCGGTCGGCGAGAAGACGATCTTGATGCCGGGGTTCTTGGCTTCGAACGCCGGGATAATCTTTTCCTGCCAGATCTGCAGGTCGTCGTTACGCCAGCTCTCGACCGTCAGCGTAACGTCGGCGGCATGAGCAAAGCCCACTGATGTCAGCAGGCTGGACGCCAGCAGGAAGCCTCTAAGTGCGGTGTTCTTCATTTCCCTCTCCTGTTTTATGCGCCGGTGAGGCGCTGTTCCTGACCTGAAACCAGCGTTCGCGTGCATGAGGTGACACGCAACGCCACTCGAGGGCCGTCAGCAGCTGCCGGCCCGAAAGCTCAAAATCGGCGCGACAGATAACACCTGTCGACCAGACGGCGCACCCGAACAAGAAACCGATCCGGCGCAGCCATGAAAGGGAAAGCTGACGGCAAATGAACGGATCGAGAGCGACGGTGTCGCTACGGCCGGATCTGCATTTCATCGAGTGACCCGGCTTATCTCTATCCTGCCGTTTATCGCTGCTCGATGCGCTGTTCCCTTGAGTTGAATTAAGGCCAAAAAAATACCAATTGTCCAGCCGATTTTAACACTCGAACGACAGAAAAGTCGTCAAAAAAATTTTATTCATAAAAATCAGATAGATAAAAAGATGATTTTTCGCCACGCTTTTGACTTGGTAAATGGTATTTTTTTGGTATTGTAGTGAAAACAAGGGGAATGGGCGGATTTGGTGGTTCAATGACAGAACTTGCGATCGGCATTGACGGCGGAGGCTCCAGCTGCCGCGCCGCAGTCACGGATGCGACAGGGCGCATTCTGGGCCGTGGCACGGCCGGCCCGTCGAACATCCTGTCCGACCTCGAAAACTCGCTGCTCAATATCGTAGCGTCAGCCGAAAACGCGTTGAATGACGCCGGCCTTTCCTCTGAAACCGTTTCCAGCGTCTCTGCCGTCGTCGGCGTCGCCGGCGCGAATGTGGGCGACTATGCCGAACGCATCGAGCGTGCCCTGCCTTTTGCCCGGCGCCGTGTCGTAACAGATGCGACGACGGCACTCCAAGGAGCGCTCGGCGATTCCGACGGTGTGATTGGAGCGTTCGGAACGGGCTCGGTCTACAATGCGCGCCGCAACGGAAAGCTCTACGGCATTGGCGGCTGGGGATTCGTCGTCGGCGACCAGGCCAGTGGCGCTCGCCTCGGCCGGGACCTGCTGGAGCAGTCTTTGCTGGCCCATGACGGGGTGCGCCCCTCCTCCCCGGTCACCCAGACCGTCATGGCTGAATATGGCGACGATCCTGAGCGCGTCGTCAAGTTCGCCCACGTCTCCCGCCCGAATGACTTCGCCCGCTACGCGCCCGTTGTGTTCGAGGCCGCTGCCAAGGGCGACTCGGTCGCGACGGCGATCGTGCAGAACGCAGCAGCCTCGATCGGCGAGAGCCTGGATGCGTTGCTCTGGCCGGAATGCGAGGTGATCTGCCTGTTGGGCGGACTGGCAAAGGCCTATCGTCCATGGCTTGCTGAACGTCACGCTGTCCTGCTGCGTGAGCCGAAGGGCGACGTCCTGCAGGGCGCCATTGATCTCGCAGTGAAGTTTCTCCACGAGGAAGGAAGAGGCGCGGCATGACCGACGATTTTGCAAGCCTCCTTTCCCCCGAACGTCTTCAAGCCGGCGGCACAGGCCCGCTTTATGTAAAGCTGCGCCGCACGCTGGAAGATGCCATTCGCACTGGCACGCTCAGTCATGGCGATGCCCTGCCGCCTGAGCGCGACATCGCGGAACTGGCGACCGTCAGCCGGGTGACCGTGCGCAAAGCGATCGATGAGCTTGTCGCGGACGGGTTGCTCATCCGCCGCCACGGTTCCGGCACCTTCGTGACAAAGCCGGTATCGAAGGTCGAACAGCGCCTCTCGCAGCTCACCTCCTTTACGGAGGATATGGCCCGTCGCGGCATGACCTCCCGCTCCGAATGGCTGCACAAGGGTATCCACACGCCCTCTCCCGACGAAATGATGATTCTCGGTCTCGCGACCGATGTCAGGGTCTCACGCCTCAGCCGATTGCGCATCGCCGACGACCAGCCGCTGGCCATCGAAAATGCCAGTGTTTCCGGCGAGTTCCTGCCCGATCCTTTCGTGGTGACAACGTCGCTCTATGAGGAGCTCGAGCGTCGCCAGGTCCGGCCCGTCCGCGCGGTGCAGAGAATTTCGGCGACCAACATGAAAGAGGTCGATGCCCATCTTCTCGGCGTTCCCGTCGGCGCCGCAGGGCTGTCGATCGAGCGTATTTCATACCTTGGTTCGGGACGCGCGGTCGAATTCACCCGCTCGCTCTACCGCGGGGATGCCTATGATTTTGTCGCCGAACTGACGATCGGTCCGTCGTGATTCCTTGTCGCATTGAATGGACGGCAATGCCCGTCTATTGATGGCACCCATGACAAGTCGCATCACTATCCTCGACACCATCTCCGATCCCGGCAATCCCGCAAAGCCGAACGACGACAGCTTCGGCCATAACGACGCCTGCGCCTTCGTAATCGACGGTGCGACGGGCCTCGGCGATCGCCAATATATGGATGAGGGAGGTAGCGACGCCGCCTGGATCGCCCAGCACTTCGCCCGTGGCTTTCAGGATCGGATTACCCGTGACAGCAGCGTCTCGGAGATTGCTCGCAGCCTGTCTCTGGCAGCCCGCACGGAGTTCTTAGCCCACAACGAGAGCGTCCCGCGCTACGCGTGGCCGCTGACCGCCTTTGCCATGTTGCACCACACGCGCGACGGTTTCCACTTCGTCGGCCTTGGCGACTCCTGCCTCTTTCTGTTGCAGGAAGACGGCTCGGCAGCGATGCACATGGCTATTCCCGGTGCCTATGAGTATGAACAGAACCAGGCGCGAAAGCACATTGCACGCACGGGCGGCATTACCAAGGAAGGTGGCGCGCTCGGCAATTCCGAAACGCTCGCCCTATTGCGCCAGCACCGAGAGCGCCAGAACACGCCGGCAAGCGGCGTCTGGACCCTCGGCCTCGTGCCGGAGGCGGCCGATCATCTGGTTTCAGAGCGGCTGGATATCAGGGGCAAAGCGCACGCCATCGTCTGCAGCGACGGTTTTTCAGACCTCGCGGTCCTTTACGCGACCTATGATTCTACAAGCTTGGTGCGCACTGCACTCGCCAAGGGTCTGCGGCCGATGCTCGACGAACTTCGGCGCTTCGAACGCGAGATTGATCCCGAAGGGCTCCGCTATCCACGCTACAAGCAGAGCGACGACACCACGGCGTTGCTTGTCGAGTTGACACCCAGCGCCTGAGGCGATTTTCGATTCAGATTCAGTGCGTTGCGACCAAGAGCTAAATCAATCCCTCTGGTCCTTGAATCAAATACTGAAGACGCCGCCGATCAGGCAGCGTCCTCGATTTCCTCGTCACGCTTGCGCGGTACGTAGTTGAGGACCGGTCCAAGCCAACGTTCGACCTCGGCTACGTCCATGCCCTTCCGGGCTGCGTAGTCCTCGACCTGGTCCCGCTCCACCTTGGCGACGCCGAAGTAGTAGGATTCGGGATGGCCGATGTAGATGCCGGAGACCGACGAACCCGGCCACATCGCATAACTCTCGGTGAGCTGCACGCCGGCAGCCTTTTCGGCATCGAGCAGAGCAAACAGCGTCTTCTTCTCGGTGTGATCGGGCTGCGCCGGATAGCCCGGCGCCGGACGGATACCGGCATATTCCTCGCTGATCAGCTGCTCGTTGGAGAGATGCTCATCCTTGGCATAACCCCAATATTCGCGACGAACCTGCTCGTGCATGCATTCCGCAAAGGCCTCCGCGAAGCGATCGGCCAGCGCCTTCAGGAGGATCGACGAATAGTCGTCGTTCGCACGTTCGAAGCGTTCCGCGATAGCGATCTCTTCGATACCGGCTGAAACGACGAAGCCGCCGACATAGTCGTGAATGCCGCTGTCGGCTGGCGCCACGAAGTCCGACAATGCGACGTTCGGCCGGCCATCGCGCTTCGAAAGCTGCTGGCGCAGCGTAAAGAAGGTGGCAAGCTCCTCCTTGCGGCTATCGTCCTTGAACAGCCGGATATCGTCGCCGACCGCGTTCGCCGGCCAGAAGCCGATGACGGCGCGCGGGTTGAACCACTTCTCGTCGATGATCTTCTTCAGCATGGCCTGCGCGTCGGCCCACAGCGCGCGAGCCGCCTCGCCCTGCTTTTCGTCTTCGAGAATTGCCGGGAACCGCCCACGCAGCTCCCAGGTCTGGAAGAACGGCGTCCAGTCGATGTACTTGGCGATCTCGGCAAGATCGTAGCCGTCGAATACCTTGGTGCCGAGGAAGCTCGGCTTTGTCGGCTTGTAGGCCGCCCAGTCGACCGCAGCGGCATTTTCACGGGCACGTGCCAGCGGCAGGCGCACCTTCTCCGCCTCGCTGCGGGCGTGCGCTGCAGCGACCTTCGCATATTCGGCGCGGATGTCGGCCACATAACCGTCGCGACCTTCAGGTGACAACAGCGAGGAAACGACGCCGACCGCGCGGCTGGCATCCGTCACATAGACGGTCTGGCCCTTGTTGTAGCCCGGGTGGATCTTGACTGCCGTGTGGACACGGCTGGTCGTCGCGCCACCGATCAAGAGCGGCAGGTCCAGTCCCTGACGTTCCATTTCAGCGGCGACATGCACCATTTCGTCGAGCGACGGGGTAATCAGGCCGGAGAGGCCGATGACATCCACCTGCTCGGCGACGGCAGTCTCGAGGATCTTCGTTGCTGGCACCATGACACCGAGATCGATGATCTCGTAATTGTTGCAGGCGAGAACGACACCGACGATGTTCTTGCCGATATCGTGGACGTCGCCCTTCACGGTCGCCATCAGGATCTTGCCGGCAGCCTTGCGCTCGTCGCCGCCGTTCAGTCGCTTCTCCTCTTCCATGTAGGGAAGGAGTACCGCGACCGCCTGTTTCATCACGCGCGCCGACTTGACGACCTGCGGCAGGAACATCTTGCCGGAGCCGAAGAGATCGCCGACCACGTTCATGCCGGCCATCAGCGGGCCTTCGATGACATGCAACGGCCGCTCCGCTTGCTGACGGGCTTCCTCGGTGTCGGCTTCGATATATTCGGTGATACCGTTGACCAGCGCATGCTCCAGCCGCTTTGCGACCGGCCATTCGCGCCAGGTGAGATCCTGCACCTTCGCTTCCCGGGTGCCGGCACCACGATAACGCTCTGCCACTTCAAGCAGCCGCTCGGTCGCGTCGGCGCGGCGGTTCAGCACGACGTCTTCGCAGGCTTCGCGCAGCTCCGGGTCGATATTGTCATAGACCGCCAGCTGACCGGCATTGACGATGCCCATGTCCATCCCCGCCTGGATGGCGTGGTAAAGGAACACGGCGTGCATCGCCTCGCGCACCGGCTCGTTGCCGCGGAACGAGAAGGACAGGTTCGAGACGCCGCCCGAAATATGCACCAGCGGCATCGTCTTACGGATCGTCCGCGTCGCCTCGATGAAGTCGACGCCATAGTTGTTGTGCTCCTCGATGCCGGTCGCGACAGCAAAGACGTTCGGATCGAAGATGATGTCCTCAGGCGGGAAGCCCGCCTTTTCAGTCAGGATCTTGTAGGCGCGCGTGCAGATCTCGACCTTGCGCTCGTAGCTGTCTGCCTGCCCCGTCTCATCGAAGGCCATGACCACGACGGCCGCGCCATAAGCGTGCAGCAGCTTCGCCTGCGCCAGGAAGTTCTCTTCGCCTTCCTTGAGCGAGATCGAGTTGACGATCGGCTTACCCTGGACACGCTTCAGGCCGGACTCGATGATCGAGAACTTCGAGGAGTCGATCATCACAGGCACGCGAGCGATATCCGGTTCGGCGGCGATCAGGTTCAGAAACTCGATCATCGCCTTTTCGGAATCGATCAAGCCCTCGTCCATGTTGATGTCGATGATCTGCGCGCCGTTTTCAACTTGGTCGCGTGCCACATCGAGCGCTGCCGTGTAGTCGGCATTGGTGATCAGCTTGCGGAACTTGGCGGAGCCCGTGACGTTGGTGCGCTCACCGACGTTGACGAAGGGAATGTCCTTGGTCAGCTCGAACGGTTCGAGACCCGACAGCGACATGAAGGGGCGATGCTCGGGAATCGGGCGTGGCTTGTACTTCGCCACCACCTCAGCGATCGCCTTGATATGTTCAGGCGTCGAGCCGCAGCAGCCGCCAACGATGTTGACGAGGCCTTCGCGTGCAAACTCGTCGATCTGCGCCGCCATCAGTTCCGGCGTCTCGTCATACTGGCCGAACTCGTTCGGCAGGCCAGCATTCGGATAGGCGCAGATGAAGGTATCGGCAACGCCCGACAGCTCCTGCAAGTGCGGACGCATGGCGTTGGCGCCGAGTGCGCAATTCAGGCCGATCGTAAACGGGTTGGCGTGCCGCACCGAGTTCCAGAACGCCGACGGCGTCTGGCCGGACAGGGTACGGCCGGAAAGATCGGTGATCGTGCCGGAGATCATGACCGGCAGGCGGATGCCCTTCGCCTCGAAGCGCTCCTCGCAGGCAAAGATCGCGGCCTTCGCATTCAAGGTGTCGAAGATCGTCTCGATGAGGATGATATCGGCGCCACCATCGATCAGGCCGTCGATCTGCTCGCCATAAGCGATGCGCAGGTCGTCGAAGCTGACGGCGCGGAAGCCCGGATTGTTGACGTCGGGCGAAATCGACGCGGTGCGGTTCGTCGGGCCGATGGCACCGGCGACGAAACGACGACGGCCGTCCTCGCGCTCAGCACGGATCGCGGCGCGGCGCACGATCTCGGCGCCCTCCTTGTTAAGCGCATAGACTTCGCCTTCCATCGCATAGTCGGCCTGTGCGATGCGGGTCGACGAAAAGGTGTTGGTCTCCAGAATATCGGCGCCGGCCTTTGCGTATTTGTAATGGATCTCTTCGATCGCATCCGGCTGCGTCAGGATCAGCAGGTCGTTGTTGCCCTTCTGATGGCAGGCACAACCGATGAAGCGATCACCACGAAAATGGTCTTCGTCGAAGCCAAGCCCCTGGATCTGCGTGCCCATGGCGCCGTCAAGAACGAGGATACGTTCACTGGCAGCTTTCTTGAGCGCCGCAAACACTTCGCTACCGTCGCGCTTTGTCCCTTCGGGACTAAACAGAGTATCAAACACGGGCGGACTCCTTGACGTCGTTACAGGCCAATTGGTCAAATCACATAAAGATATCTTTATGTCAATATATGCCCATCATGTGGCGCCTTTGCGGCGCTGGGCAGATGACAGACTCGGGCGACCCCTATATAGGCGGTTACGAAGGCTTTGTGCACGAAATTGGAGGAGTATCATGGTACTAGCAATCGGCGACGCCGCGCTTGGAAACTGGACCACCCGCGCCTACCACCGCAATTGGCTTCTCGCACAGGCAAACGGCCTTTTCGATTTCTTCCAGCACAACTCCGTCAACCCGAAAGGCGGCTTCTTCGATCTCGACGATGCCGGCAAACCGCTCAATGCCGCCGGTCAGGTCCGTCCGATCCACATAGCCTCACGCGCCGTTCATTGCTTTGCGATCGGCACGCTGCTCGGCCGTCCCGGTGCCTCCGACGTCGTGGATCATGGCATGCAGTACATCTGGAACCATCACCGTGACACCAAGAACGGCGGTTACTTCTGGTCGCTCGATGACAAGGGCCCCGTCGATTCAAACAAGCAGGGTTATGGCCACGCCTTCGTCCTGCTCGCAGCGTCCTCCGCCAAGACGGTCGGCCATCCGCTTGCCGACGGCATGCTTGCCGATATTGCCGAGGTCCTGAATACCAAGTTCTGGGAAGCCAAGCACGGCGCCATTGCCGAAGAGTTCACCGCCGACTGGCAGGCTCTCGACGGCGGCAACTACCGTGGCCAGAACTCCAACATGCATTTGACCGAAGCGCTGATGGCGGCCTTCGAGGCAACCGGCGACCGCGACTATCTCGCCAAGGCTGAAAGCATTGCTGATCTCGTCATTCGTCGAGCCGCCGGCTCCGTCGGTTGGCGCGTTGCCGAGCACTTCACCACCGATTGGGGCCTCGACAAGGATTACTATCATCCGAACGAAATGTTCCGCCCGGCAGGCACTACTCCTGGTCATTGGCTGGAGTGGGCGCGCCTCCTTCTCCAGCTCTGGGTGCTTGGCGGCAAGAAGCAGGAGTGGATGCCAGATGCGGCGAAGAGCCTGTTCTCGCAGTCGATCGCCCTCGGTTGGGACGACGACAAGGGCGGCTTCTTCTATACACTCGACTGGGAAGACAAGCCGGCCAAGCGCAACAAGCTGTGGTGGCCGGCCTGCGAGGGCGCTGCCGCCGCGCACTTCCTCAATGAGCACCTGCCAAGCGACTACCACGAGGAACATTACCGCAGGATCTGGAACGTGATCGAACGCGCCTTCATCGACCACAAGAATGGCGGTTGGCACGAGGAGCTGACGGAAAATCTGGTACCCTCACACAGCCTGTTCCCCGGCAAGGGCGACATCTACCACGCCCTGCAGGCCTGCCTGATCCCCCTCTTCCCCGCAACCGGAAGCCTAACCAAGGTCATTCCCGAGGCGGGCGGCAAGATCTGATATAGAGCGAGCGCCGCTTCAGTGGCGCTCGATCATCAAGTGGCGTCGCGTCGACGCCGTAACTTGAGCTGAGACCCGGCACAGCGTCGCAAAGTACGTCGTTGGAATGGCTGTGCGATAGAGAAGCGCGAGGTTTTGTTATGACGCGGGTTCCAAAGGCTAACTGGGCGGGAAGCTTTCACTATGGCTTTCGAGACTGCCTCTATCCGTCTTCGGTGGAAGCGGTCCGCGAAGTCGTGATGCGAGCGCCAAAGATAAAGACGGTGGGGTCAAGCCACTCATTCAATGCGATTGCCGATGGCGAAGTTGCCCTGGCGCTTGCCGATGTGCCAATCGACCCCGTCATCGAAGGCGATGGGAGACAGGTTTCCGTTGGCGGTCATTGCACCTATGGCGAGCTTGCGCTTTTCCTCCATGGCCATGGTCTTGCCGTACACAATCTAGCCTCCCTACCCCACATCTCCATTGCTGGCGCGATTGCCACGGCAACGCATGGCTCAGGCGACCGGAACGGCAATCTGGCGACAGCGGTCTCGGGATTGGAAATCGTCTCAGGCGACGGCCGCCTCGTGAAGGTGACCCGCGGCGATGCCGATTTCGCGGGCATGGTGGTGCATTTGGGCGCGCTTGGCGTCGTAACGCGCGTGACGCTTGACGTTCAGCCGGAGTTTCAGGTCGCACAGTGCGTCTACGAAGGATTGGCCTGGGACAAGCTTTTGGCCAACCTCGATGAGATCATGGCCTTGGGCTACAGCGTCAGCGTGTTCACGCAATGGGGTCAACAAGCAGGATCGATTTGGGTCAAGAGAACTGCGTCCGCCGAGGACTGGCCGGCCGATATCCACGGCGCAACACGCGCGATGGTCAACAGGCACCCCATAAGCGAATTGGACGCGCAAAACTCCACGGATCAGTTGGGGCAATATGGCCGCTGGTCCGACAGGCTCCCGCACTTCAAGATGGGCTTCACGCCCAGCAATGGCGAAGAGATACAGTCCGAGTTCCACCTTCCACGCAAACACGGCGCGGCAGCGATCGAAGCGCTGCTGTCGATCCGCGATAAATTTGCCCACTTGGTGCAAGCGGGCGAACTCCGGACTGTCGCGGCGGACGAGCTATGGCTCAGTCCTCAGTATCACCGCGATACGCTGTCGTTCCACTTTACCTGGGTTCGGGATCAGGAGGCCGTGAATGCGGCCGTGGGGCATATCGAGCAGGCACTCTCGCCCTTCGCAGCCCTGCCGCATTGGGGCAAGGTCTTTACGGAGCGCAACATCGGCGCCAAATATGAAAAGCTTGCCGAGTTTGTCCGTCTTCGCGACAGGATGGATCCGGAACGGAGGTTCTCTAACCCGTGGTTGGAAGACGTTGTCTTCGGCTCGAACTGAGCGGCTGCCGTTGATGGGGGCTTCGCATACCTCGATTGGGTCCAGCTGAAGCCGTCCTCCCCATCCGATCGCTCGCAGCGTAAACCTGGCGTGCCAAGACACGCCAGGTGAAACAGCAATCACGCCAGGCGAAGGGCGTCGATGTCTTTCGCCAGCATCAATGCCAGCGCCTCGACCGCAAGATTGTGGTCGTCTCGCTGCGGCAAGCCGGATACGGTGACCGCGCCAATGCAGCCGGTGCCCTTCACATTGATCGGAAAGCTGCCGCCATGCGGCGCATAGTCGGCATCCGAAAGACCATTGTCGGCAACCGTCTTGCCCTTCTCCTTAAGATCGAGACCGATCGCGTAGCTGCTCTTGAAGTAGCGCAGCACCAGATTACGCTTGCGCCGCACCCACTGGACGTTGTCGGGCGTGACACCGGGCAGTGCCGCATAGAAGACGGGCATCGAATGCAGCGTAATGTCGATCGCGATCCCGTGGCCGCGCTCGGTTCCAAGTTCCTGCAGGAGCCTGCCGAGCTGCCATGCTGTCGTGAGATCGAAGGTGTCGAAACTCAGCACCTTCTCCTGTTCTGCAATCCGCTTAAGGTCGTCGTCCGGCATGGTCACGTGTGCTTCCTCTCCTGCAATGCTTTTGTTTGAACAAATGCAAGCGGAGGTGAAAAGTAAAGCGGAATCGTGGCGCTGCCCGGAAGCTTACAATTGGGGCGTCAGCATTTCGAAACGGTCACGGATCGTCGAACAGGTATCGCCGTCACAGGTCAGCCTGCTGCCCGCATCGGCGCAAAAACACTCATCGCGCCTGTAAAGGGCTTGGCCAGCGGCGACGCGTAGGAGCCGCGCTTGCTGGTCGACAGCCCAAGTGACACCAGCGCTTCCGCCTGCTTCACCGCCGCGGCTACGCCGTCGACAACGGGCACCCCGTAGATATCCTGCAGCTCGCGAGCCAGATCAGTCATCCCGGCGCAACCAAGCACGATCGCTTCGGCGCCATCCTCAGCAAGAGCACGCTCGATCTCGGCCCGGAGCTTGCCGATAGCACCCGAGGCGGGATCTTCGAGCTGAAGAACCGGAATATCGGAGGCGCGCACCTTCGCGCGGCCTCCCATGCCGTAGCGCCGCACGAGGTTGTCGATCAGGACGCGCGAACGCTCCAGCGTCGTCACGACGGTAAATCGCTGCGCCAGGAAGCCTGCGGTGGCGACCGCAGATTCGCAGAGCCCAAGCACCGGCACGTCGGCAAAGCTGCGCGCCGCATCTAGTCCCGTGTCGTCGAAGCAGGCGATGATGGCGGCATCGTATTCGCCAGCCCGCTCCTTGAGTTCGCTGAGAAGTCCCGGGATTGCGAGCGCTCCGTCATAATGTCCTTCGATCGATACCGGCCCCATGCGTGAGGTGGCGGCAATGATGGCGGTGCCGGACGCCGCGACCGCGCGGGCAGCAAAGGCGGCCTTGTCGGTCATGGTTTCAGTCGTATTGGGATTGACCAGAAGAATGCGCATTAGGGGTTAGCTTACCTTTGCCTGGCGCCGACGCAGCATGAGCATGATGCCGAGCGCGACGAGGATGATGGTGAAGGAAAACAACGTCGTGACCGTGCCGAGCGCATAGAGCACCGGCGTGGTGACGTTGGTGGTCATGCCGTAGATTTCGAGCGGCAACGTGTTGTAACTTCCTGACGTCATCAGCGTGCGGGCGAACTCGTCGTAAGAGAGCGTGAACCCGAACAGGCCGACACCGATCAGGCTGGGGGCAATCATCGGCAACACGACATGACGAAAGGTCTGCCACGAATTCGCGCCAAGATCGCGCGCAGCTTCTTCGTAGGCTGGCGAAAACCGGTTGAAGACGGCAAACATGATCAGCACGCCAAAGGGCAGCGTCCATGTCAGGTGCGCGCCGAAGGCGGACGAGTACCAGGCAGGCTTAAGGCCGCCCTGCTGGAAGACCACGCCGATCCCGAGCGAAATGATGATCGACGGAACCACCAGGCTCGCGACCGTTGCGTAGAAAAGCACGGTCGCGCCCCGGAAGCGGCGGCGGAACGCCAGGCCGGCCAACAGCGAGACGACTACGGTGACCACCATCACCATCAGCCCGAGCGTGAACGAGCGGCGGAAGGATGCGCCGAAATCCCCGACTGCCTGCTTCTCGAAGAGATTGTAGAACCAGTGAACGGAAACGCCATTCAGCGGGAATGTTAGGCCCCCGTCGGGCCCCTGGAAGGACAGGATCAGGATCGCCGAGAGTGGTCCGTAGAGGAACAGCACGAAGACAAGGAAGAAGGCAGCGAGCACGTAGAATTCAAAGGTGCGCTTCTCGTGGTTCATCTCAAAGCTCCTTACGAATATCGACGACGCGCAGGATGGCGGCGACCATCATCAGGACAACGATCAGAAGCACGACGGCATTCGCGGCAGCGGCCGGATACTGCAGCAGCGACATCTGGTTCTTCATCATCAGCGCGACCGAAGCGCTCTGGCCACCGGACATGACCTGCACGGTCGAAAAGTCGGCCATGACGAGGGTGACGACGAAGATCGAACCGATCGCGATACCGGGCTTTGCCAGCGGCAACACGACATTCCAGAGGATCTGCCAGCCGGTGGCCCCGGCGTCTCGCGCCGCCTCGAACAGCGACCGGTCGATGCGCATCAGCGTGTTGAAGATCGGCGTCACCATGAAGAGTGTGTAGAGATGCACCATGGCGAGAACCACGGCGAAATCGGAATAGAGCAGCCATTCGATCGGCTGCGGCACGATGCCCATCTGCACCAGCGCGGAGTTGACCAGACCGTTGCGGCCGAGCACCGGGATCCACGAGATCATGCGGATGATGTTGGAGGTCATGAACGGCACTGTGCAGACCAGAAACAGGATCATCTGCGTCGACGTGCGCCGGATATGAAAGGCGAGGAAATAGGCGACCCAGAAGCCGATGAAGAGTGTCAGGCTCCAGACGATCACCGTGAATTTCAAGGTGTTGAGATAGGTCTTCCAGGTGACCCATGAACCGAGCGTGTCGGTGTAGTTCATGGTCAGGAAATCAGGGTAGAGACCGGCGAAGTCGTAGTCCCAGAAACTAACGACGGCGATCATGGCGATCGGCAGGATGAAGAAGAAACCGAGAATGAGGATTAGCGGCGTCGCCTGCAGATAAGAGGCTGCCCATGTCGGCCATCCGATCCGTCGGCGGCTTGTCTGTTCCGATTGGTGCTCGGCCTGCGAAGACGCGATCGTCGCCATGTTTCCGGTCTCTCCGTTATAGACGCCCTCCCCCCCAAAGGAACTGGGGAGAGGGCCTGGCAGAAGCGGTTGCCTTAGGCAGCGATGAACTCGTTCCAGCGGCGAACCATGTAGCGGTCTTCGTCCATGACGGAGTTCCAGCACGCCACATGACCCATGCGCTCTTCGAACGAACCACCGTCGCGAACGGCGCCGGCCTTCTCCATGACCTTGCCCTCAGGCGAGAGGATATCGCCCTGGGCGGCCTTGCCTTCGATCCAGTAGCCCCACTCGTCAGCCGTCATGAAGTTCTTGGCGGTGTCCATGCAGGCCGAGTAGTAGCCCTGGCGGTTGAGGTAGCCGCCGACCCAGCCCGACGTGTACCAGTTGATGTATTCATAGGCCGCGTCGAGCTGCGCGCCCTTGAGGTGCGAGGCAAGGCCGAGACCGCCGCCCCACGAGCGGTAGCCTTCCTTGAGCGGCTGATACTTGCAGGCGATGCCCTTGGAGCGGACGGCCGCGACAGCCGGCGACCACATGGACTGGATGACGACTTCGCCGGAGGCCATCAGGTTGACCGACTCGTCGAAGCTCTTCCAGAAGGCGCGGAACTGGCCGTCCTGCTTGGCCTTGATGAGGAACTCGATCGTCTTGTCGATCTCTTCCTTGGTCATGTTGCCCTTGTCGGCGTATTTGATGTTGCCGAGCGCTTCCATGATCATCGCGGCATCCATGATGCCGATCGACGGAATGTTGAGGATCGAGGTCTTGCCCTTGAACTTCGGGTCCATGATATCGGCCCAAGTGGTGATATCGCGACCGACGAGATCCGGACGAATGCCGAGCGTATCGGCATTGTAGATCGTCGGCATCATGGTGAAGAGCTCGGTTTCGCCCTTGGCGAAGGTCTTGGCGTCCGCGCTCTCGACATAGCCGACCGTGTGCGGCGCCGTGCCCTGCGCGATGACGCTGTCCGGCTTCAGCTTGCCGTTCTTGAACAACGGAACGACCTTGTCGTAGTACTTCAGCTTCTTCACATCCATCGGCTGGATGACGCCGGTCGGGTAAACCTTCTTCAGGATCCAGTATTCGATGTCGGCGATGTCATAGCTGTCAGGCTGCGTCACGGCGCGCTGGGCGGCGGCGTCGGAATCGGTCGCCGTCATCTCCAGCGTGATGCCGAGGTCCTTCTTGCACTGCTCGGCAATGGCGTTGATGTTGGAAACACCCGTGCCGAACTGGCGTAGCGTGATGTTGGACTGCGCCCAGATCGTCGGGAAGCCGGTGATGAGGCCCGAGCCTGCAGCAGCGCCGAGCGCGGCGGCGCCAGTTTTCAGCAGGCTGCGGCGGGAAATCCCGACCTCAGTCTTGGTCGTCTTCTTTTCAGTTGTCATGTCAGTTCCCCTTCTTTTTGCTGGTGAGGTTCATGCACGGCCGAGGAGGACCGCGTCCTCCAGAGCCCATCTCAGAGACACCGCATCGCCGACCGATACGGGTTTGGCGAAATAATCGCCGTCACTCGCGATAACAGTGAAGTCGTCACTGCCCGCGCCGGCCACCGTGAGCTTCACCGAGGCGCCGCGATATTCGATATTGGAGACGACACCGTTGAAGCCGAGCGTCTTGTCGGAAGCCTTTTCGAGGCGCACACGATCCGTGCGGACGCCGATATCGACGCTCTCGCCGGCATGCTTGCCGTTGCCGCGCACCGAGAAGGTCTGCCCTTCCGGAACCTCGAGCGTAGTGACACCGCCATTTGAAGACACAACGCGGCCGGAAAGAACATTGTGATCGCCCATGAAGCGAGCGACGAAGGCGGTGGCCGGCTCCTCGAAGACCTTGCGCGGCGTTGCCGCCTGCTCGATCTTGCCGTCGTTCATGATGACGATGATATCGGCGAGCGCCATCGCCTCTTCCTGGCTGTGCGTCACGTGCACAAAGGTGATGCCGAGACTCTTCTGCAGCTTCTTCAGCTCCGCACGCATGCGGATCTTCAGGAAGGGATCGAGGGCTGAGAGCGGTTCATCGAGCAGCAGCGCTTCGGGATCTGTGATCAGCGCGCGCGCCAGCGCCACGCGCTGTTGCTGGCCGCCAGAGAGCTGTGCCGGTCGCCTCGTCGCATAGGCGTCCATCTGCATCAGCTTCAACATGTCAAGCGCCTTGGCGCGCCGGTCCTCCTTCTCGACGCCCTTCATTTTCAGGCTGAAGGCGACGTTGTCGATGAGATCAAGATGCGGGAAGAGCGCATAGGACTGGAACATCATCGCGGTACCGCGCTTGGCCGGCGGAAAATCGGTGACGACGGTATTCCCGAGCCTGATATCGCCTGAGGAAATGCTTTCGTGCCCGGCGATCATGCGCAGCGTCGAGGTCTTGCCGCAGCCGGAAGGCCCGAGAAAGCAGCAGTAGGAGCCGGCCGGAATCTTCAGGCTGATGGAATGGACCGCCGTCGTGGCGCCATACACCTTGGAAACGGATATGATATCGATCTCTGCAGCTTTCGACATTGGTCTTCCCCTGTTTGAGAAAGACAATGCATCTGCCGTGCCAGTTTCTTTTGCGGCGCACAAAACGTCGGGAAATCAAAGACTTCCGATCGATGCAACGTCATATATCAAAATTCAGGCAGCGGCGTCACATGCACACAAAATAGGCCATCGTCTGCAATTCGTGCAAAATATCGTATACAATTTAGCCTTCACTTTGCGCGCAAATTCCGTTTAACTTTTACGGGAAACGCAGATATCATTTCCCGGTCAAAAGGTATTTGTGTTCATGAAGCCCACCGCAACGGCCCTGCAGACTGCAGAGGATCCAGCCGATACAGGCACACAACAAATCCGCGACGCGATCCGCGATGCGATCGTCGAGCGGCGTCTGTCACCGGGAACGAAGCTGTCTGAAAGCGATGTCGGCAACTTGTTCAATGTCAGTCGCACGCTTGCGCGCGCCGCCTTGCAGGCTCTTTCCTATGAAGGTCTGGTCAGCGTCGAAAAGAATCGTGGCGCCTTCGTCGCCTACCCCTCGCCCGATGAGGCGCGCCAGATCTTTGCCGCCCGCCGTCTCGTGGAGCCCGGGATCTTGCGGGAGGCCGCGGCCAGAGTCACGCCTTCGCAAATCCAGCATCTGAAGCAATTGCTGCTCGAGGAAGGCCGCCTGATGGGCGAGCGCGGCCAGACGGCCCGGCGTGCCGAGATCAAGGCATCAGGCGACTTCCATCTGACGCTTGCTGCCATATCCGGCAACGCCATCATGCAGCGTTTCATGGATGAGCTTGTTGCCCGCTCATCGCTAGTGATCGCCCTCTACGGCCAATCGACCATATCGAGTTGCGGCCATTCCGAGCACGGCGACATCCTCGTCGCGATCGAGCGGAGCGATCTCGACGAGGCATGCAGGCTGATGCTGCACCACATTGCGCATATCGAGGCCGATCTCGACCTGCGCGAACGCAAGAGCGTCGGCCTCAAGGAAGCCTTCGAACCATAGCAAGTTTTATACGGGAAGCGGGATTGCGGCCCTACGACCGCAATCCAACCGTTCAGTTGCCGGAGCGGCGCTCGGCTGGCTGTTCTGCAACGGCGACAATGTCAGCCGTGCCATTGGCAAGCAGACGCTTGCGGACGAGGACGCCCATGACGCGGGCAGCCGTCGAAAAACTCATCTGGTCGAGCGGTCCTTCGCCCTCCCAGGGTTTGGTAAGCCGTTCTGTGACGGCTCCGACGATGTTCATCGGAACGATGTCGTCGCAGTGGCGCATCGCCTCGAAGACCTGGCTGATGGGAACAACACGTCCCTCGAAAGTGACAATCGGCTCGGTGAGCTCCGTATCCCACTCTTCGAAGGCGTAGAGTGCTTCGCGGAAGAGTTCCTGAAGGGTGAACGGGGCATGTCCATCGTGAAGCGGCGGCAAGGCATTCGTCATGTCTGTCTCCTCTTTGGGGGCTAGTGCCATTCCTCCTCTTCGGCCGGCAGAGCTCGGGAAACAGAACTCAAGATTCCCCTGCGAGGCCGAAAACACGATCGATGTTATAGTGTAATATACGCGTGATAAAGCCCTTTATCGGCGCATCGGCTCCACCGCGCCCGACAAGAAACAAACAGGCCATTGATATTGCAGAGAATATCAATGGCCACCCGGCGTCAAAATTAGAGATTTCTGAACTGTTGGAGGATCACTGCGTGATCGAGAACGTCATGTTGACGGTGATGTTGTAGCTGGTTTCACCGCCCTGGACCGGGACGGCTGAGTCTGCCGCGGCCTTCATCATGGCGGCCCGAGCGACCGGCACCGGCTGTGGACGCGGCGACGTCTCGCTGATCTCGATCACGCGCCCGAGCTTCACGTCAGCTGCCCCGGCCAGCGTCTTCGCCTTCTCGATGGCATTGGCGACGGCATTCTTGCGAGCCTCCTCCATCACCTTTTCCGGCTTGTCGTTGGTGAATTGAATGTCGCCACCCTGATTGACACCGAGCGTGACGGCTTCGTCGAGGATGGCGCCCAGCTTGGACAGGTCGCGGACGCGCACGCTCAGGGAGTTGGAGACCTGGTAAGCGACCAACTGCGGCTGCTGTGGCTGACCATCGTTGGATTGCGGGTAGGTGAATTGCGGCTGCACTGAAAAGCCCGACGTCTGGAGATCGCGCTCGGCGATGCCTGCCTTTTTCAGCGCCGCCAGGACATCAGTCATCGACTTGTTGTTTTCGTCGAGCGCTTCGCGTGCGGTCTTTGCCTGCTTCACGACGGAAAGGTTGAGCACCGCCATGTCGGGCGCGACGCTCGCCTGTCCCTCGCCACTGACGGAGATCACGGCCTCGCGCGGCTGCGAATCAGCAGCCAGTGTCGGCAACGCCATGGTGGCGATCGGAAGGCCAAGCAAAAGGCTGAAGGCAATGGTTCTGGTGTTCGGCAGCACGGTGTTTAACTCCCTGATTGTGAAGTCTCGATTGCCGTCTTGCCGATTGATTGTGAAGCTATTGCGGCAGTCCCTTGTGAGCGCTCAAGAATTGCGTTAGAGCGAAACCCGTTCCGGGGAACCATTGCGCCGGACACGGCAGCCATGCTGTCGCCGGGCCTGTAGCTCAATGGTTAGAGCCGGCGGCTCATAACCGCTTGGTTGGGGGTTCGAGTCCCTCCGGGCCCACCAGTTCTTTCTTGTCCAGCCCGGAGACATAGGTAACAAAACGTACCTACCACATGGGTGACAACCTCGTGCCGAACGGGTTGCCGATGGTTTGCAAGGTCCTCTGCTCGAGGTCGATATATCCGAGATCATAGTGCATGAAGCTGACGAGCCAAATGCCGTCGTCGACCTCCTTGATTCCCAGTTTCTGTCCGGCCAGCACGGTCGAGATGTTGATCGTCTTGCGGTAGATGCAGATGCGGCCGCAATGGGTCACCAGCGCGTCACGGTCGTGGAACGGATAATTGATCTCCGGCAGCCCGTTATATCGGCGCGCCGATGGCGTGTAGAGATCGAGCGGCACCTTCATCGCCAGGGCTTCATGCGGCCGCTCGGTATTGAATTCGCTGACGAACGCATCGAAGCGGGCCTGTTGCTGCAGGATATTTCTGCCAGGTGGCCTGGTCGCCTCTTTCTTCAGCGTCAGGTGCATGCGCTCATGCCGGCCATTCTCTTGCGGATGGCCCGGCCTGATGCGCTCGAGCGCGATGCCGAGCCGCAGCCACCAGACTGACAGCTTCGACAGATTGTAGAGGCCGTTGGGGTTGGCGAACGGCAGGCCGTTGTCACTGCGGATCGCGCTTGGCAGGCCATGTTCGGCAAACAATCGGCGGAACGCCTCGAACACCCCCACCTCCTTTGTCGATTCGAAGGCTTCACCGGCAAGCAGGTAGCGTGGCGTCTGGTCGGTGACCGTCAGCGGGTAACAGTAGCGGCCATCGCCGAGTTTGAACTCGCCCTTGAAGTCGGCGCACCACAGGTCGTTCGGCGAAAGGGCCTGTGATAAGGCCGTTCCTTCTGCCCGATAACGGTGCCGCTGGCGGGCATGAGCGACCAGCCCGTGCCGGTCAAGCACCGCTCTTCGACGGCACGCGCACATCGTCGGCCAGACGCTTCACCAGCAGTTCTCTGCTCTTCCTGGCACCCCGATGCGGCTTCTCCTTCTTGAGCCGCACGATCATTGCCTCGACCGGCTCGGGCAACTGGTTGGCGTAACGCACCGGCCGTCGAGACCGATCCGTCAGCGCCTCCAGGCCGTCGTCCTCGTAGCGATTGAAGATTTTGTAGCCGGTCTTGCGCGAGATGCCGAACTCCCGGCACACATCGCTCATGCCTTCGCCCTCCAGCAGGCGGGCGACAAATCGTAGACGTTCCTCCATCACCGAAGTCTCTCTCCACGGCATCAACACCTCCCGCCAAAAGCGAAAAGTGTTACCCATGTCTCCGGTACAAAACGTCGCCTATCTCTCAGGTCGGGCATCTTCCGATCCCATCCGCCGACATATCTCCCTTCCACAATCGCACACCGTTGGCTTCGATTTCAACGACGTTTCCGAGCCTCGGAGAGCCGAAATTTGATCCTTTTCGGCGCTAGTCCGACGCACCGACTATTGCCATTTTGCAACGCAGCGGCGTTTAGGAGCGCAATATGAGTGGATTCTTATATTAGAGAGGTTGCCACGCCGATGCAGCTGCACATAGGCTCCAGTCTCGAAGGGAGACGGGCCGATGCAATGGATTTCGTGGCACCGACCGATGCTGACATCGAAAATTACCGACCTGATCGATCGCATCCTGGAGTGCTGGTGCGACGAACATGGACATCACACCGGAAGTGTTGAAGCACGCCGAAAGGCAAACAGCCTGCTCCAATGGATCGAACTCGGCGTCACGGATGAACGGGAACTTTCGGACCTGATCCGCGACGACATCGTGATCGGCGCGCAGTAGACTGAACGGCTACCGCAAGGCCAGCATCCGTCGTGCACCAGACCGATGTCTCGTTCTTGCGCGGCTTGGCTATGCACTACCCTACCTATCTCTGTGATGATATGCACAATCGCCGCGCGGCTCACTTCATGGACGCGGCCCTTATGCCCAGCTTTGTGACGTCAAACGGACGATGAGATGAGCAAGCTTCTTTTGGCCCTTGCGCCTACTTTGTTGTTGGCGCTGTCAGTTTCTCCTACTGCTCTCGCTGAGACACGCCCGCTCTCAGAGATAACCAAGAAAACCGAAGCCCGAATTCTACGCGACAATCTGAAACCCAATGTCGCGTGCTACAAGGAAATCTTGGAGGACTTTCAAGAGCGGAAGATCAAGAAGGCGGACATATACGTCACCTTCGACGATCCCCAGGTTGAGGGCATTGGGATCGGGATAGCGGAGACTGACGAAAACTACTCTTGCGAAGGTGGCGAGATGAGAGCTTGGGAAGCCGGGAAGTACGAGGTCGTAAAGAAATTCCGTTAGGCACGTTGTCGGCCGGTCTATCGCCGATACGCTAGCTCCCTTGTTTGTCGGGCTCTTAATCGGGTTGGGCTACAAGCAAACCAGCCAAAACCCTTTAGCTGACGCAATAAATGGCGAGCGCCAAGGTTGGCACGTTAGTTAAGTTCATGAGGGTTTTGATGCTCGACCCGCCGTGTTCTTGGCTTCGGCTAAAGAAGGGCGCGCAAGAGTCATCGCGGTTTTCCGCTCACCGTCTGGTGTCTGGGTTTACCGTTGGGCGGCCTTCTTCGAAGCTTGTCAGTATCAACTGGGGAAGACAATGCCGTCAAAAAGCTTCCTTGACGTCCTGATCGTCCCTGCGCCCTTCACTCTGCCGTCTGGGCCTAGATCGAGGAACACCTCCATGTCGCCGGTTGGGTGCTCAATCACGTAGCGGCCGTCGCTGGGCGCTTCGACAAGGCCGTGTGCGGGAGAACCGACGAGGCGAGTGGGTACCTAAGCACAATCTCGTGCTGCGTGGCGTCATCGGGGTCTTCCCTCCTGCCCACCAGTCTCAAATGCCATCAGGCCGGGTCAAGCAGGAAGCTCTTGCCTCACACGGGAGAGCCGAGAGGTCAGCCTACCCGTTGGTGATCCTCTCGAGCCCTCGGGGAGCCCGAAGGCGCCCTTGCGTGTCCTTTTTGGCGGAAGGACGAGAACAACTTAGACAGAGCATGCCCGCTTGGAAAGTTGGACCAAGGTCCGATCGGAAGGAGGGAGGCTGCAGGAGGGTTGGTCCGCGACATCCTAAAGCCTCCCTCATCCTTCGGGGCAGAAGGACAAGGGTCAGTTAGCGCTGGCCCAATGCTTGGGTAGTTGGACTTAGGTCTGACGAATTCGCCGCCATCTTGC
This sequence comes from Rhizobium sp. RHZ01, assembly GCF_014851595.1. Lineage (NCBI taxonomy): Bacteria > Pseudomonadati > Pseudomonadota > Alphaproteobacteria > Hyphomicrobiales > Rhizobiaceae > Rhizobium > Rhizobium sp. RHZ01. The sequence continues at coordinate 143,816 of NZ_JACUZZ010000008.1, forward strand.
GAATCGAATCGGCAGTGCCGCGCGTCGGTCACACCCGGCGCACCGAAGCCCTTGAAAGTAGAGGGAGATTATAGCCAGATACCAAGTCCTATTGGTAATCCGGGCCAAGCGCGCCACCTTCACTCAATGCCGCGTTCGCCGCCGTTCCGCCGTCTTACCTAGCCGGCAGCGGAACCTAGCGACGACAACGGCGTTTCGTGCTCACTGTGGATCAGAGAACGACTCATAAATCGCAACCCCGCAACGAACCGGCGACGTCGCAACTTAATGGGGCGTCGACTGCCGACGGCTTGGTTTTCACAGCGAGCCTGGAGACCGGCATCAGCAGGCAGGCGGGCAAAAAGGGATTTGTCTATTACGACGCCGGTGGCATCCGTATCACGGAGCCATCGGAGCTCGATCGCATCTCCGCGCTTGCCATTCCCCCGGCCTATACCGAGGTCCTGATTTCTGCCGACCCCCATTCCCACCTGCAGGCCACTGGCCGCGACGCTCGCGGCCGCAAGCAATACCGCTACCATCCCAAATGGACTGCCGAGCGGGAAAAGAGCAAATTCGAGCGGCTTGCCGACTTCGGCTCGGCGCTTCCCGCGATCCGGAAGAAGGTGGATTCAGACCTCCGACGCCGGGCACCCAACATCGACAAGGCGCTCGCAACAATCGTCTGGCTGCTCGACAATCTCTTCATCCGCGTCGGCAATGCGAGCTACGCCGCGGAGAACGCTTCCTATGGCCTGACGACGCTGCGCAACAAGCATGTGAAAATATCAGGGTCGAGCATTCACTTCCGCTTCAAGGGCAAGTCAGGAAAGGAATGGCGCCTCAGTCATAGCGACCGTCGCATCACGCGCGCCGTGCAGATGCTCCAGGAGCTGCCCGGGCAACAGCTTTTCCAGTACATCGATGACGATGGTGTCTGCCACCCCATCCAATCACAGGACGTCAACAGCTACATACGGCAAGCATCCGGAGCCGATTTCACGTCCCGCCAATTCCGCACTTGGGGAGCAACGCAAATGGCTGCGACCGGGCTGGCTTCGCTTGAACCACACGAAAGCCAGCGAGGGCGCGCCCGGCAGGTGAATGAAGTCATCGACGCAATTGCCGCGCGCCTGGTCAACACGCGCGCAGTATGCCGGTCGTCCTATATCCATCCAAAGATATTCGAAAGCTTTGAGACCGGCGACCTTGCCAGTCTCGCCAACACCCGACCGAGCCGAAGCGTGCGACTGCTGCGCTGGATGAATCAGGAGGAGATCGCCGTGCTCCGCTGGCTCAAGGCGCTCAATGGGCACTGACTCTATCTGTCCGCGCGCAATGGAACCAAACGGCTGCTCACACCGTTATGGAGGATTGCCGCGAATGCGGCCACGGGAGATGGCGCCGGGGCGCCAGGGCGCGAATGGCACGTCAGACGTATTGGAAGGGTTATCTCAAACTGTCACTCGTCACGGCCGCAGTGTCCCTGACACCGGCGACGACGGATAGCAACCAGCTTCGATTTCACGTCCTGAACCGAAAGACGAAGAACCGCGTCGAAAGCCGCTACGTCGACAGCGTCACCCGCAAGCCGATCGCCGACAAGGATCAGGCCCGAGGTTATCCGCGTGGCGAGGACGACTATGTGATTCTCGAGGACAAGGAACTCGATGAAGTCGGGCTCGAAAGCACGAAGACGATCGACATCGACACTTTTGTGCCGCGCGGCTCGATCGATTGGATCTGGTACGACAAACCACATTTTCTGACGCCGGAGGACAAGGTCGGCACCGAAGCCTTCTGCGTGATCCGCGAATCGATGAAGGCAAACGATGTCGTCGGCGTTGCGCGACTTGTTCTCTACCGACGTGAGCGCGCCGTCCTCCTGGAGCCGCAGGGCAAGGGCATCATCCTCTGGACACTGCATTTCGGCGACGAAGTTCGCCCGCCGGCCGCGACACTTGATAGCCACGGCAAAGTGGATGACACGGTGCTCTCCATGATGAAGAAGCTGGTCAAGGATCGAACGGAGGATTGGCAGCCCGCCATGGTGCAGGATCCGATCCAGAAGCGCTTGCGAGCCATGATCCGTGCGAAGCAGAAGAGCCTTGTCAAAGCCACACCGCCTTCATCCAAGCGGCCGGCATCCAAGCCGACGGGCAATGTCGTCAACATCATGGACGCCCTGAAAAAGAGCCTCGCCAAGGAAACGGGACGCCCGAAATCTCATTGAGAGACCGCAGCCGCCTCCGCTACTTTCGCTTCTCAAGGGGAACGGCGGCGGCAAAGAAATCCGCCCATGGATCGCTGCGCAAGGCATCGAGACGTGCCGGAGCGTTGTCGACCGTGAAATAGGCCGGACCGATTTCATCGGTCAGTTCGTTCCACTCAAGCGGCATCGAAACAGCAGCGCCGGGCCGCGCACGCGTCGAATAGGCGGCGACGGCCGTGTTGCCGCGACCGTTGCGCAGATAATCGATGAAGATCTTGCCGTTCCGCTTCGCCTTCGTGGCGGTCGCGAGATACTTGTCGGGGTGATCCCTGGACATGCCGTCGGCCAGCGCCTTGGCGAAAGCCTTGACCGGCGCCCAGCCGGCCTTCGGTTTGAGCGGGCTTACGACGTGCAGCCCCTTGCCGCCGGAGGTTTTGACAAAGGCCGCCAGGCCCGCGGCTTCCAAATGCTCCTTCAATTCGTAGGCAGCGGCGATCACCTCGGCCCAACTAACGTCTTCGGCCGGGTCAAGGTCCATCGTGATCATGTCCGGTCGCTCCCAACTCGCCGTCGTCGCCCCCCAGGGATGGATCTCCAGCACGGCCGATTGGACGAGCGCGACCATCCCGTCGAAGTCGGTGATGCGCAGCAACTTCTCGCCGCCCCTGTCCTTCGGATCGGTGATCTGCTCGATATTGGCGTTCATGCCTTTCCAGGCATGCTTCTGGAAAAACCGCTGATGGCCGGCAATGCCGTCGGGGCAACGCAATAATGCCAATGGCCGCTTGGTCACATAGGGCTCGATGAAGCGCCATACCCGTGCGTAATAGCTGACCAGTCCCTGTTTGGTGATCCCCTCCTCCGGCCAATAGATCCGATCGGGATGGGTGAGCGTGACGCTGGATTGAGGCAGTTCCTGCGCAGTCGTCGTTGTTGCTTCGGGCATAACTTCTTCTGGCGCCTTGTCTTCTCTCAACCCGCGAAACGCGGCGTGCCGCAAATTGTTGTCCGCCGACCATGCCTGAAACTCAACCTCGGCAACAAGCTTCGGTTTCACATAGACCAGCCCGCGACGCTCCTCGGGGGTGAGCTCGTCGTCGAAAGAACTCTCCGTCTGCTCCATCGCCGACAGCGTGTCATAGAGTTCGTGCGCGACATTGACGCTGAAGCCCGTTCCGACCCGGCCAACATGCTCCAGCTTTCCCTTGCGGTAAACGCCCATTGCCAGCGAGCCAATCGCGTTGTTCATCGCACTCGAAGGCACATAGCCGCCGATCACCAGCTCCTGCCGTTGCAGGCATTTCGATTTGACCCAGTCGCTGGTACGTCCCGACACGTACTCGCTGTCAGCCAGTTTCGAGATAATGCCTTCGAGCCCGAGCTGGCGCGCGTGTTCCAGCACAACGGCACCCTTCTCGGTAAAATGCTCGCTATAGCGAAGTCGCGCGTCGACGTCGGCGAGCAGGTCCGCGAGCAAGGCCTTGCGATTGGTCAGTGACACTTGCTGCAGGTCGTATCCATCGAGGTAAAGCAGATCGAAGGCATAGAACACGAACCGATCGTGCCGGGCTTTGCTAAGGTCATTCTGCAAGGCCGAAAAGTCCGAGGCGCCGGTTTCACGCTCGACGACGATTTCACCGTCGAGGATCGCCGCCTTCGCCGGCAGTGCCGTGAAGGCCGCGACGATTTCCGGGCCAAATTTGTCGGTCCAGTCGAGCCCGCTGCGGGTCAGCAGAGTGGCTTTGCCCTTCTCAAGCCGAACCTGCAACCGGTACCCATCGAACTTGATCTCGTGAATCCACCCTTCTCCCGACGGAGGCTTGGCCTTGAGCTTGGCAAGTTCAGGCTCGATGAAGGCAGGCAACGCCGCCTTCTCGGCCCCCTTCGGCCACACCTGACGTTTCGGTCTTGCTTGATTCGCTGCGGGCTTTGAAGAGGCGGACTTTAACGCTCCCTTGGGATGGGAGTTCCAGGTGGCGTCAGGGTGCTTCGCCACCTCCTCGATCTTGCGGCCCGTTTTCACCGATTCAGGTCGCTGCTTGAGAATGTCGCCCTTGTGGCTGGCCTCGGCATCCTCAGCCTTGATCAGCAACCAGTTTTCCTGGCGTTCACCCGGCTTGCCATGCATGCGGACCAGATGCCAGCGGCCGCTCAGTTTCTCGCCGTCAAGGTCGAATTCGAGATGGCCCTTCTTATAGCCCCTGTGCGGATCGCCATTTGGCGTCCATGTGCCGCGATCCCAAACCAGCACCGTGCCGCCTCCGTACTGGCCTTTCGGGATGATGCCTTCGAAGTCGCCATAATCAAGCGGGTGGTCCTCGACATGGACGGCAAGGCGCTTTTCATCGGGGTTGAGGCTTGGACCGCGCGTAACGGCCCAGCTTTTCAGCACGCCGTCGAGCTCGAGCCGGAAGTCATAGTGGAGCCTCGACGCGTCGTGCTTCTGAATGACAAAACGGAGCGCGGCCTGCGCTGGAGGCTTGCCGACACGCCTGCTCCCGCGCGGCTCCGGTGTTACCTTGAAATTGCGTTTGGCTTGATAGGCCTGCAGAGCCATCGTCAGCTCGCCTTCGTCTGTCCGCTATCTGCCCGCGCTGCCTTTCGGGCTCGCGGCTTGGCGCTCAGCTTGGCGCTCTGGCGCAGAGCGTCCATGAGATCGATGACCTTGCCCTGCGGCTTCGGCTTGGCCTTCGGTAGCTCCCTGCCCTCGATCTTCGCCTTGACCAGCTCCGAGAGCGCCATCTCGTATCGATCCTCGTATTCCTGTGGAACGAAGGTGCCTTTCTTTGTGCCGATGATGTGCCCGGCCAGTTCGAGCATTTCCTTGTCGAATTTCATCTCCGGAATGTCCTTGAAGACCGTCTCCGGCTTGCGCACCTCGTAATCGAAGCTCAGCGTCGTTGCGATGATATAGTCGTCCTGCGGCCGGATCAGGACGGTACGGTTGCGGCGGAAGAGCACTGCTTCCGCGATCGCGGCGACCTTCTGATCGCGCATGGCGCGGGCGATCAGACCGAGCGCCTCCTCATCATCCTCGCTGACGGGCGCCAGGTAGTAGGGCTTGTCGAAATAGAGCTTGTTGATCTCGCTGTAGGGTACGAAATTCTGGACGTTGAGGACCTTGTCGCTTTCCGGCATGACGCCAGCCATCTCCTCGCCCTCGATGACGATGTATTCGCCATTGTCCAGCTGGTATCCCTTGACCTGGTCATCCCGCTCAACCGCCTTGCCCGTCTCGCTATCGACGAACTGCCGTTCCACCCGATGGCCGGTCTTCCGGTTGATGATATTGAACGAGATGCGGTCCGAGGTCGAAACCGCCGTATATAATCCTACGCTGCAGACAAGGTCTCCGACCTTGAGATGGCCTTTCCAGCTTGCCCGCGCTGCCATGACATTCCCCCTCAGTTGTCGTTTTGCAGTTTGCGTTTGCGTCGCTGGTCAATGGCTATGATCTTCTCGACGGAGGCGATGTCGTCGCTGGTGACGACTGGAACCGGATCGGACGCGATCGCCTCCAGGACTTCGTCCGAGAGTCCCCCATTCCGAATAACCCATTCCAGCGTCTCGCGAGTCTGACGCTCGGCCTTGAGCTGAGCATAAAGCGCGATGATCAGCCTATCCCGGGCATCCACCTGCTTGCTCTTGCGATCAATTTTCCGGATCTGAGGCACCTGATCACCCGCCTGCTTCGGCAACGAAGGGATTCAATGGATTGGAAGCGAAAAAGTTCCGGCGCACCGCCGCGAGCGCCAGATTTTTTCCTCGTTTGCAACCTGATCGGGCCAAAGCGGAACCGCCGACGCCCTTCAGGCGCTGTCCTCAGTGTTTTGCCGATCTGGTCGGAATGCTGGAACCAGTTGCCGAGACTGGGTCGCTGGCTGGAAATGTGCCTTCCAATCCCTCGTCCAGCTGTTCTTCCATTGCGGTCTGATCGCCGGCGGCACGAGCGCTCGGCCGTGCCTTCAATCGGCCGACGCTGGCCTCTTCCGTGTCGGCCGTAGCCATCTCCGCCATGACAGCCTGGGCTCGTTCAACCGCGTTCCTTGAGTTGAGGGTTTGCTTCTCGTCATTGCGCAATTGGACGGAAACGATCTCCCCTCCATCGCCCACGAATTCAATTGTGAAACCGAGTTTGCCACCCTTCTCGGGAATGACCTGCGTGCCGACGACCTGCATGACGCTCTCCTTCAACTCTTCTTCCGGAGGAAACGAGCGGCCGCAACCGAATGTTCCGAGGCACGTCGACGGCGCGATAGGCAAAAAAAAGCCACCGCTATTCACGGTGGCTGGGAGTTCGAAGGTCAAAACCTCCAGAGGGAACAGTTGCCCATCGACCGGGAGGATGGTCGACATGCGTGAGCAACTGCCGTCAATATGCGATTTTGGCGCCGTCCGCTCAATCAACTAGGCACCGAAATTCCGCTGAGGCGGAAATCATCTTTCCATCGTTTTGGAAAAACGCGCGATATTCTACCAGCAACCGTCCCGGGGGAAGCGGCATCCGTAGTTATGACGTCAGGACGTAGACTGCCTGGCCGGCCCCGTCGACTCGCGCAGGATCAGTTCGACGGGCCACAATTCGTGGATCTCCAGCGGAGACCGTCCTGACAGCAATTGCAGGACAAGATCGGCGCATCGCGTTCCTGCCGCGCGCATCGAAGACCGCGTTGCCGAAAGCGACGGCACCATGTTGTCCGCCGTCAGATACGGAAAGACGTCGTCGTGAGCGATGACCGAAACGTCCCGGCCGATCTGCAGCCCGAGCGAGCGGGCCGCCCGATAGACGCCGAGCGCCGTCATCATGGATCCGGCGACGAAGGCAGTTGGCGGGTTGGGTTGTTCGAGGAAAGATCGAGCGAAGCGGAAGCCAAGCTCGTCGGTGAAATTCCCGCTCGCCATCAGCTGCGGATCGGGCTCGATGCCATGGCTTTGAAGAGCCTTGCGGAAGCCGCTGTCCCGGTGAAGGGCATAGGTCGCGCCCGGCCGACCGTTTATCATCGCAATTCGCCGATGGCCGAGATCGATCAGGTGCGAGGTCGCGCGCATGATCGCAGCTTCGTTATCGATATCAAGCCAGGCGTGCGGCACGTCAATGGCCGACCGGCCATGCACGAGGAAGGGCATGCCGAGCTCGTGGAGCAGCGCGATGCGCTCGTCATTCGGTTTCGGCGAATGCACGATGATCGCGTCGACGCGCCGGCTCTCCACAAGTCGGCGGTAAAGCTGCATCTCGTCTTCCTGGTTCGGATCCGCCATCGGGATGACGAGAATGTCGGTTTCTTCCGCCACCAGCCGCTCCGCCATGCCGGCCATGAATTCGGCGAAGTGGAACTCGCCGGCACGCCCCATCACTACGCCGATCGCGCCCGCCCGACCCGTCTTCAGCCGCACCGCGTTGACGTTCGGGCTGTAGCCCAGTCTGACGGCGGCTTCCGCAACGCGTGCACGCGTGGTCTCGCTCACCTCAGGATAACCACTCAGCGCACGACTGACTGTCGTTGGAGACAATCCGACCTGTTTCGCGAACTCTTTAAGCTTCATTCAACATTGCGTCTTTCGTGCTGGTCCATCTGGCTGATCGCCGCCAAGTGCTGGTCTTGCTTATGGCCTAAGCATAGCAGCTTACAAGCAACCAAACCGTTTTCAATTTTGGATATTCCCCGAAGAGGTATTTCGACCTTTACCCACAACCAAATTGAGCAGCATCTCTATGATTTTGCTTTGTTATCAATATGTGATTGCGGTTGTGCGACTTTGGCACGAGTGCCCGCTTGACTCAATATCGACCTTCTGACAACTTTTTCCAGCCAAACCGTTTTCAATTTTTCCAATGTTTGGTTCTTTTGGGAGGAAGATATGAAGTTTCGTTTCACAGCGGTCGCCGTCGCGGCCGCGTTGATTGGCGTCGCACAACCGTCCTTCGCCGCAAATATCAGCATTTCCGCCAGCTCCACAGGCAAGAACCTGGAGCTCCTCCGCAAGCAGCTCGACGCCTTCGAGAAGGAGACCGGCAACAAGGTCAGCATCGTGACCATGCCGTCCTCCTCGACCGAGCAGTTCTCGCAATACCGCCTGTGGCTCGCCGCCGGCAACAAGGACGTCGACATCTATCAGACCGACGTCATCTGGGCGCCGCAGCTGGCGGATCAGTTCGTCGACCTGAAGGATGCCGCCAAGGATGTCGTCGGCGACTTCTTCCCGTCGATCATCGCTTCGCAGACCGTGAACGGTCGCCTCGTGGCGCTACCGCTCTACACCGACGCGCCGGCGCTCTACTACCGCAAGGACCTGCTCGACAAATACGGCAAGCAGCCGCCGAAGACCTGGGACGAAATGGCGGCAACCGCCAAGGAAATCCAGGAAAAGGAACGCGCCGCCGGCCAGAAAGACCTCTGGGGTTATGTTTTCCAGGGCAATGCCTACGAAGGCCTGACCTGCAACGCGCTCGAATGGGTGAAGTCGTCGGGCGGTGGCCAGATCATCGAACCGGACGGCACGATCTCCATTAACAACGAGAATGCCGCGGCAGCGCTTGACCGCGCCAAGGGATGGATCGGGACGATCTCGCCCGGCGGCGTCCTCGCCTATCAGGAAGAAGAGTCCCGCGGCGTCTGGCAGACCGGCAATGCCGTCTTCATGCGCAACTGGCCATATGCCTATTCCCTCGGCAATGGCGCAGACAGTGCCGTCAAGGGCAAGTTCGATGTAATGACGCTTCCGGTTGCCAAGCAAGGCGACTCGCCGTCATCGACGCTCGGCGGCTGGAATCTCGCAGTCTCCAAATACTCTGAGAACCAGGACGCCGCGATCGCGCTCGCCAAGTTCCTGACCTCCAAGGAGAGCCAGAAACAGCGGGCGATCGAGCTCTCCAACCTGCCGACGCTGTCGGCGCTCTATGACGACAAGGACATCGCCACGGCACAGCCGTTCATGCCGAACTGGAAACCAATCTTCCAGAACGCCGTTCCGCGTCCGTCGGCATCCGCCAAGGTCAAGTACAACGAAGTCTCCTCGAAGTTCTGGACCGCCGTTCACAACTCGCTTTCGGGCAACGGCACGTCCGCAGAAAACCTCGAGCTTCTCGAGGCCGACCTGACATCGCTGAAGGGCGAGAACTGGTAATCGAAGGCATCGGCAGCGGCGGACGTCCCGCCGCTGCCCTTCCCTGAGACGCCACCGTCAATCGCCTCAAGAAGCGGGTACCACATGACTGAAGCCGCAGTTTCCCAAAGCGTCGGATCGCGAGCGCGCGCCGTCAATACCTCGTCGGACTTGCGCGCCGAGCGCATCCGTTCCGCCTGGATATTCCTGGCCCCCACCCTGTTCATTCTTGCCGTCGTCGCCGGATGGCCCCTTTTCAGGACGATCTATTTCAGCTTCACGAACGCATCGCTCACCAACCTCAGCGGCGCCGAGTTCGTCGGCTTCAAGAACTACCTCTCCTGGATCACGCTGAAGAGCGGGCGCACGGTCTATAGCGGCCTGCTCGCCGACCCGAATTGGTGGAAGGCGGTCTGGAACACGATGAAATTCGCGTTCCTGTCGGTGACCATCGAAACCATCCTCGGCCTCATCGTCGCCCTGGTACTGAACGCGAATTTCCCTGGCCGTGGCATCGTCCGGGCCGCCATCCTCATTCCCTGGGCAATCCCGACAATCGTTTCCGCCAAGATGTGGGCCTGGATGCTCAACGACCAGTTCGGCATCCTCAACGACATCCTGCTCGGCATGGGCCTGATCAGCCAGAAGATCGCCTGGACCGCCAATCCCGAGACGGCAATGATCGCGGTGCTGATCGTCGACATCTGGAAGACGACGCCTTTCATGGCGCTTCTCATCCTCGCCGGTCTGCAGATGGTACCTGCCGATATTTACGAGGCGGCAAAGATCGACGGCATCAATCCGATCAAGGTATTCTGGCGCCTGACCCTGCCGCTGGTCCGCCCGGCCATCATGGTCGCCGTGATCTTTCGCATGCTCGACGCTCTGCGCATCTTCGACCTGATCTATGTGCTGACGCCGAACAATGCTCAGACCAAGACCATGTCCGTCATGGCGCGCGAAAACCTCTTCGACTTCGACAAGTTCGCCTATGGGGCGACGGCGTCGACCGTGCTCTTCCTTATCATCGCGACGATCACCGTGCTCTACATGTGGCTCGGTCGCGTCAAACTCGGTGGGAGCGACCGCTGATGCTGCTGACCCTGACCAAGAACACGCTCTTCTATCTGCTCGTCACCGTCATCGTCATAATCGCGGTTTTCCCGTTCTACTATGCGATCCTGACGAGCTTCAAAGCCGGCACTGCCCTTTTCGAGGTCAACTACTGGCCGACCTCGATCTCGCTCACCAACTACACGTCGGTGCTGACCACCGGCAGCTTCATCCGCAGCCTCGGAAACTCGCTGCTCGTCGCCATCCTCGTTGTCGCAGCCTCGCTGCTGCTGGCCGTCACAGCATCCTATGCGCTTGCCCGCGTCAATTTCCGCGGCCGCGCGCTGCTGATGCTGACGATCCTGTCGGTCTCGATGTTCCCGCAGATCGCCGTGCTCGCTGGCCTGTTCGAGCTGATCCGTTGGATCGGCATCTTCAACACGCCCTTCGCGCTGATCTTCTCCTATATGATCTTCACCCTGCCCTTCACGGTCTGGGTTCTGACCACCTTCATGCGCGATCTGCCGATCGAAATCGAGGAAGCGGCGATCGTCGACGGCGCCTCGCCGTGGGTCATCATCACCCAGGTTTTCATGCCGCTGATGTGGCCGGCTCTAGTCACGACCGGTCTGCTTGCCTTCATTACAGCCTGGAACGAATTCCTCTTCGCCCTAACATTCACCTCATCGGACGCTCAGCGAACGGTGCCGGTTGCCATTGCCCTGCTTTCGGGCGGCAGCCAGTTCGAAATCCCGTGGGGCAACATCATGGCAGCATCCGTCATTGTTACGGTCCCTGTCGTTGTCCTGGTCCTGATATTCCAGCGGCGCATCATTTCCGGCCTGACCGCCGGCGGCGTCAAAGGTTGAAGAAAGCACGATATGGCACAGATTCGACTCGACAATATCCGCAAGAGCTTCGGTGCGCTTGAAGTCATCAGGGGCGTCTCGCTCGATATCCGCAAGGGCGAGTTCATGGTCTTCGTCGGCCCGTCCGGCTGCGGTAAGTCCACACTGCTGCGGTTGATCTCCGGGCTGGAGGACATCACCTCGGGCACGCTTTCCTTCGATGGCGAGGCGGTCAACCGCTACGCGCCGTCGAAGCGCGGCATCGCCATGGTCTTCCAATCCTATGCGCTCTATCCGCACATGACCGTGTTCGAAAACATGGCCTTCGGAATGAAGCTCTCGGGACGCACGAAGGAAGAGTGCAAGGCTCGTGTCGAACAAGCAGCCGGCATGCTGCAGCTGTCGCCCTACCTGGAGCGTCTGCCACGCCAACTGTCGGGCGGCCAGCGCCAGCGTGTCGCGATCGGTCGCGCCATCGTCCGCGATCCCAAGGTGTTCCTGTTCGACGAGCCGCTGTCGAACCTCGACGCAGCCCTCCGCGTCGCGACGCGTTTGGAGATCGCCAAGCTTCACCGCAGCATGCACGGCACGACGATGATCTACGTCACCCACGACCAGGTCGAGGCGATGACGCTCGCCGACCGCATCTGCGTTCTGCGGGACGGCGTCGTCGAACAAGTCGGCACGCCACTCGAACTCTACGAGACGCCGAATTCTGTTTTCGTCGCCGGCTTCATCGGTTCGCCGAAGATGAACTTCCTGACCGGTGAGTTCTCGGCACCCTACAATGCCCACACCATCGGCGTTCGCGCCGAGCATATGGAAATCGTTCAGCAGGACGCCGCCTGGCGCGGCACCGTCATTCATTCCGAAATTCTCGGCTCCGACAGCTTCGTTTATCTCGACATCGGCACATCAGAGCCGCTTGTCGTGCGGGAAACGGGCGTCTCCGGCCACCAGCCCGGCCAGAAACTCGGGGTTTCCCCGATGGCTGACCGTGTTCATCGCTTCGACCAATCCGGACGCGCGCTCGAGAGGGTGTTCCTTAAAGGCGCGGCCTGACATCTACCCAAAACCACAGGATCCGCCTCGCCTCCCATCGAGGTCGATCCACCATCTGCATGAAGGAGCAAGACCTTGCCTATTCGCACCATTGTCTGGGGTGAAAACATCCACGAGACCACCAATGCCATCGTTCGGGGCATCTATCCCAAAGGCATGCACACCACCATCGCCAACGCGCTGAATACCGATCCGGCGATCCAGGCGACGACCGCCACGCTGCAGGAGCCCGAGCACGGCCTGACGGAAGCCCGCCTTGCCGAAACCGATGTCCTCACCTGGTGGGGCCACAAGGATCACGGCGCGGTCTCCGACGTTGTCGTCGAGCGCGTCGCCAAGCGCGTCTGGGAAGGCATGGGCCTTCTCGTCCTGCACTCCGGCCACTTCTCGAAGATCTTCAAGCGTCTGATGGGCACCCCCTGCGCGCTGAAGTGGCGCGAAGCCGGCGAGCGCGAGCGTCTGTGGACGATCAACCCGCGCCACCCGATCGCAGCCGGCATCGACGAAAACTTCGTTCTCGAGAACGAGGAAATGTACGGCGAGCAGTTCTCCGTGCCGGAGCCGCTGGAAACCGTCTTCATCTCCTGGTTCCAGGGCGGCGAAGTCTTCCGTTCGGGACTTACCTGGCGTCGTGGCGCCGGTAACATTTTCTACTTCCGCCCTGGCCACGAAACCTATCCGACCTATCATGATGCCAACGTTCAGAAGGTACTCATCAACGGCGTGAAATGGGCTTATAACCCACAGGGCGATCTGAAGAACATCACCGATGCCCCGAATGTTCCGGTCGAAAAGGCTCTCGAGCCGATCGTCGAACGCGGCCCGCGACTGCATCAGGCCGGCGAAGCCGGTTACCGCTGAGGAGCACACATATGCGACTACTCGTTCTTGGCACCGGCTCGATGGCCAGAAACCAGGTTGCCAACTTCCTCGCCATCGACGGCGTGGAAGTTGTCGGCGCCGTCGATACCGACCCGGCGCGCCTCACCGAATTTGCCGATCACTTCCACATCGAGAAGCGCTTCCAGACGCTCGAGGAAGCGATCGCATGGGGTGAATTCGACGCGGCCACCAACGTCACGCCTGATCGCATCCACCACGCGACGAGCCTGGCGCTGATATCAGCCGGCAAGCACGTCTTCTGCGAAAAGCCGCTGGCCGAGCATTACGACCACGCCTTGGAGATGACGGAAGCGGCAGAGGCTGCCGGCGTCATCAACATGGTCAACCTCACCTATCGCAACGTCGCTCCGCTGCAGCGGGCCCGCGAAATGGTATTGGCGGGAGAACTCGGCACCATCAGGCACGTCGAGGCCTCCTACCTGCAAAGCTGGCTGGTCTCGCGCGCCTGGGGCGACTGGCGCACGGAATCGCGCTGGCTGTGGCGCCTGTCGACCGGTCACGGCTCGAACGGCGTGCTCGGCGACGTCGGCATCCACATCCTCGACTTCGCCGCCTATGGCGCGGCGACCGATATCGACCACGTCTTTGCCCGCCTTAAGACCTTTAACAAGGCACCGGGCGGCCAGATCGGCGAGTACCTGCTGGATGCCAACGACAGCTTCACCATGTCGGTCGATTTCACCAATGGTGCACTCGGCGTCATCCATGCGACCCGCTGGGCAACCGGCCATCTCAATGAGCTGAAACTTCGCGTCTATGGCGAAAAGGGCAGCCTTGAGGTCATCCATCGCCCTGACGGTTCCGAACTGCGCGGCTGCTTCGGCGAGGATATCGAGACCGCCACCTGGCGCGACATCGAGGTCCCGGCTGTTCTGACCAACTATCAGCGCTTTGCGGAAGCCGTCAGAACCGGAAAGCAGGACGACCCGACCTTCCGCCACGCCGCTAATCTGCAGAAGGTCCTCGACCTTGCGATCGTGTCGGAGAAGGAGCGGCGGGAGCTCAATCTGCTGGAGGCCTCCGAGCAGGATAGCCCGGCAGACAAGCGGATACCGCCGCTGACCGTCGTGGTCTGACAAAGGCACCTGCGAAAAAGCCAGGCACCTTGATGCGGACATTCATACGACTGTCTCCGTCATGCCGGCCTTGAGCCGGCATCCAGCCGCACGGCGTCCGCGGTGCGAAAAGATCTTTCGCGCGCAAGGACTTGCGCGCGCTGGACCCTGGCTCATGGGCCGGGGTGACGACGGATGGGACATCCGCTTCGATACGCCACAGGAGTTGAACAATGCAGGCCCGCTAGCGCGGGCCTTCATCATTTCAAAACTACCGAAGACGATCCGCGAGCAAACTGATCGAAGCCGCATCGGCATTGGCGAAAGCCAGGCGGAGATAGTGCTCCTGCCCCTCCCCGAAATAGCTCCCAGGTAGGCAAACAACACCGGCCTCCTTCGCCAGACGCCCTGCGACAGCGGCTGAGCTGAGCTCCGCGAACGGGTGGCGGATGAACGCGAAATAGGCGCCAAGCGCACCGATCTCCCAGCCAGGCAATCCGGACATGACGGCCCGCAACGCATCCGCGCGGCGCGCAATCTCCAGGCGATTTCCCGCCCGCCAGTCCGCAAGGATCGGCATTGCCTCGGCAACGGCAACCTGCGCAGCGCGCGGCGCGCAGATCTGCATGTTGTCCATGACCTTGGTAATCTCGGCAACGACGTTAACGCCGGCGGTGATCGCTCCGAGACGATGGCCGGGAATGCAGAAGGACTTCGAGAAGCTGTAGAGCAGGATCAGCGTGTCTTCCCAGCCGGGGATGCCAAGCAACGGATGCGGGGCGCCATAGCCTTCGGGAAGGAAGTCGCGATAGGTTTCGTCGACGATCAGCCACGCCCCATGCTTGCGGCAGAGGTTAAACAGTTCCAGCAGCAATTCAGGCGGATAGACAGCGCCCGTCGGATTGTTCGGCGTGACCACCGCCAAGACCTTGGCGCCGGCCGCGAGCGCCTTTTCGGCCGGCTGCACCTCAGGCAGGAAGCCATTTTCCGTATTGCAGTCGACGAGAACGCGCTTGATGCCGAGCATCGACAGCGTCGTCTCCTGATTGAAATAGAACGGGTTGGTCAGCGCCACGGTATCGCCGGAACCGACGAGCGCGATGGCCACCGACATGAAGGCCTGGTTGCAGCCCGCAGTGATATGGATATTGGCGGCAGCAACGGACGCCCCATAGACGTCAGACATATGCCGGGCATAGGCGTCTCTCAGCACGCCCTCGCCCTCGATCGGCCCATAGCCCGTCGTCTTCGGCGAAGATGCCGCTTCGCCGAGCAGCCGCAACATTTCGGGATGGGCTGGATAACCGGGCACCGCCTGCGAGAGATCGACCAGTGGACCTTTGCCGCCCTTGTATTCGCGAGCCCAGGCGAGAACCGAGGGAATGGGTGGCGGAGACAGGCGGGAAACAAGCGGATTGGCCAAGGCAGACATGCAGATCTCTTCTCGAACGAGGTGAACCATCACTCCTGCACGGAATGGGCTTGCTCGGCAACCTGCATTCAAGAATGCCGCACAGGGATCGTCAGGAGCCGCAACAGGCCTTGAGCTTTGACAGCTTCGGCACCTCGATATGCCTGTTGGCGACGATCGAGATCACGCCGTCGGTTCTCAGCTTCGACAGCTGGCGGGAAACCGTTTCGACGGTCAGCCCCAGGAAGTCGGCAATGTCGGCCCGCGACAAAGGCAGCTCGAACCGGCGCTTTTCGCCGACAGTTTCGGGATCGAGATGGGTGGCGATCAGCAACAGGAAACTAGCAACCTTCTCGGCGGCCGTCTTGCGTCCGAGCGTTACCATCCAGTCCCGCGCTTCGTCCAGCTCACGCAGCGCCTGCGCCATCAGCCGCTCGGCCAGTGCGGGATTACTCTTGACCATGCGCTCCAGCGCGGCCTTCGGAATGCGACAGAGGTTGACGTCGGAGGCAGCCTCCACCGACACGGCATTCTCATTCGCATTGAGCCTGCCGAGAAGGTCAGGAGCGAACTGCAGGCCGACGATCTGCTGTCGTCCGTCTTCCAGCCTCTTAGTAAGCTTCACGACGCCGCGGATCACGGTGGCATAGGATTCGGCCGGCATCTTCTCGCCAGCGAGCTCGTCGCCGGATTGATAATTGACCAGGCGTGTATGCGCGGAAAGCATCAGCAGCTCCTCAGCGCTGAGCGCACCGCACACGCCCTTGTGGCGGATCTCACAGCTCATGCAACGCACTGGTATGTTTGAATTATGTATGTCTTTGCGCATCAAAATCAGCTCCGCGCAAAAGCATAGACCACGGCCATGGCGAGAGAACAGCAATTTCGTGATCGTGGTCAAAGTGTCACGATGCAGCGGCGCGCTACGCCGTTCCCCAGCGATCGGCCGGCTTCTGCTTCCTGACCCCTATCGAGGCACCAAATTGCCGCAGGCCTCACTTGCCGATTGCCCAGACAGCCGACCGGATTATAGTGATTTCAGAAATTTCTGAAATTACAGACATTACGGAGACCGATATGAATCTCCCACCACTGGTTCAATCCTTTGTTCTGCATTTCGGTGAAATGGGCTCGCGCTGGGGCATCAACCGCACGGTCGGCCAGATCTACGCCCTGCTCTACGTGTCGCCTTCACCGCTCTGTGCCGAGGAAATTGCCGATGCCCTCAGCATTTCGCGCTCGAACGTCTCGATGAGCCTGCGCGAACTGCAGACTTGGAACCTCGTCCTGCTGAAACACAAACCGGATGACCGGCGCGACTTCTTCACCACCCCGGACGACGTTTGGCAGATCCTGCGAACGCTGGCGGAAGAGCGCAAGAAACGCGAGGTCGATCCGACGCTCTCGGTGCTGCGGGAAATCCTGATGCAGCGCCCGGCAAGCGATGCCGAGCGCCATGCCCAAGAGCGCATGAGCGAGATGCACGCCCTGATCGAGCAGCTAACGCATTGGTACGAAGACGTAAAACAACTTGAAACAGAGCGGCTTGCAACGTTACTCTCCTTAGGTGCGAAAGTGACGAAGCTGCTAGAGGCCAAGGACCGAGTCGTTTCGCTCGGCCGCGGCCGCCGGCCCAATCCTGCGAACAAGAGTTAGCGCTATGGCAAGTGCTTGCTTAGACGCAAACGGAAAGCAGGCTTTCGGCAAGCCGTCGAAACCTGTGCCCAGACATGGTGGGCTACGCAAGGCAGCGGCTGTCCAGACCCTGGCATCGCTCATCTGGATCCCGCAGGCAGCGCTTCTCGCAACGGCAGTCGGCCGCATCGCGAACGGTGGCGGCTTCAACGACGTCTTGTGGCTCGCCATCTATATTGCACTGCTCGGGATAGTAAAAAGCTGCCTCGAGGCCACCGGTGGCCGTATGGCATTTCGCGCAGCGCGCGCCGAATTGTCGATGCGGCGTGAACTGGCCGTCGCAGCCCTCGCCCGACGCTCGCCGATCGACAGCAAAAGACCTAGCTCCGGCGAAGCCGCAAGCATCATCGGCGAGCAAGCCGATATGATCGTTCCCTATCTCTCGCGCTTCCAACCCGCCCGCTTCAAGGCGAGTGCAGTGCCGCTCGTCATCCTTGCCTGCGTGTTCCCCATTTCCTGGATTGCAGCTCTCATTCTCCTTTTTGCCATGCCGCTGATCCCGATCTTCATGGCATTGATCGGCTGGCGTGCGCAGGCGGTGAGTGAGAAGCAGTTGGCGGCGACTGGCGGCCTTAACGGTTTCCTCCTCGATCGCCTGCGTGGCATGGCCACGATCCGTTCGCTTCGTGCCGTCGATGCCACCGCGACGAGGCTCAGAGCCGATGCAGACTCGCTGAAGGCCCGCACCATGGCCGTTCTGAAAATCGCCTTCCTGTCGTCGGCGGTTCTCGAGCTTTTCGCTGCGCTGGGCGTCGCGCTGGTCGCCGTCTATGTCGGCTTCTCCCTGCTCGGCGAGATCCGTTTCGGTGCCTGGGCCAGTGGTTTCGACCTGACGAGCGGTCTCTTCGTGTTGCTGCTTGCACCCGCCTTCTTCGAGCCGCTGCGCGAGCTCTCGGCTGTCTGGCATGACCGTGCCGCCGGCGAAGCGGCGATCAAGGCGATCGAAGCGCTGAGCGCGGATGGACTCCAACTGCCCATCGTAAGCGATACATCCGCACCCCAAACTGCAGCTGGTGCCATCCGCCTGGAGAATATCGGCTTCCGCTACAGCGAGGGCAGCAACGCCGCCATCGATACCTTCAATTTGAGCATTCGCCCCGGCGAGCATGTTGCTTTGCTCGGCGCCAGCGGCTCCGGCAAATCGACCCTGCTCGCACTGATCGCCGGCCACGCCGCCTGTGAGACCGGCGGCGTCACCCTCGACGGACAACCAGCCAGCCCCGCCCTTCAGGCCAAGATCTCCTGGGTCGGCCAGAAGCCGCATATTTTTGCCGGCACGGTCGCCGGTAACATTTCGCTCGGCCGGCCCGGCGTCTCCATGCAGGCCGTGGCAAGAGCCCTTGATCTCGCAAAGCTCGGCCGCTTCGCCCGCAGCCACGCTCGCCGTCCGCTTGGCGATGGAGGCACGGGAGTGTCCGGCGGCGAAGCCCTGCGCATCGCCATCGCCCGCGCCGCCTGTAATGCGGAGGGCTGCATCGTACTTGCGGACGAGCCGACCGCCCATCTCGACGCCGAAACCGCACGCGACATCACCGAGAGCCTGCTCGCTCTGGCCAAGGGCCGCACCCTTGTCGTCGCAACCCATGACCCACAGCTTGCCGCACGCATGGGCCGGACGGTCGTCCTTGATCGCGAAATTGCACGGGAGGCCGCCGAGTGAGCACATCGCTTTCCAGCCTCAAGCCGATCGTTAGGCTTTTCCTGACCGCACGCCGCCGCGGTCTGCTTCTTGGGGCCGCACTTTCCGCGACCACCGTTTCCGCGGGGATTGCCCTGCTCGGCCTCTCCGGCTGGTTCATCACCGCAACCGGCATCGCCGGACTTTCGGCCGCAACGATTGCCACCTTCGACATCTTCATGCCGTCGGCCGGCATTCGCCTGCTTGCACTCGGCCGAACCGCCTCACGCTACGGCGAACGGCTGGCCACTCATGACGCAACGCTGAGCGTCCTCGCAGCTCTGCGCGAACGGCTGTTCCGTGGATGGGCCGCGCCCGGTGCCGCACGCGAGCTCGCACGCCGACCGGCCCGCCTGCTCTTCCGCCTGACGGGCGACATTGATGCACTCGATTCCCTTTACCTACGCGTGCTGGTACCCGCGGGCGTCGCTATTGTCGCAGCGTTTGCAACAAGCGTCGCGCTTGGTCTCATGGATCGGCTTTTTGGACTGGCTGCCGGCAGTGTCTTGCTCGTCGCAGGTCTCGGCATTCCGCTGTTTGCTGGACGCCGGGCAACGAAGCACGCCCGTCGACGCACCCACGGCATCGAAGCCATTCGCGCCCGCACCATCGATCTCGTTGCCGGGCAGACCGACTTGCTGATGGCCGGACGCCTCGACGCGCAGCGTACGGCGATTGCCGATGCCGACCACTACGCCGCGGCCACCGACGACCGCCTAAACCGCATCGAAGCCGGCATCACAATCGGCCTTGGTTTCACCGCCACTGCGTTGCTGACCGGTGCGCTGCTGGCAGTCGCGGCATTGGCCCATGGGGGCGCAGTCAGCCCACCAGTCGCCGTGCTTGGAATCCTGATCGCCTTCGCCGCTGTCGAGCCCTTTGGTGCCTTGCGCCGTGGGGCGATGGAACTTGGCCGTACGCTTATTGCTGCCCGCCGCATCGCGCCCCGCCTGTCGGCAGATGCTGAAGAACTACACCACAGCGCCGCGCCACTTCCCGGCTTTGCGCTTCGCCTGAGCCGCGTCAGCGCGGGACACGACACGGAAACACCCGTGCTTCACAATATCGATCTCGATCTGCAATTGGGGGAGAAGCTCGCCCTAGTTGGCACCAGCGGCGCCGGAAAATCAACACTTCTTTCCCTCCTCGCAGCCGAAATGCGCGCCAGCCAAGGAAGCGTCGAGTGCCTCGACGCCACCCTGCTGACGCAGCGAACGGAGCTTTTCCAAGATAGCCTTCGCGGCAATCTCCTGCTTGCAAGCCCCGATGCACCAGACACCGCCCTGCGCGAGGCGCTCGCCGCGGCGGGCCTCTTGCAGGATGTCGCAGCTTTGCCGCGCGGCCTCGACACGCCGCTTGGCGAAGGCGGCATGGGGCTCTCGGGTGGTCAGTCGCGCCGCCTTGCCCTCGCCCGCCTCTTCCTGCGCGACACGCCGCTCTGGCTGCTGGATGAGCCGACGGAAGGTCTCGATGGCGCCACCGCGCGCGACGTCATCCGCCGTCTGGTGGAGAAGGCGAACGGACGCTCGCTCGTCATCGCCACACATATCCGTCGCGAAGCCGCGATAGCCGATGCCATCGCGGTCATGGAGGATGGTCGCATCACAGAAGTTTCACGCCGTGGAGAGACGGCGTTCGAAAAGGCTTTGAACCGGCTGAGACCGGACTGAGTCACACGACATGGCCGCCAGGCAATCCGGTTTGGCGGAAACTCTTCATACCCCATGGGGCCGTGGGAGAAAAACAATGGAACTAGACGTCGTCGCGCTATCGCGCTTCCAATTCGCGCTGACCGCGCTTTACCACTTTTTATTCGTACCCTTGACGCTCGGACTCTCCGTGCTGCTCGCCATCATGGAGACCGTCTACGTCATGACGGGCCGCCACATCTGGCGACAGATGACGAAGTTCTGGGGCATACTCTTCGGCATCAACTTCGCGATCGGTGTCGCCACCGGCATCGTCATGGAATTCCAGTTTGGGATGAACTGGAGCTATTACAGCTACTATGTCGGCGATATCTTTGGTGCCCCGCTCGCAATCGAGGGGCTGATGGCCTTCTTCCTTGAGGCAACCTTCGTTGGCCTGTTTTTCTTCGGATGGGACAAGCTGTCGAGGGTCGGTCACCTAATGGCGACATGGTGTGTGGCACTCGGTTCCAATTTCTCGGCGCTATGGATTCTCGTCGCCAACGGCTGGATGCAGAACCCGGTCGGCTCGGCGCTCAATCCGCAGACAATGCGCATGGAAATCACCAGCTTCTTCGACGTGGTCTTCAACCCCGTCGCCCAGGCGAAGTTTGTCCATACCGTCTCGGCCGGCTATGTCTGCGCGTCGATCTTCGTTCTCGGTGTTTCGGCCTGGTACCTCCTCAAGGGCCGCCACCTCGAAATGGCGAAGCGCTCTATGACGGTTGCCGCCTCCTTCGGCCTTGCCTCGGCACTGTCGGTCGTCGTCCTCGGCGATGAAAGCGGTTACCTCGCAACCGAAAACCAGAAGATGAAGCTCGCCGCCATCGAGGCAATGTGGAAGACGGAACCGGCGCCTGCCGCCTTCACCGCCTTCGGCTTCCCCGATCAGGACGCGCGCGAGACACATTTCGCCGTTCACATTCCCTGGGTCATGGGTCTGATCGGCACACGCTCGCTGACGACGGAAATACCCGGTATCGACCAGCTGGAACGGGAGTCTGAAGGGCGTATCCGCGACGGCATCAAGGCTTACGACGCGCTGATGCAGATCCGTGCCGCCGCAACGCCGGACGCGGTTGCACCTCAACTCCGCACCTCCTTCGAGGAACTGGGGCATGAGCTTGGCTATGCCCTTCTTCTGAAGCGCTATGTCGACGATCCGCGCCAGGCGACTGATGCCCAGATCACCCAGGCCGCGCGCGACACCGTTCCGCATGTGCCGACGCTCTTCTGGTCGTTCCGCGTCATGGTCGGGCTCGGCATGTTCTTCATCGTCCTGACGGCGACCTTCTTCTGGCTGTCGGCACGGCGCCACCTGGATAAGTATCCACTGCTGCTGATGATCGCTGTCTTCGCCATCCCGCTTCCCTGGCTTGCCATTGAAGCAGGCTGGGTCGTCGCCGAGATCGGCCGCCAGCCATGGGTCATTGAAGGTGTGCTGCCGACCGCAATGGCCGTGTCGAGCCTTGGCGCAAGCACGGTTCTGCTGACGATCTGCGGCTTTGCCGCGCTCTATACAGTGCTGATCGTCGTCGAGATGACGCTGATGATCAGAGCCATCCAAAAGGGACCTGAGCCGGACAATGAGCCGGAAGCCGAGCTGATCTCCGAAACCCTCGTTCCAGCCGCGGAGTAACGATCATGATCCTGCACGAACTCATAGACTACGAAATCCTGCGCTTGATCTGGTGGCTGCTTCTCGGCGTGATCCTGATCGGCTTTGCCGCCACGGATGGCTTCGACCTTGGCGTCGGCACGTTGCTGCCCTTCGTCGCAAAGACGGATACGGAGCGCCGTATCGCCATCAACACGATCGGCCCTGTCTGGGAAGGAAACCAGGTCTGGCTGATCCTCGGCGGCGGCGCGATCTTCGCTGCCTGGCCGCCGCTTTACGCGGTCTCGTTCTCCGGCTTTTACCTCGCGATGTTCGCGATCCTCCTCGCGCTCATCCTGAGGCCGGTCGGCTTCAAATATCGCTCGAAGCGCGAGAGCGCCCGCTGGCGCAACAACTGGGACTGGGCGCTGTTCATCGGCGGTTTCGTTCCGTCGCTGATCTTCGGGGTAGCCGTCGGCAACGTGCTGCAGGGCGTACCCTTCCGCTTCGATCCGGCTGACATGCGCATCTTCTACGAGGGGTCGTTCTTCGGGTTGCTGAACCCATACGCGCTGCTTTGCGGCCTGCTTTCGGTCGCCATGCTCGTCATGCACGGTGCAGCCTGGCTGGTCCTGAAAGCCAGCGATCCGGTCGCGGAGCGTGCAAGAAGCTACGGCAGCCTGGCCGCGCTTGGCGTGATCGCCCTCTTCGCGCTCGGCGGAATCTTTTTGGCGCTTGGTGTAAACGGCTACAACATCACCAGCGAGATCGATCCGGCCGGTCCGTCGAATCCGCTCCTCAAGACGGCAGCGCATGACGGCTCGTGGCTGGCCAACTACGGCACCTATCCGTGGATGATGATTGCGCCGGTCCTGGGCTTCCTTGGAGCCGCGGCAGCCTTTGTCGCCATGCGGGCGAAGTGGGAAGTCGCAACGCTGCTTTTCAGCAAGCTCTCGATCTTCGGAATCATCTCGACCGTCGGTCTCTCGATGTTCCCGTTCATCCTGCCCTCCTCGCTCGAGCCAAACTCGAGCCTGACGGTGTGGGATGCCTCGTCGAGCCACACGACGCTATTCGTCATGCTTGTCGTGTCGCTGATTTTTCTACCGATAATCATCGCCTACACTTCCTGGGTCTACAAAGTTCTCTGGGGCAAGGTCGATGAAGGGACGGTCAACGACAAGAGCGGCCACGCTTATTAAAGGAGAAAGACGATGTGGTACTTCGCATGGATCCTCGGCTTGCCTCTGGCCGCCGCCTTCGCCGTCCTCAACGCCATGTGGTATGAACTGATGGACGACGAGGCAAAAAAGAAGAAGCAATAGCGACTTTTTTTGTCTGCCTGGCAATAGAACAGACGGGGACGCGCTCGACCGGTGCTTCCCCTTTGCTTTTTGCGCGCGCGGCCTCATCGGAATCTCGGCTGTAGTATTCTCTTAGTACCCGTTCGCTCGCCTGCCTTGCTAAGCTCCTCCCGTTGGTTTTGGGAGGAAACAGATGCCAGCTTCGAAGATTCTGATGATTACCGGCGACTTCACCGAGGACTATGAAACGATGGTCCCATTCCAGACGCTGCTCGCCTGCGGCTATACGGTTCACGCTACGTGCCCCGGCAAGAATGCCGGCGAGACAGTCGCGACCGCTATCCATGATTTCGAAGGCGATCAGACCTATTCCGAGAAGCGCGGTCACAACTTCGCGCTCAACGCAACCTTCTCCAGTATTCGCGCTGAAGATTACGACGCGCTCGTGATCCCTGGCGGTCGCGCGCCCGAGTATCTGCGCCTCAACCCTGATGTCATCAAAGCCGTCCGGCACTTCTTCGAGGCCGGCAAGCCTGTAGCGGCGATCTGCCACGGCGCTCAGCTCCTTGCCGCAGCCGGTGTCCTCAAGGGCCGCACCTGCTCGGCCTATCCCGCTTGCCGCCCGGAAGTCGAACTCGCCGGCGGCATTTACGCGGATATCGCCATCAGCGACGCGGTCTCGGACAGCAACCTCGTCACCGCACCGGCATGGCCGGCACATCCCTCCTGGTTACGGCAATTCATGGCTGTGCTGGACGCATCGGCGCTGCTACAAACGGACGCCGCCTGAGGAGACGGAGGGAGAGACGAGATGTGCGAGCTGTTCATCAAGGCGGACGCGAAGCTCTGGGAGAGCACGACTCGATCGTTGCGGATTGATGGCATGGTGACAAGCGTTCGACTGGAAAACTTCTTCTGGTCGAAACTGGAAGAGATCGCCAGGCGAGACCGCATGAACGTTACGCAGCTGATTACCAGGTTGCATCACGAATCCATCGATGCCGGCCACGATCTCGGGAACTTCACGTCTTTCCTGAGGGTGTGCTGCGCGCGTTACCTCGATCTCCAGCTGACAGGAGATATCCCGGCGGATGTCAACCAATCGATTGCCGGGCTGAATGCTCCGGCAATCCTCGTTCGCGAGCGGGAGAAATATCACTGAGCCCGAAAGGGTTCAGTAGCTCGCCTCGACGAAAATCCGCGCTATAGCCTCGACACCGGCCTGATCTTCAGCGTCGAAGCGGGACGCAGTCGGGCTGTCGAGGTCGATGACACCGAGGATCTTGCCGTTGTGATGGAGCGGCACGACGAGTTCCGAACGGGACGCAGCATCGCAGGCGATATGCCCGGGAAATGCATGCACGTCCTCCACGAGGATCGAAGTCCCCTTCTCCACAGCCGACCCGCAAACTCCCCGGCCAACGGCAATGCGGACACATGCCGCCTTACCCTGGAACGGCCCGAGGACCAGCTCGCTGTCCGACTTCAGGAAGTAAAAGCCAGCCCAATTCAGATCCGGCATCATTTCGAACATGAGAGCCGAGGTGTTCGCGGCGTTGGCGATCGTATCGCTTTCTCCGTGCAGCAAGCCCTTCAGTTGCTGGCTGAGCTCCCCGTAAAAATCGGCCTTGCTGGCGGAATTAATGGTCGCAGGTTGAAACATGTCCGTGTCGCTTCTGTTTTTGTGGTGAGCGTCGATATAGTGACACGCATGCCGATTGCCAAACGCAATCGTGATGGCCGGGACGGAGCACTGTGTCACTAGATGGTGATAGTTATCGCCAGCCACCTTGTCGGTCGATGATCCGACTCTATCTAGTTCCCTATCACGACCTATTGCGGTCGTGACCCAAGTCGGCCGGCAGCTGCGGTTTGCGCACACGGCGATATCGGGCGATGGTCAGGTAACGCGCCTGCCGCCCCTCATTGTTAGGGCATTCCGACGAGCGGAGCAGCTATGTCGACCAGAGCTGCGCACGAAGTCATGAAACCGCTTCGGCTGGGCAGATAGATCCATTGATTTCAAGCAGAGGTAAGAACGATGACACCGGAAGACAGACGGGCGGTCTTTAGCCACCGCCAGATAGCGGCAATCATTGAAGGTATCATGCAGGAAGATGGCACCGAACTCCCGATCACGGGAAAATCACTTGGCGAGGCGATCCTTTTCGTATCGGAGGAAGCGGCAACCAGCGCGTCCAGCGCCCATGTCATTTACGGCGAGAACGGCTCGCTTAGCTATACCGATTGCCTGAGCGTTTACCGCGACTATGGCGTGGCCCTTCGCCAGACCCCAAATTAAAAGCAGGACGCTGGGCCTTCACGCCCAGCGTTCCTCCCAGAGCAAAAGGATGCAGTCGAGATGGCCAAGCGGAGTGCAGGCCTGCTGATCTACCGCCTCCGCGATGGTAGCTACGAGGTCCTCCTGGTTCATCCCGGAGGCCCCTACTGGGCTAAGAAGGACATCGGCGCGTGGTCGATCCCCAAGGGCCTCGTGGAAGAGGACGAAGATGAGCTTGATGCCGCAAGACGTGAAACCCGCGAGGAGTTGGGCGTAGACGTCGAAGGCAGTTTTCACCATCTCGGGGAATACAAACAACCCGGTGGCAAGATTGTCGTCGCCTGGGCCATCGAGGCCGACACCGATCTCAAAGCCATTGCCAGCAATCACTTTCAGATGGAGTGGCCGCCGCGCTCCGGCGTGATGGCGGAATTTCCCGAAGTCGACCGAGCCGAATGGTTCACACTACCGGATGCGGAGCAAAAGATCCTGAAAGGGCAGCAACCGCTGCTCGCGGATTTCCTTCGACGGCGGTTGCAGAGCCCGCTGGAGGTATATGCGACCTGAAGGCCGGTGAGAGCCTGGGCTTGCGATTGCGCATGGCAGCTATTCGCAATCGGCAATCGCTTTGCCGCCAGCTGTCCGTAAAAGTTGGAAGACTCTCCTCCCGGACGAATCTGATTCATGACAGCCCTCTCTTCAGCAACGCGCGGTGTTCTCATCGCGTTTGGCGCCTATGCCGTGTTCGCGTTCAGTGACGCATCGATCAAGATCCTGCATGGCGGCGTACCCGCCTATCAGATCGCCTTCATCGGCGCGCTGTTCGGTTGCGCCGCGCTCCCCTTCATCAAAGGCAGGGACGATTCCTGGCTCGATATCGTCCGGAGCACGAACCGTACTCTGTGGCTGATGAGATTCTTTTGCGGCGCGATAGGAGCAATAGCTTCGATCATTACATTCACAAAGCTCCCGATGGCCGAGGCTTTCTGTCTGCTGTTTCTTCTGCCGTCCTTCGTAACTATTCTGTCAGTCATCTTTCTCGGCGAAGATGTGCGCTGGCAGCGCTGGGCGGCCGTGGTCGTCGGTTTCATCGGCGTTCTGATCGTGCTGCGTCCGGGTTTTCGCGAGTTGTCCGCTGGTCACCTTGCGGCGGCAATCGGCGGCCTGGTTGCGGCAATCTCGATCGTCATCATGCGAAAGATGGGGCCCGCCGAAAAGCGCCTGTCGCTGTACGGTGCAGCGCTGCTTGGCACACTTGCCGTCAGCGGCATATTGATGCTCTCGGAGATGGTCGTTCCAACTCCGCGCCAATGGCTGTTCATTGCAAGCTACGGCCTGCTCGGTGGGGCGGGCAACGTCATGCTGATGACCGCGGCCCGGCTAGCGCCGGCCAATCTCGTTGCCCCTCCGCAGTATAGCCAGATGCTTTGGGCCATCGCGTTCGGATATTTGATCTTCGACGACGCCATCGACCTTGCTATGGCTGCCGGCATCGTTCTCATCATCTGCTCGGGCTTGCTGACGCTGGCTCGTGAAAAGAAACGCGGCACGCCGCTGCCGCGGGCGGTCGTTTCCGCTGACAATCAGGCGTCGCTTGCGACCTCAACCGACGAGACCGGCGACATTGAGCAACCGGCTCAAACGGCTTCGCACGCGATTCCTCAAGCCTAAAAAGAAACCGCCCTTGCCGAAGTCGAAAGACGTTTGCGAAGGCGGTTTTCTATTTTCTCAGGGTCTGGCGATCGTCGCCGTCAGCGGCGCAGGACCGGGCAGCCGCGGGCGTTGGCGAAGCTGATTTCGTCCGCGCCGCGGCGCGTCCAGCCCTCGACGATCACACGGCGAGGCGTGACGTCGACCACACGTGCACGACGGAAGCCGTAGTCACGTGCGATGTCTTCTGCCAGCCGCGGGTCACAGCCGCGGCCACGCGGCGGCGGGCGGTTATAGTCGGGCGGTGGCGGGCGGTAGTAACCCGGAGGCGGTGGCGGGCGGCCACTACCAATATAGACGTCTACCTGGGCGGAAGCCGGCGCAGTCACCCCGGCAACCGTGCCGACAACGAGCAACGTCGCAAGGCCGGCCTTGGCCAGAAATTGCATCATCGAAATTCTCCCTCGGGTACGGCAAAGGCCTTCCCCATTCGCTACACTCTTGCCGGCAAGGTCAGGTCCAACCCTTCCGGATTTGCGCATTCATATGCGATTCGCACAGAGCAGGCCGAAAATGGCGCGGGCAAGGCAAGCCGAGGGCGCCATTGTGGACGAAGTCATTTAGCGGCGGATCACGGGGCAACCGCGAACGTTGGCGAAGACCATCTGGTCCCAGCCGCGATGGTCGCGGCCCGAAACGACGACACGGCGCGGCGTAACGTTGGTGACGCGCGCTGAGCGCAGACCCGACCAACGTGCCTTCTGAACCGCCTGCACGGGCGAGCAGGCATGCATTGGACGGTGCTGAACATGGACTGGTGGACGTCCCCATTCCGAAGCCGAGGCATTCGGCGTAGCGAACGGAATCGAGGCCAATGCGATAAGAGCGGCAAAGGAAGCCTTGGTGATGAAATGGGTCATGATACGACTCTCTAAATGGTTGCTTACATCTCCCGTACGGGATTGTGCAGACCATAACCCTATGAAAATGAATGATCTTCGAACTGGCCGTTCAGTTCAGGTTCAGCCGCCGAGATGCAGCACGATCTCGCGCCGATGCGGCCTGTCGCGGTGTTCGAACAGGTAGATTCCTTGCCATGTGCCGAGTGCGAGCCGACCGCCGATAACCGGAACGCCGATGGAAACCTGCGTCAACGCGGCTTTGATATGCGCGGGCATATCGTCGGGACCCTCCGTCGTATGGACAATCCAACGCATCGAAGGATCGGAACTGGGTGGCACCAATCGACGGAAGAATCCGTCGAGGTCGGTGCGAACATCCGGGTCGGCGTTTTCCTGGATGAGCAGCGAGCATGAGGTGTGGCGCACGAAAACCGTCAGCAGCCCTTCGGCCGCGCCAGTGGCGCGAACGAAAGATGCTGCTTCTGCTGTAAACTCGTAAAATCCTTGCCCCCTGGTGGAAATGCTGATGATCTTCTGGGGCATGAACGATGTTCCACTTGCATATCTCTTGCGAGACGAGACGTTCGGCTGACCTTATGTCAGTACCGCATTTCCTCCGAACTCTCAAAGCTGCAGGAAGGGAACGAATCCACCGAAAATCATCCGTTTGCCATCGAAGATGGACTTCCACGCGTCGCCTTGAAGGCGCGGGTCTGCCATCACCTTCTTCATGATGTCGTCCCGGTCCTGGCGTGAGCTATAGACGATCCAGGAAAAGATCACGACTTCATCATCTGCCGCCTGGACCGCACGGGGAAACGAGGTCAGTTCCCCATATGGCACATCATCGGCGATGCATTCGACATATTCCTTGGCCCCATAGGACTTCCAGACTGCGCCGGTGGTGGCGGAAAAGGCCTTGTACGCCTCGATGTTCTTCTGCGGCACAGCCACGACGAACCCATCGACATAGGACATGTTTTTCTCCCTTAGCGTTGTTGCGCGTCCAAGGACGAACGGAGGCGGCTTGGACCGACATCCCTCTTCAACTTAAGATTAGGCAGGATCGGCGATAGGCAAGAGAATTGCCGCCGGGAATAATTTCGAGCCGACTGTCGACAGCTTCTCTAGGGCGCGGCGAATGGCGAAGATCGGCGTCGCTGCGCTCGGGCGCGGGCTAAGCGCCGGACAACTCGATAAGCCGCTGCGCCTGCATGTCGGCCTCCTGGCACTGCGTGGTGACGCGCAGCGTTCGGAACTGTTCCACGAGAAAGTCGACGAGCGCCCGAACCGCAGTCGGCAGTCCTCGAGAGGCCGTAAAGACGAGATAGATCGTGGCCTGCGACATCCGGTAATCCGGCAGAAGGCGGACCAACCGGCCGTCGCGTATCCCCTCGGCGCAGATGTGGTCGGGCAAAAGCCCTACCCCGACCCCGGCATAGATAGCCTCTAGAATCGCCGACACGCTGCGGCAACTCATGCGTGGCTTGTGCTGGTGCCGGTATCGAGTGCCATCCGGTCCGGTGAATTCCCAGACATCCAAATCCTGCCACTCCGTCATCGGCCCGGCAAACGATACCGTTGGTGCATCGGCAAGACATTCGACGCCTTCGATCGACGGCAGCGAGCTCGCAACCTTCTGGTTGGCCACAAGGATCAAATCCACCTTGCTGAGCACTCGCATCGTCAGTTCAGAATCGGTCTCCTCGGTCAATTGCGCCCGAACTGCAAGATCAAGGCGCTCATCGATGATGTCGACTCGCCGATCCGTGGTGAGTATCTGCAGCTGCACCTTGGGGTATCTATTGAGAAACTCCGGGATCATGGTGCCAAGAGAGCCGTCCAGCAATCCGTGCGGCACGCTTATGCGGATTTGCCCCTGTGGCTCGCCGGTTGCATCGTTGATCGCCTTGGCGGCGCGATCGGCTTCGCGCAGCATGTTTTCGCAGTGATTGTAGAAGGCGCGTCCGATTTCCGTCACCCGGAACCGGTTGACCGTTCGCTCGAGCAGCCTGACACCAAGCCGCGTCTCCAGCGCAGTGATGTGCCGGCTGAGCTTTGATTTCGGCATGTTCAGCACCCGCCCGGCGGCGGAAAAGCCGTTGTGACGAACAACTGCGGCAAAATAGACGAAATCGTTCAGATCCTGGAAAACACCCTCTGCATTGAGCATGGGGCACCCCTTTCAGTAAGCACGACAGGCCGGCGGCCCGTTATCGCTTACCTGTCCCGGCAGATGATGCCAACCGCCACGAACAAGATTTCGTTCCAAATTTGGAACACTGCGTTCCAATCAGCGCCCTTCAGTTCGACCGGCGGCGGGACTATCTGCGGGGAGATTTCCTTTGGCGCCATTGCAATGATGGCGCCAGACGCGCTCCCACGAGCCTCCGAAAACAGCACCGGCCACCGCGATGCCCCGCAGAGTTGCGGCGCAAGGTGTCTTTGCGCCTAAGTGATTGATATTGTTACATAAAAACCACACAAAGAGCCAAACGGCTGTCTCAACGAGGGATTTTCATACCGGGAGAATTGATAGATTTAATCAAGGATGAAATTAAGGCTTCGGCGGTTCGCTGATCCGCCAGCCGAAAGGCAGACTATCGGAACCGCCCCGTCTCCCACGGTGGCAGTTCACTCGAAAAGGAAATGGATTTTCAAATGAACATACGGATGGCTTTGCTGACCTCCGCCGCAGCATTTGCTGCTGCGTCCACGCCGGTCTTTGCTGCTGACGCAATCGTCGCAGCTGAACCCGAGCCAGTTGAATACGTCCGCGTCTGCGACGCGTACGGCACGGGCTACTTCTACATCCCGGGCACCGAAACCTGCCTCAAGGTCAGCGGTTACCTGCGTTTTGAAGTCTATGGCGGCCCGGATCAGAAGGGCACCTCGGACTGGAACGCCCGTACGCGCGCTCAGGTTCAGTTCACCGCCAAGAGCGACACCGAGTATGGTCCGCTCACCGGCGTTATCGTTCTCCGTAACAACGGCGACAACGCTTCGACCAACTCGACCCTGGACTCGGCATATATCGACATCGCCGGCTTCCGCGCTGGTCTGTTCTACAGCTGGTGGGATGACGACCTTTCCGGCGAGCCGGACGTTCTCTCCAGCTTTGAAACCCTGCACAACTCCATTCGCTATCAGTATGAAAACGGCGATTTCTACGCCGGCATCAGCGTAGACGAACTGGAAGACGGCTACTTCAAGGACGGTGAAAACCCGAACAACGTTGGCGTCGCCCTCGGCGTTGGCGGCAAGGCTGGCGTAGTCAGCTACCAGCTCATCGGCGGCTACGACACCGACAACGAAGAAGGCGCTGTTCGAGGCATGATCTTCGCTGATATCGGCCCTGGCACCCTCGGCCTGGCAGGTGTCTATGCATCTGGTCCGAACTCCTACTACTCTCAGTCGGAATGGACTGTTGCGGCAGAATACGCGATCAAGGCGACCGACAAGTGGACCATCACCCCGATGGCCCAGTACTTCGGCAACTACGTTCCCGATCTCGACACCTTCCACGGCAACTCGTTCGACGGCCTCGGCGATGCCTGGAAGGTCGGCATCACGGTCGACTACCAGATCGTCGACAATCTCTATGCCAAGGCAACCGTCGACTACACCGATCCGGACGACGCTGACGAAGTAACGAAGGGCTTCTTCCGCCTGCAGCGCGCGTTCTAATCAAACTCCCCGGCGCCCTGGATCAACCTAGGGCGCCGCCTGGTACTGCGTTTTCTGATCCGATTGACCTCCGATCAGTTACGGGGACTGGTCCGGTTTCCCTGCCGGACCGTCCTTGTTTCCTCCCAAGAATCCGCGGCTCCGCGGCGAACACTACCTTATTCGGCGTTTCGCCCATGAGCTGCACTAGCCCGGAAACTCCTCAACCGAGTCGACCCGATCGGGATAGAAAGCGAGGTGCTCCTTGATCTCGCTGACAGCGGCATACGGACTTTCATAGGTCCAGATCGCATTCACGACCTCCGCACCGCCCAAAACAATTTGAAATACGACGCCTCGCCCTTATACGGGCAGTAGGTATGGTGATCACTCCGGGTGAGAAGCGCCATATCGACATCAGCGCGCGGTATGTACTGAACGGCAGGATAGGACGCTTCCTTCAGCGACAACGCATTGCGACTATCGGCAATAGCCTGCCCGCGCAGCTTTATGACGACGCGCGCAGGATTGGGCGTGACGGTAATCGGGTGATCGGGACCGGGTATCTTCATCGATTGTGCAGACATCGGCAGCTCCTTCGGCCAGAACTCAGATATAGGAGCCGCGCCATCAAATTGCAGGAGCGGCCGTGGCGGGTCCTCGCTTCCGCCGCCCGTGAACGGCACCGGCAAACAACGCTACTTTGCCGCCATCGCCCGTCGCTGAAACAAGCCGAGTCCTAGGACAGCCGCCAGCACGCAGCCGACGCCGGCAACTTGGTTGGAATGCAGCGGCTCACCGAGTATCACGAAGGCCATCAATAACGCGGAAACCGGTGCGACTGCGGTGAAAAGCGACGCCTCGACGCCGCTCACACGCTCCGCCCCGGCATACCAAAGGATGAAACCGACAACGGTCGGCACCAGCGCGTAGTAGATCGCTGCCGACATCGCACCTGCCGAGAATTCCCGTGGCACACCTTCTGCCAAGACGGCCGCCACCATGGCGACGCCGAAGCCAATCCCCGTCATCAATGCAGACTGCGTCAGCGCCGAGATCGGTGTGCTGAGGTTCTTGTTCAGGAGTATGAACAGGCTTTCGCAGATCACGGCTCCGAAAACCAGTGCGTTGCCAGGCAGGGATCCACTTCCGGCATCGGGTGAAAGCGCGATGAACAAAACGCCGGTTGTCGCCAGCACGATTGCCAGCACCATCGACGAACGAGGCTTTTCGCGCAGAACAACGACGGAAAGCGCCCCGGCGACAACCGGCAACGTCCCGATGATGACGCCCGCGTCGGCCGCGGTGGTCAGCTTCAGGCCTGAGATCAGCAAGGTCGTGTAGCCAACACTGCCCGCACCGGCCTGAACGAAGACGATGATCCAGTCGCGAAGCGGCAAGCTTGGCAGGCGGGTCCCGGTCATACCCATCAAAAGTAGGAAGAACGGGAAGGCAGCGGCGAAGCGCAGAGCTGTCGCCGTGAACGGCGGCATGCCTGACGCAATGACCCGGCTTGCGATAACGGTGCTGCCAACCGTGATCATCGCCAGAGTCAGATAGAGGTAACCTTGCAAATGTCGCTGCATCGCCTTCTCCTGTTTGCGCAGAAGAAAGACCATAATTATCTAGCGATCTTGTATGAAATTGCAGCGCAGTTAGGCGACCGCATTGGCATAGGCGCGCGGAGAGACCCCATACTTCCGCACAAACACGCGCGTCATGTGGCTTTGGTCGACGAAGCCGCTGGCAATGGCGGCCTCCGCCAAGGGTGCGCCGCCCGCGATCAGACGCCGCGCAAGATGGATGCGGCGCTGGACCAGATAGGCATGTGGCGTCATGCCGGTTGCTTTCGCGAAACCCCGCAATACCTGAAACCGGCTGAGCCGGCTCGCACGGGCCAGGTCGGACAGAGAGATTGCCGCTGTAGGATCGCAGTCGATCATTTCCTGCGCGGTCCGAATGGCCTGGGGTGCACCCGGCCGATCGTTCGGGACGGCCTCCGCAAAGACGCGGGCGACGAGTTCAAGCAGGGCTTGCTCCAGCTGCAGTTGCCGCCCTCCCTCGTTGGTCAAGAGCGCAAAAACTGCCTCGAAGTGCGCCGCGATCGCCTTGTCATGCAGCACCGGATGCGCAATCTCGACCGCCGATCGTCGTCCCCCTGTAACTTCGGAGAGGTTGGCAGTGATCACCGCAGGGTCGAAGTAGAGGATTCGCCACGACCTGCCCTCACCGATCGGCGTGCCATCATGCACTTCGTTCGGATTGACCGTGATGATGTCGCCGGCACCAGCCTCGACCATCCCACGCCCGCTCAGCGATTTCTGCGCACCTGACGAAACCAGCCCGATGCCGAACTGCTCATGAGTATGGCGCGCGAAGCTCCGGCCGCTACTGGCAGCCACGGCCTCAATGCCGGCAACCGCCGACCTGAACATGCGAAATTGACTGCGGGCCATGAGTGGGCTTTCAGAGATGAAGCCGCATAGTGCCAGCCGAAGCCACCGAAAACAACGGCAAGCGACACCCCTCGCTGCCCATCGCCTCAAGCGATCATGCTGGCCAAAGTGCTCAATGGAGCGTTTCGCCCAGATCCTTGTCTGCCAGAATCGCCCAGACATCATCGAGCGCGGCAACCAGGATATCGGTGAGCTCGTCTCCGCGATTCTCGAAAAAGGCAGCCTTGGTCGCTTCATCCTGCAGTTCGAAGAAGCGCTCGATTTCGTTCGACATCTCATTGTCCTTTCACGCGCCACCGACATGTGGCGATGGGAAAGGGTTAAAGGGACTGTCTTGCGCCGAACTGGTGAACGCTAGTCCATCGGGAAACGGCGGCTCGCCCATTCGCTCCTTGGAACCGGATTGCCGACGGCAAAGCTGAACGATTGGATTTTCGTGGCCCCATCGTCCACCTCGCAACGGAAACTGACATCATACCAGCGGCCCGCAGCCCGAAATGCGCCTTTCCGGACCTGGAGAACGGTGCCCTTTGACAAGCGGTAGGATGGCAGGAGTTCCGGCCGATATGACGGGGAACCATGCATCAGCTGCTGCCGAAGCTCCGTGCCGCAGAGTTGGTCGACACGAACACTCCGCGGCAGATCGCCCATTGCGGTTCTCGCCACTGGATCATTCGTCATATTCTGCGAGAACAATGTCTTCGCCTCCGTCAGCTCGACGGGCTTGTCCGCCTGTGCGGTTGCCGTCGCATCGGGCTTCGTTGCATTGGGCGGTTTGCCCTGCTCAAAGCTGGTCTTGGCCTCGCTTTCGGCGCCGGCGGCTGGACCGTTCTTCTCGGCATGGCTTTCCGCCAGGTCGACCCGCGGCAGGTCGACATCATCAGGGACCGGATTGGCCGGCGGTTCCTTGCTTTCAGGTGTCTTGGCTGCCTCTGTTGTTTGCTCCGGTTTCACCTGATCTTCCTGGGTTTCAGGCTTAGGTTCAGGTGAAGGCTTCGGCGTATCAGACTTTACACCCGCGACGGAAGCATCCCCCTCGGTCGATTTCTCCGGGCCGGTATCCTTGTCGCCAAATTCCGTCACCGGGCGCAGCACCGGCAGCGGCTGCCCCTTGCCAGACTGCTCCTTGGACTTGGCATCCTCTGCAGCTGCTGCTTCCGGTGGCTTTTCCGGCGGTTTCTCTTCCGGCGCCTTTGCCTGCTCCGGCGGCGGAGGCGGTGGTGGCGGAGGCGGCGGCTGCTCGGCCTTCTCTTGCTTCGGCGGTTCCGGCGGCTTCTCGGCCGGCTTTTCCTCCGCCTTCTTCTCCTCGGGTTTCGGCTCCTCTGGCTTGGGCTCTTCCGGCATCTTCAATTCCGGCGGCTTCTCCTCGGGTTTCTTTTCCTCTGGTTTCTTTTCTTCTGGCGGTGGCACGAGGTCGACGCTGACGGTTTCCTCCTCCGGCTGAGGCGCAGGTACGGGCAGCTTCACGAGAAAGAAGCCGACGACGGCAAGGTGCAGCAGAACGGAGGCAAAGATGCCCCAGCCGAATGCTCCCCATTTCTTTCCCGAAGTCTGTTGCATGCCTACGAACGATGCCCTGCGCCACGCTACCGATGTGGCCTTTTAAGAAGGCATCATCAAGCCGTAAAACAAAAAAGCCTCGTGTCACGCAACCGCAACCGTTTTCGCGCGGCACGTCCTCCACATGTTTGCGCGTATTCGCCTCTGCGAGAAGGTCAAGGGCTATCCGAGCGAGCCTATGATCTCGCGATAGGCAGCCTCCGGAAACGCCTTTAAAGTCTTGGTGCGCACATTACCCGCCATCCCAAGCGACAGCCCGAAGCGCGCCATGACAGCATCGTCAGGCGCCTCGCAGACAGCAACCATGTCGTGATCGCCCAAGGTAAGGAAGAAATTCTGGAAGGAGCCGCCCATGTCGCCAAGCAGCTTCTTTGCCGCGTCCAGGCGCTTTGCCGAGTCGCGAACGTTGCGAATTCCCTGATCCGTCCAATTAATAAGCACGATGTAAGTGGTCATTGCACACCTCCCACCGGAGGGTCTTGGCCCTACGCAACAGGCTATGGCGACCTTCGCTCACGCGCTGTGGTCGGTCCTGTCCCCCGTAGTGTCTACCTTACTCCTGTCCCCATGCGACAACAAGAAATGCCACGGCCCGCAAGGGTGCCAGAAAAGCAAAAGCCGGGCACAGGGCCCGGCTCTTGGATGTTTCCAGTCGAAGGTGGAAGCTTAGCTGTCCAGGAAGCTGCGAAGCTTTCTCGAACGGCTCGGGTGCTTCAGCTTGCGCAGCGCCTTCGCTTCGATCTGACGGATACGTTCGCGGGTAACCGAGAACTGCTGACCGACTTCCTCGAGCGTATGGTCGGTGTTCATGCCGATGCCGAAACGCATGCGCAGCACGCGCTCTTCGCGCGGCGTCAGTGATGCCAGAACGCGAGTCGTCGTTTCGCGCAGATTCGCCTGGATGGCGGCGTCGATCGGCAGCAGCGCGTTCTTGTCCTCGATGAAATCGCCGAGGTGTGAATCCTCTTCGTCACCGACAGGGGTTTCGAGCGAGATCGGCTCCTTGGCGATCTTCAGGACCTTGCGGACCTTTTCGAGCGGCATGGCAAGCTTTTCGGCCAGTTCTTCCGGTGTCGGCTCGCGACCGATTTCGTGCAGCATCTGGCGCGACGTGCGGACGATCTTGTTGATCGTTTCGATCATATGCACCGGAATACGGATCGTGCGGGCCTGGTCGGCGATGGAACGGGTGATCGCCTGACGGATCCACCACGTCGCGTAAGTCGAGAACTTGTAGCCGCGGCGGTATTCGAACTTGTCGACCGCCTTCATCAGGCCGATGTTGCCCTCCTGAATGAGGTCGAGGAACTGCAGACCACGGTTCGTGTACTTCTTGGCGATGGAGATGACGAGGCGAAGGTTCGCTTCGACCATTTCCTTCTTGGCGATGCGGGCTTCGCGCTCGCCCTTCTGCACCATGTGCACGATGCGGCGGAATTCCGAGATCGAGATGCCGGTTTCCGTTGCGAGATTCTGGATCTCCTGGCGGATGTCGCGGATCGTCGTGTTTTCGCCCTTGGCGAATTCCTTCCAGCCGCGTGCCGCCAGATTGCCGATCGACTTCATCCAGTTCGGATCGAGTTCGGCGCCCTGATACTGCTCGAGGAACGAGTCGCGCTTGACGCCGTAGGATTCAGCGAGACGCAGCAGGCGGCCTTCGTTCTGAACGAGGCGCTTGTTAATGTCGTAAAGCTGCTCGACGAGGGCGTCGATGCGGTTCTGGTTCAGCGACAGAGACTTGACGGCCTTGATGAGCTCATCCTTGAGCTCCTTGTACCGGCGCTCCTGGGCAGACGACAGCGTGCCGGTGGCAGCGAGCCGCTGCTCGACCTGCTGGTCCTGAAGCTTGCGCAGCTTCTTGTAGGTCTCGGCGATGATGTCGAGCGTTTCCATGACCTGCGGGCGCAGTTCCGCTTCCATAGCGGCGAGCGACAGGTTGGACTCGTCTTCGTCTTCTTCTTCCTCTTCCGGAGGAAGGCCTTCGCCGCCGACATTGGTGATGTCGTCGTCGCCAGAACGGACGCGGCGCGTCTTTTCCTTCTCTTCGGCGGCCTTGCGGTCAGCCTCGATCTTCTCGGGGCTTTGGAACTGCGGTGCAGCCTTGGCTTCCGGGCCGGAATAGGTGGTTTCGAGGTCGATGATCTCGCGAAGCAGCGTCGTGCCTTCGTTGAGCTCATCGCGCCAGATGATCAGCGCCTGGAACGTCAGCGGGCTTTCGCAGAGGCCGCCGATCATGGTTTCGCGGCCGGCCTCGATGCGCTTTGCGATCGCAATTTCGCCTTCGCGCGACAGCAGCTCCACCGAGCCCATTTCGCGCAGATACATGCGAACCGGATCGTCGGTGCGGTCGGTCGGTTCCTTCTTCTTGGCGGTCGCAAGGGCAGTGCCGCCGGAAGGTGCGAGCTCGCCGCCTTCGCTCTCGTCGTCGGAGCCGGAATCATCATCGTCGCCGCCGGCCGTGGCTTCCTCGGCTTCTTCGTCTTCGATGACGTTGATGCCCATGTCCGACAACATCGACATCGTGTCTTCGATCTGCTCGGACGTCACTTCTTCTGACGGCAGGACGGCGTTCAACTCGTCCATCGTTACATAGCCGCGCTTCTTCGCGGCCTTGATCATCTTCTTGACCGCGTCATCGGAAAGATCGAGAAGAGGGCCGTCGGTGCCGCCGTCGCGTTCGACTTCCGCTTCTTCGTTTTCTTTGACCTTGGTTGCCATTTATGTCGTCGCCTTCCTGACGCTATTCAAACTCGTCGCAGTGAACGGCCGCACGCAGCCGATACGCCGCAAACGACCGTCTCGAATCACCTAGTCTCACCTAACGGGATGAGATTTAATGCCTGATTAACCACGATTGCCGGCGCCGGACGACAGAGCTTCATTGTCATCAAATGTCCGGCCATGGTTGTGCGATCCGCCCTTGACCCAGTTCACCGCTTTCCAAGTCGAACGGTGATTCCCACATTTTTTGTTCTCGTCAAGCTTTTCTAGCAAAAAAGCCTCACAAAACCCGGAAAAAGCCTTATCCACAGGCCCGGAACCGCCCAAGCGATTGCCAACCATAAATAGGATGTCACCACGAGAAGACAAGGGCAGCAGGCATTCTTCCTGAACAGCCAAGTCGCCGCCAAGATTCGACGTGCCCGCCGTTTGTTTTGTTCGACCTCCGTCGAAGCTTAATGCGACTGCCCATCCCAGGGCTGGATCTCCAGACTTGCAAGATCAACAGCGGGAATGCAGCGAACGTTGATGCAGGCCATCTCAGCACCGTCAGGCATCTTAGCTTCCGCGAAGGGAGCGATGCCGCAAGTGCCGCAAAAGCGGTGCTGGATCGTGTGGGTATTGAACGTATAGGTGGACAGCTTCTCACGCGGCGTTCTCAGGGTGAACTTGTCGCGGGGAACGAAGGCGAGCAGCCCTCCGCGCCGTCGGCATAGCGAACAATTGCAATCAAGGGCGGAGGTGAACTCCCCTCCACCTCAAATGCGATGTTGCCGCAATGGCAGCTTCCTTCGTACTGCATCGATCCTCCTCAGTTCCAGTCCATAACCACCTTGCCTGAATTGCCCGAGCGCATCGCCTCGAATCCCTCCCGGAACTCATCGATCCCGATCCGGTGCGTGATAACGGGCGACAAATCCAGCCCGCCCTGCACGAAAGCAATCATCTTGTACCAAGTCTCGAACATCTCGCGACCGTAGATGCCCTTCAGGTTAAGCATCTTGAAGATGACTTTGTTCCAGTCGATCTCGAAGCCGGCAGGCGCAATGCCGAGGATCGCGATCTTGCCGCCATTGTTCATCTTGTCGATCATGTCGCGAAAGGCCGGCGCAGCGCCGGACATTTCAAGCCCGACGTCGAAGCCCTCGGTCATTCCGATCGACTTCATCACGTCGGTGAGGTTCTCCTTCGAGGCATCGACGACATAATCGATGCCGAGCTTGCGGGCGAGATCAAGCCGATGCGGGTTGATGTCTGTTATGACCACCTTGCGGGCGCCCGATCGCTTGGCGACCAGCGCCCCCATGATGCCGATCGGGCCCGCGCCGGTGACAAGCACATCCTCGCCGACGAGATCGAAGGAAAGAGCTGTATGCACCGCGTTGCCAAACGGGTCGAAGATCGCGGCGATCTCATCGGAAATATCGTCCGGAATCGGCACCACATTCGCCTCGGGAATGCAGACGAACTCTCCGAACGAGCCGGGGCGGTTGACGCCGACGCCGAGCGTGTTGCGGCAGAGGTGGCCCCTGCCCGCACGACAGTTGCGGCACTTGCCGCAGACGATATGCCCCTCGCCGGAAACACGTTCACCGACATGGTATTTCGTAACCGCCGAGCCGATCTCAGCGATCTCGCCGCAGAATTCATGGCCGACGACCATCGGCACAGGAATGGTCTTCTGCGCCCACTGGTCCCAGTTCCAGATATGGACATCGGTACCGCAGATCGCGGATTTCTTCACCTTGATCAACACGTCGTTCGGTCCGACCTCGGGAACCGGGACATGTTCCATCCAAAGCCCCACCTCCGGCTTCGCCTTGACCAGCGCCTTCATCATGTTCGACATGATCTAACTCTCCCAAACCCTTTAAATGACACCGAGTTCGCGGCCGGCTTCGGCAAAGGCCGCAATCGTCCGCTCGACATCTGCACGTGAATGCGCCGCCGACATCTGCGTGCGGATGCGCGCCTGTCCCTTTGGCACGACAGGGAAGGAGAAGCCGATCACATAGACGCCCTTCTTCAACATGAGCGCCGCCATGTCCTGCGCCAGCTTGGCGTCGCCAAGCATGACAGGAATGATCGGATGCCCCTCGCCCGCCAAGGTGAAGCCGAGCTTCGTCATTTCGGAGCGGAACAGCGCCGCATTGGCTGCCAACCGCTCGCGCAGCGCATCACCGTTCTCGATGAGATCGAAGACCTTGAGCGACGCAGCCGCAATTACCGGTGCCAGCGTGTTCGAGAACAGATAGGGGCGCGACCGCTGCCGCAGCCAGTCGACGATTTCCGCCTTTGCCGAAGTATAGCCGCCGGAGGCACCGCCGAGCGCCTTCCCGAGCGTGCCGGTGATGATGTCGACCCGGCCCTCAACCCCGCAATGCTCGGCTGACCCGCGCCCATGCTTCCCGACGAAGCCGACGGCGTGGCTGTCGTCGACCATGACCATCGCACCATATTTCTCGGCGAGGTCGCAGACGCCCTGCAGGTTGGCAATAATGCCGTCCATCGAGAAGACACCATCAGTAGCGATCAGCTTGAAGCGGCTGCCTTCCGCCTTCTTCAGCTCTTCCTCCAGCGCCGTCATGTCGTTGTTGGCATAGCGGAAGCGCTTCGCCTTGGAGAGACGCACGCCATCGATGATCGAGGCGTGGTTCAGCGCGTCGGAGATGATTGCATCCTCCTCGCCGAGCAGCGTCTCGAAGAGACCGCCATTGGCGTCGAAACAAGAGGAATAGAGGATCGTGTCTTCCATGCCGAGGAAGGAGGAAATGCGGGCCTCGAGCTGTTTGTGCTCTTCCTGTGTACCGCAGATAAAGCGCACCGACGCCATGCCGTAGCCATAGCGGTCGAGCGCCTTCTTCCCCGCTTCGACAAGCTCCTCATTATCAGCGAGCCCGAGATAGTTGTTGGCGCAGAAGTTCAGCACGCGCTCGCCGGAGGCAACGGCAATCTCGCCTGCCTGCTTGGAGGTGATGACGCGCTCGGACTTGTAAAGTCCGGCATCCTTCAGTGCGGCAAGTTCGGTGCGGAGGTAGGAGAGGAATTCCGAGGTCATTGAATGCCCTTCTTGTGATGTTTCCCGATGCCCTGCACTAGCACATAGCCAAGAGCCTGTCTTGCCGTCGTCAACGCCGGATTTCGCCGCCATAGTTCGCCAAAGCATATCCGCGGTACGATTTTGACAGAGATCAATGCAGGTCGGCGCGAAAGGAGTAGAATCAACTTCATCCAACAGAAAGGCGGGTCAAAATGACGATCAAAACCGTTCTAGCTGTTCTCGGCGTCGACCATTGGGCCGACGACCTCAGCAACGCCGTGAAGTTCTGCGAGGGTCACGACGCACATCTGACAGCGCTTGTGATGAGCATGGGTGCCGTGCCCGCGATCGCAACATACCAGGCGATCTCCACAGCGTGGCTCGACGAGCAGCAGCGCGAAATCGAACACCTCGGCGAAGAAGCTGCGGCAGTCAAAGCGGAACTGCGGAACGCCGATCTTTCAAGCGATGTGCAGGAAATCTACACAGAGTTCGCCTGGGTCGATGACGACATCGCCGAACGTTCCCTTTATGCGGACCTGGTTCTTGTCGAGGCTCAGACGGCGCGCAACGAGCCCCTGCGAAAACGCGTTATCGACGGAGCACTCTTTCAATCGCCGACCCCGATTTTGATCAATCCCGCCAAGAGATCGATGACGACGTCTCCGAAGTCGGTATTGCTTGCTTGGGACTCCAGCAACGAAGCCGCCCGTGCGGCGCGGCAATCCCTGGATTTCCTGAAAGCCAGCGACACGGTTCACGTGACACTTATTGATCCGGTCTCTTCAGCAACAGCAAACGGTGAGGAACCTGGAGCCGACATCGCGGCCTATCTTGCGCGGCATGGGATCAATGTCGAAGTTGACCGCGTGCCCAGCGGCGGACGGCGGGTGGACGAGGCATTGAGGCAGCACGCCCTCGATGTCGCGGCAGATCTCATCGTGATGGGTGCCTATAACCACCCACGCCTGCAGCAACGCCTCTTCGGTGGCGTAACACAGTCCATGCTGAAAGACAGCACCGTTCCGATGTTTCTATCTCGGTAAAGTTTGGTAAAACGCGTGGCTCGAGACGGGGGGCTTTGGATCCTAAAGACCTTGAAAGCGTCAGCATGTCATGCCCGATCCAACCGTCACCCTCGGCGCAGCCTAGTCATCGTGACCGAGGATCACATCCAGAAACGCATCACCGTAGCGCTCGAGCTTCGACTGGCCTACCCCCGAGATGTTGAGCATCTCCTTGTGCGTCCGCGGCCGCTCGGTCGCGAAGGCGATGAGTGTCGTATCGGGGAAGACAACATAGGGCGGCACGCCGAGCGAGCGCGCGATCGCCGTCCGCTCCGCGCGCAAGGCTTCGAAGAGCACGCCGTCTCCGCCTGAAAGAACGGAGCGCCGCTCGACCTGCGCCGTTCGTTTCGAACGTCGTTCCGCAACCGGACGATCCTTGCGGAAGAAAACCGGGCGTTCGCGCTTGAAGACGGCGCGGGCCTCCGCCTCGAGCTTCAGGGCGCCGAACGCTTCATTGTCGACGCGGACCAATCC
Organism: Rhizobium sp. RHZ01; assembly: GCF_014851595.1. Lineage (NCBI taxonomy): Bacteria > Pseudomonadati > Pseudomonadota > Alphaproteobacteria > Hyphomicrobiales > Rhizobiaceae > Rhizobium > Rhizobium sp. RHZ01. The sequence continues at coordinate 187,222 of NZ_JACUZZ010000008.1, forward strand.
CATCGCAAGCAATTGCCGGAATACCGATTGCCACGTGCGGGCCGGCAGATCATTTCCGGCGCCAAAGACCGGCATTGTCGTGTGGCCGAAGCGTTCAGTCTTCTCGTTGACGTTGCCGAGCAGCACATCCACGACATGCCCGGTGCCGAACCGCTCGCCGGTCCGGTAGATCGCGGCAAGCGCCTTGATGGCTGCCTCCGTCCCGTCCCAGGTCTCGACCGGCTTCAGGCAGGTATCGCAGCCACCGCACTTGCCGGCATGCGCCTCGCCGAAATGCGCAAGGATTGCCTGACGGCGGCACGAGGCGGTTTCGCAGATCGCCAGCAGCGCGTTCAGCTTGGAGCGCTCAACGCGTTTGATCTCGTCGGCCGCACCACCGTCGTCGATCATCCGGCGGCGCTGGATGACGTCGGCCATGCCGTAGGCCATCCAGACTTCGGAAGGCAGGCCGTCGCGCCCGGCGCGGCCCGTCTCCTGGTAGTACGCCTCGACCGAGCCCGGCAGATCGAGATGCGCGACGTAGCGCACATTCGGCTTGTCGATCCCCATGCCGAAGGCGACGGTGGCGACAAGGCAAAGCTCATCCTCTTTCAGAAAGGCATCCTGATTTGCATCGCGAAGCACCCTGTCCATGCCGGCGTGATAGGGAAGCGCCCGAATGCCCTGCCCGTTCAGCCACTCGGCCGTATCCTCGACCTTGGCGCGGGACAGACAGTAGACGATACCGCTGTTGCCTTTGTGTCCGGAAAGAAACCGCAGCAACTGCTGGCGCGGCTGATCGCGCTCGACGATTTCGTAGGAAATGTTCGGGCGATCGAAGCTGGTCGTAAAGACCTGGGCATTGTTCAGCGCCAACCGTTCGACGATATCGTCGCGGGTGTGCGAGTCGGCCGTCGCCGTCAGCGCAATGCGCGGCACACCCGGGTAGTGCTCCGCCAGCTTGCCAAGCTCGCGATACTCGGGGCGGAAGTCATGGCCCCATTGGGAAACACAATGCGCCTCGTCGATCGCGAAGAGCGAGATCCGCGCGTTACCGATCGTGTCGCGGAAGCCATCCATGAGAATGCGCTCCGGCGTCACGTAAAGGAGATCGAGCTTGCCTGCGGCAATCGCGCGACGAACCTCGATGAACTCCTCGCGTGACAGCGCCGAGTTCAGTGCCGCGGCCCTGATGCCGAGCTGCTTCATCGCCTCCACCTGATCGCGCATCAGCGCAATCAGCGGCGAAACGACAATGCCGACACCTTCGCGGCAGAGCGCCGGAATCTGGAAGCAGAGCGATTTGCCGGCCCCCGTCGGAAAGAGAACGACGGCATCGCCGCCGGCGACGACATGCTCCACCACCTGCTGCTGCTTGCCGCGGAAGGCCGGATAGCCATAGACACGGTTAAGAATGCCAAGAGGCGAGCGCTCCGCGCCGAACAGCGCATCGCCGGCAGAAAGTTGCTCTGTAGAATCCCTCAATGGCTAGCCGCTCCCTTGACGCGGCCGGAGAGCACGCCGAATCCATCGATGATCGCTTCCTGGTTCTCTAAGCGAAGCCCCTCGAAATGAACCTCCTGCAATGCGCGCATCAACTGATCGATCACCTCGCCGTTGCCGGCCTCGGTTGCCTCGGCGATCTCGCGTTCGAGCTCGATCTTCTGGAAACGCAGCGCTTTGGCGCGTTTGTGGAAGGCGAGCGCCTGCCGGTAGCCTTCGCGCGCATCCTCCATCGCAGCCTCCGATGTAGCGATCCAAAGGCGGGCATTGCGGATCTGCTGCTCGAGCCCCTGCAGCAATGAGCCGAAGCCTTGCTCTTCCATGCGCTCCAGCAGGTGCTCTCGCGTGAGGTGCGGGCCGGCCACGGCCGCGGCGGCGCCGAGCATGACAGACCAGAGCCGCTGAAGCTCGCGATTGTCGTAGTCGATCGAGGCGATTTCGTCATACTCGTCCTGCATCAAGGCCGGATGATTGATAACTGTCAGCGCCAGAACGCTCTCGCGCAAGGCAGGCGTCTCCTGGTGGCCTCGAACCAGACCGGAGCGGGCGAGCCGATCGGAAATGCCTCCGCCGGAAAGGCGCGGGCCGCGTGGCCCCTCGTTGCCACGGCCACGGGATTGTCCGCCGCCACGATCAAAGCTTCGCCGCTCATTGCCGCGATTCTGGAATTGCGGCTGGAAGAAGCCGTTCAGGCGGTCGCGCATATCCTGCTGGTAGTGACGGCGCACATTCTCATCGGCAATGACACCAACCAGCTGCTTCAACCGCGCTTCGAGCTCGGCCTTCGCTTCAGGCGTCTCGAACTGCCCGGTATTGATCTCACGGCCCCAGATCATCTCTGCCAGCGGCTTGGCCTGGCTCATCACCTTGTCGAAGGGCGCACGGCCTTCGTTGCGCACCAAATCGTCCGGGTCCTTGCCGTCGGGCAACAGGGCAAAGCGCACGGTGCGCCCCGGCTTGATATGCGGAAGCGCCAGATCGGCAGCGCGATTGGCGGCGCGAATGCCGGCGCCGTCGCCATCGAAGCAAAGCACGGGCTGCGGCGTTATCTTCCAGAGGAGTTCAAGCTGGTTCTCGGTCAATGCCGTGCCGAGCGGCGCCACGGCATTCTCGACGCCGGCCTGATGCAGCGCGATCACGTCCATATAGCCTTCGACGGCGATGATCGTGCCCTCGCCGTTCGCACCCTGCGTCGCCCGGCGGGCGCGTGCGAAATTGTAGAGCACATTGCCTTTGTGGAACAGCTCTGTCTCGTTGGAATTGAGATACTTCGCGGGCGCATCCGGCGACATGGCACGCCCCCCGAACGCAATTACCTTCTCGCGAGATGACAGGATCGGGAACATGATGCGGTCGCGGAAGCGATCGTAGGAGACCGGCACCTCGGGACCATGGACCACCAGCCCACATGCTTCGATCTGTTCCTTGGCAATGCCCTTGCCCGCCAGAAACTCCTTGAGTGCGTTTCGGCTATCGGGGGCAAAGCCGAGCCGGAAGGTCTCGATCGTGCGTCCCGTCAGCCCGCGGTCGCGAAGATAAGCCCGCGCCCGCGCGCCGTTTGCCGTCTGCAACTGATCCTGAAAGTACTTGGTCGCAAGCTCCATCACGTCGAGAAGCGAAGTGCGCTCCTTCTCGCGCTTCTCCATAACCGGATCGGCAACCGGCATGGCAACGCCCGCCATGTCGGCGATCTGCTGCACCGCCTCCGGAAAATTCAACCCTTCCAGATCTGTGAGAAAGCGGAAGTGATCGCCGGTGACGCCGCAGCCGAAGCAGTGGTAGCGCCCCTTTCGGTCCTCGCAGTGGAAGCTCGGCGACTTCTCGCCGTGAAACGGGCAGCAGGCCCAATAGTCGCCGCGCGACACGTTGGTCTTGCGCTTGTCCCAGCTCACACGACGGCCAATCACGTCCGAAATCGGCACGCGATCGCGTATCTCGTCGAGAAAGGAATTGGAAAAGCGCATGTGAACCTCTTGATTGGGTCCATATAAGCAGGTTCATACGCAGATGCCACGGCATTTGGGCGAAAGCCGCGCTATTCACAGGACCATTGCCTGCTCAAAATTCTCCCGAAATGAGTGTTCAAAATTGCGTTACCGCCCCTGCGACAGGGGGTGCGACACTGACGGCAATAACCCCACGTTTTGCGTGTATGCAAGCAGGCGTCCCGACCGTCTCAGTTCTTGACTATCGTCAAAAACCGATTTCGGAACAACGGCTTCCGAATTGCTCCGACCGACGAATTTCATGTCGGCGCGCAGTAGCCTCCATCGCGGTTGCCACACCTAAGGCAGCCCCGTCGCCAATCATTATTTTTTTGTAATTTGAATCAGTTGCCGCGTCGCAATAACTTCAATGGGAAAGAAGCGATCCCCAAGCGAGGCACCATCCCTACCCCCGGCGCCGCCTCGCAAGGGTGTCTTTGCGAGTAACCGGTGGCTTGGATCTCGGTCCTGCGTCGCCACCGGAAGCAAAGAGCAAGAAGGCAGGAGCACCCCCAGCTCCTGCCTTCTATAATTTCACCTAAAAGTTTTATCTTCGATGTCTCCATGTCCGCTGTGGGCAGTGGATGGCATTGACAGTTCTCCTTCGATGCCCAATGAAAGTATCCTACCGGGATCATCGAATGCCACATAGAGTTGAGGATTTTTTAGAAAGCGACGCCTTTTTCGTGGCCGTGCTGAACTGCGCCCGCGAAATGCTGACGATCTACCGCGAGAGCCCGCGCATCGCATCGATCTTTGCCGCGCAGCAACGCTGGTTGATGGCCCATGCCGGCTTTGCACTCCACTTCGGCTATCCCGGCGAACCGAAGCTCGGCCTTTATTCGCGCCGTTTCATCGCCTTTGCCGTTGCGAACAAGATTGCGAGCCGCAATACCGCCGCAGCCTTTATCCAGGAAATGCTAGCCTACCGGTTCCTTAGTCCGGTCTTGAGTACCAGCGACAAGCGCACGCGCCTGTTGGAGCCGACGGAAACCGCTCACGAACACTTTTACAGGTGGCTCGCCACCCACCTTTTTATTCTCGACAGTCTTGACGGCGGCAATCGGCTGGACCGGATGAATGCCGACCCCTCGGCCTTCTCGAGGATGCAGCCGCTGATCTCCAAGGGGATTATCGATAGCGATGCCGTGCGCGACCCAGGCGCTACATACAATCTGTTCAACTGGGCAAACTCCGGCGGCCTGATCATGGACTACCTTATGATCAGTATCGACAACTTCGATCGCAACTCGGAACGGGCCCACATCGGCCCCGTGTCGCTCAAGGAAATCCGTGACCAGTTCATGATCTCCAACACGCATTTGAAGCGCCTGCTGACGACGGCATCCGAAATGGGAAGCGTGGGTTGGACACAACCGCCCTATAAGGGCGATACCTGGATTTCGCGCGCGTTTATCATGGAGTATTGGGGTTATCAGGCCGCGAAATTCGCCATTGTCGATGCTGCCGCAGAAGCGGTTCTGGGGCTCGCCGCCAGAAAGACGGCGAGCCTGCGCTGATTAGTTCAGCTGTTCCTTGACGGCGCCGGAGGCCTTGGAGAAATCCATCTGGCCGGCATAGCGCTCCTTCAGGACGGCCATCACCTTGCCCATGTCCTTCGGGCCGGCGGCGCCGATTTCCGCGATGATCGCGGTAATGTTGCTGCGAACCTCCGCATCCGAAAGCTGTTTCGGCAGGAAATCATGGAGCACCGCAATTTCGGCACGCTCTTTAGCGGCCAGTTCGGGGCGCGCGTTTTCTTCGTAGATCTTCGCCGATTCGTCGCGCTGCTTCACCATCTTGGCGAGGATCTGCAGGATTTCGTCGTCGCTCGCTTCTTCCTTGCCGGCGCCACGATTGGCAATATCCCGGTCCTTGATGGCGGCCTGAATCAGGCGAACGGTCGAGAGCCGCTCGGCATTCTTGGACTTCATGGCATCCTTGAGGGCGGCGGCGAGTTGATCGCGCAACATCATAATCACTCCTGTTTGAATGCCGCTTCATAAACCACGCGAATGCATGGGATCAAATAAATTGCGGAAAATGACGGCAGAAAGCGCGAGAAAACCCGCAGAATGTGCGCTACAAAGATTGACCTCGCGCAACAGCGTGGCTATTTACCGCCACCTGCACCAAAATTCGTGATCAGGCCTGAGAGCGCGCGCCTTGCCGCGCGCATATGCTTGCGAACCAAATGGCCGGCCAACGTTGCCCAAGGACGTGTGGCTGCCGGAAACGGGATGAAGATGACCGCGACAGCACCCTGGACAACCGAAAAGCCGACTGCCCTGCTCGTTCTTGCAGACGGAACCGTCATCGAAGGCAAGGGCATCGGCGCGACCGGCAAGGTCCAGGCTGAGGTGGTCTTCAACACGGCGCTGACTGGCTACGAAGAGATTCTGACGGACCCCTCCTATCTCGGCCAGATCGTCACCTTTACCTTCCCGCATATCGGCAACATCGGCACCAACGACGAAGACATCGAGGACCTGACGCCAGCAGCACGCCACGGCGCCGTCGGCGTCATCTTCAAGGCCGATATAACCGATCCGTCCAACTACCGCGCCGTCAAGCACCTCGATGCCTGGCTGAAGGCTCGCGGCATCATCGGCCTCTGCGGTGTCGACACACGCGCGCTGACGGCTTGGATCCGCGAAAACGGCTCGCCGAACGCCGTTATCGCCCATGACCCCAACGGTGTGTTCGACGTTGAGACGCTGAAGGCGGAAGCCAAGGCGTGGAGCGGCCTCGAAGGCCTCGACCTCGCCAAGATCGCTTCGTCAGGCCAAACGTCGCAGTGGGCGCAGACCCCGTGGATCTGGAACGAAGGTTACGGCGAGCTTACCCCAGAAAATGCGACGTATCACGTCGTCTGCCTCGACTACGGCGTCAAGCGCAACATCCTGCGCCTCTTTGCCGGCCTCGACTGCAAGGTCACCGTCATGCCGGCAACGACGAGTGCCGAGGATGTGCTTGCCATGCAGCCCGACGGCATCTTCCTGTCGAACGGCCCGGGCGACCCGGCCGCAACAGGCGAATACGCCGTTCCTGTTATCCAGAAGCTGATCAAGACCGACATCCCGGTCTTCGGCATCTGCCTCGGTCACCAGATGCTCGGCCTCGCGCTCGGCGCCAAGACCGAAAAGATGCACCAGGGCCATCATGGCGCCAACCACCCCGTCAAGGATCACACCACAGGCAAGGTCGAGATCGTCTCGATGAACCACGGCTTCGCGGTCGACACGAAGTCTCTGCCCCATGGCGTTGAAGAGACTCACGTTTCCCTCTTCGACGGCACCAACTGCGGCCTGCGTGTCGCTGGTAAGCCGATCTTCTCGGTGCAGCATCACCCGGAAGCCTCCCCCGGCCCGCAGGACAGCCACTACCTCTTCCGTCGCTTCATCAATCTGGTGCGCGCGAAGAAGGGCGAGGAAGCTCTCGCCGAGCGCTGAGACGGATCCCTTCACGCAATTCGAAAGCCCGCTTCCCAGCGGGCTCAGATTGCTGACAAACCCCTGGCACCGTCTGGGGGTTTGTGATTCATTGGGACATGTTGAAGAAACCTGCCCCCACCCAGACGGCTCTTGAGATGGTGACGCTCGACAGTCTGGTGCCGAAGGATCACCTGCTGCGCAAGATCGACGCGGTGATCGACTTTTCGTTCATCCATGATCGTGTTGCGGGGCTTTATTGCGCCGACAACGGCCGCCCGCCGCTCGATCCGACCTTGATGTTCAAGGCGCTGTTCATTGGCTACCTGTTCGGCATCCGCTCGGAGCGTCAGTTGG
>NZ_JACUZZ010000090.1:0-602 GCF_014851595.1 Rhizobium sp. RHZ01
AAGCGAACCATCGAGGAAACGTGGCGCCATCTGGGCTTACTCGCCGACACCATAAAGCCAGAGGAATGCGCCAACTACTTCTCAAATGCCGGCTACGCTTCCGTCAAAACATGAAAGGCTCTAGTCACTACTTTTTGTTGCCGTTGCCGGAACTTCCGTTCCCGTGCCCGTTGCCGGAATTTCCGTTTCCGTTTCCTTCGTTCCCGGTACCATTCCCCCCACCGTTCCCGTTGCCGTTGCCGGAATTTCCGTCTCCGCCGTTGCCAGAATTCCCGTTTCCGTTTCCTTCGTTCCCGGTACCATTCCCTCCACCGTTCCCGTTGCCGTTGCCGGAATTTCCGTCTCCGCCGTTGCCGGAATTCCCGTTTCCGTTTCCTTCGTTCCCGGTACCATTCCCCCCACCGTTCCCGTTGCCGTTGCCGGAATTTCCATCTCCGCTGTTGCCACTTCTTGAATTGTCAGTGTCCGAGTTGCTGCCGCCCTGGTGACCATCGTGACCCTGGCCGCCGCCCTGGTGACCTTGGTTGCCCGAGTTGCCGCCGCCCTGGTGACCATCGTGACCCTGGCCGCCGCCCTGGTGACCTTGGTTGCCCGAGTTGCCG
>NZ_JACUZZ010000091.1:0-586 GCF_014851595.1 Rhizobium sp. RHZ01
GGTCACAGCGAGCGAAGTGAAGCGCAACTGCGGCAGGGTGACCAACCGTGGGGAGGAAGCGATCCGATCAAAATTATCTGTAAAAACCCTTGCAAGTGGGAGCCGTCCACATATGGGGAGATCTCGCCTTGCGCCTGAAAGGGCGACGGTGTCGAGCCGGAGTGAGACGTCAGCCGAGGCGGTAGTAGGGAGCGCATAGGCGCGAACGAAGGTCCGAACGAGAGAGAGTGAAGTTCCTCCAAGGATGAGCAAGGCCATGCGTCAGATGCCGGAAGTGTCCGGGCGATCGGAGAGGCAAGCGGGTGAAGCCCGCCGGAGCTCCGGTCGCGACGAAGCCGAGCCCCCGCCGAGGATTGGGAACGACACAGGCGCGGGGCTGCTTGAGGTGGCCCTGCGGCGAGAGACCTTCTGCGGGCGTGGAAGCAGGTGCGGGCCAACAAAGGCGCGGCGGGCGCGGATGGTCTGGACATTGACCAGACGGCCGCAATGCTACGCATCTCTTGGCCTGCCATCCGCGACAGCCTGCGGGAGGGGACGTACCGGCCACAGCCGGTGCGTCGGGTGATGATCCCGAAGCCAGGGGGCG
>NZ_JACUZZ010000092.1:0-575 GCF_014851595.1 Rhizobium sp. RHZ01
TATAGCGCGGCGATCAGGATGAGACGCGCGCGACAATCTGGATGAGACTCTTATGTCGCGGTCGGGGTGAAGGTATCACGCTGATTGTCGCTGACAAGAGTCTGATCGTTTTCTAATTGCCGCTCCGCGACAAACTGGCCGTTGCCTTTGATTGTCGCGAACGAAGCAGGCCTTCCACGCTGTCGTTTGACCTCCAGGGCTGATCTGCGCCTGTAGCTTTCGACATTCATCTCGAAGATGGTTGCGTGGTGAACGAGCCGATCGACTGCCGCAAGCGTCATGGCGGGATCGGGGAAGACCCTGTTCCACTCCCCGAACGGCTGGTTTGCGGTGATCATGATGGAGCGCCGCTCATATCTTGCAGAGATGAGTTCGAAGAGTACGCTCGTTTCAGCCTGATCCTTGGTGACGTATGCCAGGTCGTCGAGGATGAGGAGATCGAACTTGTCGAGCTTGGTGATAGCGGCTTCGAGCTGAAGCTCCCGCCGTGCGACCTGCAGCTTCTGCACGAGGTCGGTGGTGCGGGTGTACAATACCCGCCAGCCGTTCTCGATCAGGGCAAGGCCGATGGCTGC
>NZ_JACUZZ010000093.1:0-573 GCF_014851595.1 Rhizobium sp. RHZ01
TGAACGCCTTGATTGCCTTGTCGGCAACCCGTCTCTTGACCACCCGCCCTGGTGCTTTGAAGAAAGCATAGCCGAGGAATTTGCGGCCGAAGACGGTGGCAACGGCGCTCTTGGTCTCGTTCACCTTAAGGCGAAGTCGGCCATAGAGACGCCGCAGCAGAGCCATCACCCGCTCGCCCGCCCGCTGTGATCGCACGTAGACGTTACAGTCGTCGGCATAGCGGCAGAAGGCATGGCCCCGCTGTTCAAGTTCCTTGTCCACCTCATCCAGCAACACATTGGCCAGAAGTGGCGACAGCCGCCCACCCTGCGGCGTGCCTCGGGTCCGCTTGAGGACCACACCCCCATCAACAATGTCGGCGTTCAGATAGGCCCGTACCAAGCGGATCACGCCGGGATCGGGGATTTTCTTGCGCAGACGGTCGATCAGGATGTCATGGTCAACCCTGGAGGACTTGCAGGAGCGCCTGTTGGATCAGACGGTCCAGCACCGTGGGGATGCCAAGCTCGCGCTCGCCGCCCCCTGGCTTCGGGATCATCACCCGACGCACCGGCTGTGGCCGGTACGTCCCC
>NZ_JACUZZ010000094.1:0-570 GCF_014851595.1 Rhizobium sp. RHZ01
TCCACGGCGCCGACGACGCCCCTGTTCTGGCGGCCCAGACCGCCACCCAGAATGCCACGGCCGGCACCGCCTTCTCCTTCGTGCTGCCGGCCGGCACCTTCACCGATGTCGACAGCGGCGAAACGCTGACCTACACGGCAACCTCTGCCGACGGCACGGCACTTCCCACCTGGCTGAGCTTCAATGCCTCGACGCGCACCTTCAGCGGTACGCCGACGACATCAGGCACGTCAGACATCAAGGTCACGGCAACCGACATTGCCGGCCTCGCCACCAGCGAGACCTTCAGCATCAATACGGCCGCAGCCCCCACCACCTACAGCCTGTTCAGCGCTACCAGCACGCCGGCCCAGACGAACCTCAATGACAACAGGCAGATAGAGCTCGGCGTCAAGTTCCAGGCGAATGTTGCCGGTACAATTACCGGCATCAAGTTCTACCGGAGCGCCAACGACAATGGCCAGAACGTCGTCGACCTGTGGACGACCGGAGGCACCAAGCTCGCCACTGCCACCTATTCCGGCACCACCGGGAGCGGCTGGCAGACGGTGAACTTCGCAACGCCGGTCA
>NZ_JACUZZ010000095.1:0-565 GCF_014851595.1 Rhizobium sp. RHZ01
AAGCACGGTAGGCGGCGGCGCAACCGGGCTGAAGGAACAGCACTCTCCAATCCTGGGCTGCCCAACGACCTGTGGTGCGCCGATTACAAAGGCGAGTTCATGCTTGCCGATAAGCGCTATTGCTACCCGTTGACGATCACCGACTTCGCCAGCCGCTATCTTTTGGCCTGCGAAGCGTTGCACACGACCAAGGAAGTCTACGCCTTCACCGTTTTCGAACGCGTCTTCAAGGAGTTCGGCCTGCCCAAGGCGATCAGAACCGACAACGGAGTGCCTTTCGCTAGCCCCAACGGACTGTTCAATCTGTCTCGGCTCGCCGTCTGGTGGCTCAGGCTCGGTATCGACATCGAGCGCATCAAGCCGGGCAACCCGCAGCAGAACGGCCGCCATGAACGCATGCATCTGACACTGAAACTTGAGACAACCAAGCCGGCCGGAGACAATTTCCTGCAGCAGCAAGCCCGCTTCGACGACTTCGTCGAGGAGTTCAACAGCGAGCGGCCCCACCAGGCGCTCAACATGGCCTACCCGGCAGAGCGCTACGACGCGTCACCGCGCGCCTACC
>NZ_JACUZZ010000096.1:0-564 GCF_014851595.1 Rhizobium sp. RHZ01
AACGACGCGCCGTTGGCGTGCATATAGCGCAGCAGCCAGCCGTGGTTGACGTCACGCATGATCTTTTCGACGGAGTTGAAGGCAACCGTCGTTTCCGCCGCATAGTGCATGGCCAGCACGACGCCGGTCAGGATCTGCACGACGAGCATGACCGCCAGCATGGCGCCGAAGGTGTAGGCATAGTTCAGGTTGCGCGGAACCGGATAGGCGACGAAACTGTCATAGACCATGCGCGGCAAAGGCAGGCGCGCATCGATCCACTTCTCAAGGCCGGTTGATGGCTCGTAGCTGGAATGGCCACTCATAAATCAGTCCCCCTCAACCGATCTTGATTACTTTATCGGAAACGAACGAATAGGTCGGGATCGCCAGGTTCTGCGGCGCCGGACCTTTGCGGATGCGGCCGGCCGTGTCGTAGACCGAGCCATGGCAGGGACAGAACCAACCATTGTATTCGCCGGCCTGGCCGAGCGGGATGCAGCCGAGATGGGTGCACGAGCCGATCATGACGATCCAGTTTTCCTTGTCCTTGCCGGCCGAACGGTCGACGCCGGTCGCCTGCGC
>NZ_JACUZZ010000097.1:0-563 GCF_014851595.1 Rhizobium sp. RHZ01
GCCAATCCCTTCTCGCGCCGGCGCTTGCCGCTCTCGTCCGGCGCCCCGGTGAGACCCGCGTACCGGGCGACGGCCCTTCGATCGCGTAAGCCGCGCGACAAAATCTCATGGACCAGCATGTCTGCCGTCTCGATGCCGACCCCGATGACCCGCGCGAGGAGACGCACCATGGCATGCGCGCCTTGCTCTGCCGCAGGTGCGGTGGGAGCAGTGGCGAGCCGGCGCAAGCGCTCGCGTTCGATCTCGCGGATCTGTTCGAAGAGCAACCGCATTCGCGCAAAATTGCGTCTCAGTTCGGCGCGCGTGTTCTCTGGCAGCAAAGTGCCGTCCACGATGCGCAGAGAGTCCAGCTTGTTGGCATTGCGTAAAATGGGTTTGAAGGCGCGAATGCCGAAGCGAGCGAGGGTCGCCTTGATGCGGTTCACAATCCGCGATCGCTCGCGCACCAGGCTGTCCCGCTCGCGGTTCGGCCGCCGTGCGTCCTCCTCATCGACTGTGGGAATCACGGCCATACTGCAGTGGCGCTTCTCGCCGCGCAGCCAGCCAAGAAAGGCGCGCATCAA
>NZ_JACUZZ010000098.1:0-542 GCF_014851595.1 Rhizobium sp. RHZ01
GGCTTCTTCTCGGCATTCCCGCTGGTCGGCGAGTGGATCCAGCAGTTCCTGCTCGGCGGCTTTGCCGTCGACAACCCGACGCTGAACCGCTTCTTCTCGCTGCACTACCTGCTGCCCTTCGTCATTGCCGGCGTCGTCGTCCTGCACATCTGGGCGCTGCATGTCGTCGGCCAGACGAACCCGACCGGCGTCGAGGTCAAGACCAAGACCGACACGGTTCGCTTCACGCCCTACGCGACGCTGAAGGATGCGCTTGGCGTTTCGATCTTCCTGCTGGTCTACGCCTACTTCGTCTTCTACATGCCGAACTTCCTCGGCCATCCGGACAACTACATCCCGGCTGACCCGTTGAAGACGCCGGCCCATATCGTTCCGGAATGGTACTTCCTGCCGTTCTACGCGATGCTGCGCTCGATCACCTTCAACATCGGACCGATCGACTCGAAGCTGGCCGGCGTCCTCGTCATGTTCGGCGCCATCATCGTGCTGTTCTTCGTGCCCTGGCTCGATACCTCGAAGGTGCGTTCGGCGGCTTATCGCCC
>NZ_JACUZZ010000099.1:0-540 GCF_014851595.1 Rhizobium sp. RHZ01
CGAGCGATCGGGTCGATCGACACCATGTCCGACGCCTTGTTCGCCGACATGGAACGCGTGGTCGAACAATATGCTGAGGACGACGAGGTCGGGCGATGAGTGTTTATGACGACATCCAGACCGCAGCCGTCATTCGCATCCTTATCTCTAGCATCGAGAAGCAGGAAAAGGCGAGAGGGACGCAAGGAGCGCCCCGTCGCGGTCGGCGTGCGGACGGCGCGTGCCGATGGTGACTCGGTGTTATTTTTCCCGATCACCACGAAACAGCCCGAGCGGGACCGGTTCGCCTTCGAGATCCCGGCAATCGAAAAACGTCGCGCCGGCTTCGATGCAGATCGCCATCTCTGGATCATCATGGACGAATTCAACAGCGACGTCATCGGTCACTCGTTCTATCTCGAACCGGAGCTGCCAATTGGCCGGTTCAGCAAGGACTTCTTCCGCCGATACTGCGCGAATTCGTCGCCCGCCGTAAATCGCTCTCCGAAGTCAGCCGCCATCGCTGCACGGCAATTCTCCATTTGAGCCCCTGAAACGGCA
>NZ_JACUZZ010000009.1:0-186605 GCF_014851595.1 Rhizobium sp. RHZ01
AGAACCAACCATTGTATTCGCCGGCCTGGCCGAGCGGGATGCAGCCGAGATGGGTGCACGAGCCGATCATGACGATCCAGTTTTCCTTGTCCTTGCCGGCCGAACGGTCGACGCCGGTCGCCTGCGCGTCGGACGGCAGGTTGGCGTTGCGCGCCACCGGGTCCTTCAGGTCGGAAAGCGGCACCTCATCGGCAGCCTTCACTTCCTCGGGCGTCCGGTTGCGGATGAAGATCGGCTTGCCGCGCCACTTGGCCGTCAGCGACATTCCCGGCTCGAGGCTGGAAACGTCAACCTCGATCGAGGCCAGCGCCAACGTCGAAGCATCCGGACGCATCTGGTCGATAAACGGCCATGCAACCGCAACGGCCCCAACCGCCCCCGCCATGCCTGTGGTGAGATAAAGGAAATCACGGCGAGTCGGCTCGTTTACGATTTCTTGCTCTGTGCTGTCTGTCACGCGTTGACCTTTCGACGCTTCAATCGATCGCTTCGCCGACTGGCGTCCCCTTGCTAAGCAAGCGGCTGCACGGCGATTATGACCTCCATAGGTCGAAGGGCGCTCCCGGTATTTGCGCTCCCTCAAAGATCGCTGCGCTCGCCCGACCGCCCTGGCAAAACAGCTCAACTTTCCCACGGTCCTTGCACGCAGGAGGAAGTGCAATTGAGACTATGCGTCTCCAAAAACGTGTGCTACGATTTTTGCCGTGGGGGAGCCGCCATGACCGATTTGATAGACAAAGCTCCGAAGGAAATCACTCCCCGCGGACGGCGGCGGGTCGAACTCCTTGCTTTCCTTGTCTTGGCCTTTGGAATCTGGCCGCTCGTCGCCGTTGGCGTCGTCGGCGGATACGGTTTCCTCGTCTGGATGTTCCAGATCATTTACGGCCCGCCGGGGCCGCCTGCGGGTCATTGAGGGCGTCATGCGGACAGAGCCCATCTCACGTCGAGCGTTGTTTTTCGGCCGACCCGCCAGGAGAAATATCGGAATCTGTCCTCCTGGGGCGACGGCCGAAAGCCTCAACGCGTGCACGGGATGCGGGCTTTGCGCCGAACGATGTCCGACCGGCATCATCCGGCTTTCGGACGGGATGCCCTCGATCGATTTCGCTTTTGGCGAATGCACCTTCTGCGGCGAATGCAGCTCGGTCTGTCCCGAACCCGTCTTTTTGACCGTGAAAGCCGATCGTTTCCCGCATGTCGCGGTAGTCGGCGATGGTTGCCTGGCGAAGCGCCACGTCGCCTGCCAGTCGTGCGGCGAATGCTGTCCCGAGCAAGCGATCCGCTTCCTCCCGCGGATGGGCGGCCCGTTCGTCCCGGAACTGAACGAAGCGCTCTGCAGCGGTTGCGGCGCGTGCCTCAGCATATGCCCGGTCAGCGCCATCGGCCTCCAGGCCCGCGAAATGGAGGCCGCCGATGTCTGAGCAGCCGCAGCGCTATCATATTTCCAGCGCGGTGATCGCGACGGTGCCGGCGCGAACCGAAGACGTCCTGGCTGCAATCGCCGGGATGGAGAATGTCGAAATCCATGGCCACGGCGGCGGCAAGATCGTCGTGGTGATCGAGGGAACGAATACGGGCATGCTCGGCGAATGCCTGACGCGCATTTCGCTGCTTGATGGGGTGATCACGGCGAGCATGGTTTTCGAGCACGTCGAGACAGAGGAGATGCGAAGCGATGACCGGAACACTGACGCGGCGTGACATCCTGAAGGCCCACGCCGCCGGCATCGCCGCGGCGACCGCCGGTATAGCACTACCTGCCGCCGCCCAGCCGGTCCCAGGCGGCGTCGAGGCGCTCGAGATCAAATGGTCCAAGGCACCCTGCCGCTTCTGCGGCACCGGCTGCGGCGTGATGGTCGGCGTGAAGGATGGCAAGGTGGTCGCCACCCATGGCGACATGCAGGCCGAGGTCAATCGCGGCCTGAACTGCATCAAGGGATACTTCCTTTCCAAGATCATGTACGGCGAGGACCGGCTGAAGACGCCGCTCTTGCGCAAGCGTAACGGCGCCTATGCCAAGGACGGCGAGTTCGAACCGATCACGTGGGACGAGGCGTTCGACGTGATGGCCGAGCAATGCAAGAAGGTGCTGAAGGAGAAGGGACCGACGGCCGTCGGCATGTTCGGCTCCGGCCAGTGGACGATCTTCGAGGGCTATGCCGCGACGAAACTGATGCGCGCCGGCCTGCGCTCCAACAATCTCGATCCGAACGCTCGCCACTGCATGGCCTCGGCGGCCTACGCCTTCATGCGCACCTTCGGCATGGATGAGCCGATGGGCGTCTATGACGATTTCGAGCATGCTGACGCCTTCGTGCTCTGGGGCTCGAATATGGCGGAGATGCATCCGATCCTGTGGACCCGCGTCGCCGACCGTCGTCTCGGTCACCCGCATGTCAGGGTTGCGGTTCTATCCACTTTCACCCACCGCAGCATGGATCTCGCGGACATACCGATGATCTTCAAGCCGGGGTCGGACCTGGCAATCCTCAACTACATCGCGAACCACATCATCCAGACCGGGCGGGTCAACCAGGACTTCGTGGATCGGCATACGCGGTTCGCCCGCGGCGTTACCGACATCGGTTACGGGTTGAGGCCGGATAATCCGCTGGAATTGAAGGCTGCCAATGCGACCGACCCGGCGAAGATGGAGCCAATTGACTTTGCCGCCTTCAAGAAATTCGTGTCCGAGTACACGCTGGAAAAGGCAGCTGAACTGAGCGGCGTTGATGCAGGCTTCCTGGAGCAGTTGGCGGAACTCTACGCCGATCCGGAACGCAAGGTCATGTCGCTCTGGACGATGGGCTTCAACCAGCATGTGCGCGGCGTCTGGGCGAACCAGATGGTCTACAACATCCACCTGCTGACGGGTAAGATATCGGAACCCGGCAACAGTCCCTTCTCACTGACCGGGCAGCCGTCGGCCTGCGGTACCGCGCGCGAGGTCGGCACCTTCGCCCATCGCCTCCCGGCCGACATGACCGTTACCAATCCCGAGCACCGCAAGCGTGCGGAGGAAATCTGGCGCATCCCGCATGGCATCATCCCGGAAAAGCCTGGCTACCACGCCGTTCAGCAGGACCGCATGCTGAAGGATGGAAAGCTCAATTTCTACTGGGTGCAGGTCAACAACAATATCCAGGCAGCACCCAACACGAGCAACGAGACCTGGCAGGGATACCGAAACCCGGACAACTTCATCGTCGTCTCCGATGCCTATCCGACGATCACGGCGATGAGCGCCGACCTGATCCTGCCGGCTGCGATGTGGGTCGAGAAAGAGGGCGGCTACGGCAATGCCGAGCGCCGCACCCAGCTCTGGCGCCAGCTTGTCCAAGCCCCCGGAGAGGGACGGTCGGACCTCTGGCAGATCGCGGAATTCTCCAAGCGCTTCAAGACCGACGAGGTCTGGCCCGCCAATATCCTCGACGCCAATCCGGAATATCGCGACAAGAGCCTGTTTGACGTGATCTTCCGCAATGGCGAGGTCGACCGCTTTCCCCTCAGCGAACTCGATGCCGACTACGACAATCAGGAAGCGAAGGCCTTTGGCTTCTACATTCAGAAAGGCCTGTTTGAGGAATATGCCACCTTCGGGCGCGGACACGGCCACGATCTCGCACCCTTCAACATGTACCACGAGGTGCGCGGGCTGCGTTGGCCGGTGGTCAACGGCCAGGAGACGCTCTGGCGCTATCGCGAGGGCTTTGATCCTTTCGTGAAACCTGGCGAAGGCGTGAACTTCTATGGCCAGCCGGACGGCAAGGCGGTCATCCTGGCCGTTCCCTACGAGCCGCCGGCGGAGGCCCCGGATGAGGAGTTTGACGTCTGGCTGGTGACTGGCCGCGTGCTGGAACACTGGCACTCGGGTTCAATGACATTGCGCGTTCCCGAGCTCTTCAAGGCATTCCCGGGTGCACGGGTATTCATGAACGCGGAGGACGCCCGCAAGCGCGGCATCAACCAGGGTGCGGAAGTACGGATCGTGTCACGTCGCGGCGAGATCCGGTCGCGTGTCGAGACGCGCGGGCGAAACCGCATGCCGCCCGGCGTCATCTTCGTTCCCTGGTTCGATGCAAGCCAACTGATCAACAAGGTTACTCTCGACGCCACCGATCCCATCTCAAAACAGACGGATTTCAAAAAATGCGCGGTCAAGATTCTCCCCGTCGCCATTTGAGGCGGCCTGATTGGATGCTGGTCACGGCGGGTATTCTGCTTTTCGTCGCGACGGCCACGATTGCCCAGGTATTGCCGGAGGCGGCACCGCAACTGGTCGGGCGAGTGCCGTCGATGGCGATCGGCCCGGCGGCGCCGCTGCCGAAGTGGATCGTGGATGACCGCCGCAGGATGCGCGCCTATCCCGACCAGCCGCCAGTGATCCCTCATTCGATCGAGGGATACGAGCTCTCGGTGAACGCGAACCGATGCCTTTCCTGCCACAAGCGCGAGTTCACCCAGGACTCCGGTGCGCCGATGATCAGCGTGACACACTACATGACCCGTGACGGCCAGATGCTCGCGGATGTCTCGCCCCGGCGCTATTTCTGCACCGCCTGCCACGTGCCGCAGGCGGACGTGCGTCCGCTGGTGAACAACCTGTTCAGGGATATGAGCGAAATGGGCGTCAAGCCTGCCGGAAGCGAGTGACGCCGATGATCTCATGGATCAAGAAAGCGATTGTCTGGGCCTGGTCGATCCTGACGACGCCTGCGGCCACGATTGGGCTCGGCGTCCTGACGCTCGGTGGTTTCATTGGTGGGGTGATGTTCTGGGGCGCGTTCAATACGGCGCTGGAACTCACCAATACCGAGAAGTTCTGTACCTCCTGTCATGAGATGCATGACAATGTTTACCAGGAACTGTCTCGCACGATTCACTTCTCGAACCGCTCAGGCGTCAGGGCCACCTGTCCGGACTGTCACGTGCCGCATCAATGGACCGACAAGATCGCTCGCAAGATGCAGGCATCCAAGGAGGTGTGGGGCAAGATATTCGGCACGATCAATACGCGGCCCAAATTCCTGGAGAAGCGGTTGGAGTTGGCACAGCACGAATGGGCGCGTATGAAGGCCAACGACAGCCTGGAATGCCGCAACTGCCACACCGCGGTGGCAATGGATCTGCAGAAGCAGACGCAGCGCGCTGCCGAGATTCACACCCGATATCTGCTATCTGGACAGGCAACCTGTATCGACTGCCACAAAGGGATCGCCCATGAGCTTCCAAACATGGAAGGCGTCGACCCCGGCTGGAAGATGCCGAAAGAGCTGGAAGGCAATGCGATGACGAGATCGACGCCGATCGAGGATCTGCAGGATGCCATAGCCAGAGCGCATGGATCCGCTTCCTCGCAGATGGTTGATTGATCTGCCGCGGAAACCGCACGCGAAGTGGCCATTCATTGGAAGGACGGCAAAAGGATGAGACCGCCTTCCGCGGAGTGGCTGACAGCCGAACACGATCGCGGTGAGGACCTCGCCCTCCCCCCTGAGAGGAAATGTTTTATCGGTCGTTCTTCTTCACGTGGCGTGTAACCACACGGGCGCGATCGAACGAGATGACAGTCGCCATTCAAGCACCGTTCGAATCACCGGCATTTTGACGACACTGCGACGGATCGGTTCATTCGGTGGACAGATAGGGCGGCGGCTGGTTAGCGTAGTACCGGGCTGCCTCTTCAATCTCTTCGGGCGTCATCGCGCGCGCAACGTTGCGCATCTGACTGCTGATGTCGTTCTGCCGCGAGCCAGATACGAAGGCCTGGAGCTGGGTCTTGAGGTAAAGTTCGGACTGGCCCTCGAGCCACGGACTGCCCAGCTTGTTTTCAATAGTGCCATGACACGAACCACAGGGCGCGATTCCTCTCGTTGGCGCGCCGCTGATCACGATCCGCGGGGCCGGATTGGCCCCGGCGGGATGAAAGCCCGGCAGTCGCGGCAAGAAGGCGTAGTATGCAGCAAGATCCTGCATGTCCCGCTCGGTCAGTTTTGCCGTGAACGGGCTCATGACAGCATTGACACGAACGCCGTCCTTGAAGTCGCGAAGCTGTTTATAGACCACGCTCGCATACTGGCCGGCCAGATTAGGGGAGTCTGCGCGGCTTACGCCTGTGGGGCCGTGACAGATGGCGCACTGCTGCGCAAGCGTGGCTCCTCTGCCTATCGCCTCCTCGTTGCGAGTTCGCGAAACTGCGGTTGCAATCTTCACAAGAGAAGTCTTGTAACCTGGCTGCACGGGTTCAGAAGCTTCTCCGCGCTGCGGCAGCCCGGCGGCCCGGCAGATGGTATCCCATAAGCCCACCACCTGCTCCCTTGCGTCAAGGCGCGGAAGCAGCACAAAGCCCAATAGCGCGGCGACAACGAAGATTGCGGCTGTGACGAAGACGCTGGTCAGCGTCCACCGGTTCCGAAAGCTGGTCAGCCTGTCGCCGTTCATCACCTTTCTCCCACATATACCGCTGGCACGGAGGTGTCATTGCGTATGGCAAGTTGAAGGATCGGATATCCATAGTTCGTGATCGTCAGTGCTACCATCAGGCCAACCCAAAGACCGTAGCTGTTCAGGGCCGCAGGAACTCTGGTGGTAGGATGGACGGCCAGCGCGAACCGATACTCCTCCGGCTGGCTCGGCGAAGCGAGATGCGAGCGGATAAGAACGACCAGGAAAAGAATACCCGAGGCAACGAGTATGAACCCGCCAATTGCCGAGAGCACGACCGAAACCGCCTCGTTCGCAAGCGCCGGATCGGTATAGTCGAAGAAGGACATCCGGCGCGGCATGCCGAGGATCCCGACATAGTGCCATGGGAAAGTCGTCACGATCATTCCGATGAACCAGAGCCAGAGCTGAAGCCTGACCAGACCAAGGCTGACGAGAGGACGTCCCGTCAGATGGGGCCACAGGTCATAAGCGATGGCGAAATACATTATGACGATCGCGCCGCCGAAAATGAGATGAAAGTGTCCGGTGATCCACTGCGTGTTGTGGATCGACGTGTCGAGCTGGTAGCTCATGTTTATGAGCCCCCCGGCCCCGCCGAAGCCGAGCATGATGAAGGAGAACGTCACCGCCAGCATCATGGGGTTGCGCCAGGGGAGCGCAGTCAGCCAGCCGAAGGCGCCCCTGCCCCCTCGCGCACGCGCCGCGATTTCCACAGACGCCAGTATGGTGAAGACGGTCAGCAGCGTTGGAAGTGCGACCAGGGCGGTGAAAGTGGAATGGATGAACTTAAAACCTGCACCGACCTGAGGGTCGGCGAAGGCGTGGTGGATGCCGATCGGCATGGCAACCACGAGAAAAAGGATGAACGAGATACGCGCCATGCTGTCGCTGAAGACGCGACCGCCGATCGCCCGCGGAACGATCGTGTAGTAGGCGATATAGGTCGGCATGAGCCAGAAATAGACGATTGCGTGCAATGTCCACGAGAAGAACACGCGCGCAAGACCGGCGTCGATCGTCGATTTGAACCCGAGCGCAACCGGGATGATTTGCAGGAGTAGCTCCAGGGCGGCGCCGACGGCGGTCCATGCCCATAGATACGAGCCGGCCACGTTCGCAAACATGGCGAGTGGCACTGGAGCGCCCGGATTGGCCCTTTTCCAAACTCTCAGATTGATGGACATGAGAGCCACCCAGATCCAGGAGCCGACAACGACCATCACCACGCCGATATAGTAGAGCGCGCTTCCGATCAAAGGCGGGTAGAAGGTGTAAAGCACCGACGCCCGACCAAGGGACACGGGGATCATCGCGATGACAGCGCCGACCGCAATCAGCCAAAAACCGGTCCAGGCCCAGCGGACTCCAACGAGGGCCTGCTTCAGGGAAGCCTCGCTGATCGCATAGCCGAAGGCCATTGCGACAAGCGTTGGGAACACATAACCCATCACCGTGCCATGAGCGGTCAGGGAACGGTAATACCATTCAGGATTGCTGATCCAGGGAGAGAGCGGACTGCGGACGTACATCTGCCAGGCGCCGAGCGGCAAGGCAAGGCCAAAGGTCGCGAAGGCGAGCCAGAAGTGCGCCAGAATTAGCCTGCGATTATGGAGCACAGGAAAGCCTCCTCTTGTCCGCAATTTCCGAAAGGAACTGCTGCTTGTCGACGGCCTTCACTTTCGCCCACATGCCTTCATGGCCAACACTGCAGAACTCCTGGCATGGCATGAGGTGTTCACCGGGTTGGTCGAAGCTGGCCTTCTGAACCGATACGTAGCCAGGAACGAGCATCGTGTTGATGTTGGTGCCCTGGATGAGGAAGCCATGCACGACGTCGGCGCTGGTGGCCCTGAAGGTAACCGGGGTCTGAGTTGGAACGACGATGCAGGGCGGGGAGAACGAATACTGCTGGCCGATCGCCCTTACCGTCACGGAGCCATCCTGCTCCACCGCGCTGCCCAGATTGGATTCAATGAACTCGCCCTGGAGATGGATCGTGGTCGGGTCGATGGTTTCGACCGCTGTCTGCGGCATGGTCGCCTGATGTATCCCGGCGAACGCCGCCATCCCCGCCAAAAACACAATAATCAAGATCGCAACGGTCGCCCAGCGCCGTTCGACGCGTTCAGCGACCGCCGCCGCTTCGTTGTGAACATCGCTCATCAGACGCTCCGGGGCACGAACACAAGCAGATAAAACAAGACCCACATTGCAACGACGGCGGCGGTCGCAATCCCGGCCACAACAACTGCTCCTCGTGGCCCTTCAGCGACAATGCGTTCGACCATCCGGTCGTCGGGGATATGGGCAGGCTCGTCAGGATTGATCATGTCGTCCTCATTGCAGTGGAGCAGATCGAAGCTTGTTCGCCTCGGCGGCGCTGACCGGGGTGCCACGGTTGCCCCATGCCGTCCTGATATATGATGCTACCGCGGCGACCTCGTCGTCGGAAAGCGTGACGGCAAACGGCGGCATGCCATGCGGCATGGGGTTCTTGGCGGTAGCCGGCGGATATCCGCCGTTAAGAACCATGCGAATACCATTTACGGCCGATTCCATCTGGATCGACTGGTTTCCGGCTAGCGGCGGGTAATGAGGAGGCTTTCCTTCGCCCTCAGCCCCATGACAGCTCGCGCAGTGCTTGTCATAGACGGTCTTCCCGAGACTGATGAGGAGGCTTGCTTCTTCGGTCCTGACGGAAGGCTTTGGCGGGGAAGGTTCATCCTGCGCAATGCTTTTCAGATAGACGGCCATTGCGCGCGTATCCTCGTCGGTCATGTACTGAAGACTGTTGTACACGACCTCGGCCATCGGCCCGTAGACCGCTCCGCGCGTCGATATTCCCTTCTGCAAGAGATCCGAGATCTCCTCGATCGACCAGTCGCCCAAGCCTGCTTCCTTGTTCGATGTCAGTGATGGAGCATACCAGTCCTGCATCGGAATCAAGCCGCCCTGAAATGCTTCGGACTCGCGACTCCCGCCGAGTGCGTTGATGGGCGTATGGCACATGCCACAGTGGCCAAGCCCCTCCACGAGATAGGCTCCCCGGTTCCACTCGTCGGACTGCTTTGGATTCGGCTTGAACTCGCCCTCATTGAAGAAGAGGGTTCGCCAGCCGAGGATCAGAGACCTGTTGTTATATGGGAATTGCAGGTCATGCGGCCGGTTCGTCTGGCGCACGGGCGCAATCGTCTTCAAATAGGCGAAGATCGCATCGCTGTCGTCGCGCGTGACCTTTGTGTAGGAGGCAAAAGGCATCGCCGGATAGAGGAGACCGCCGTCCGGGAACCTTCCGCTGTGCATGGTCCTGTAGAAATCGTCCGCCGACCATTTCCCGATGCCCGTTTCGGCGTCGGGCGTGATGTTCGAAGTATACAACGTGCCGAAAGGCGTCGGCATCGAACGACCCCCAGCAAATAATTTGCCCTCGGGCGCCGTATGGCATGCGACGCAGTCCCCGGCTCGCGCCAGATACTCTCCCTTTTTGACGACATCGCCCGATTGCGGCGACTGTGCGGCAGCCGGCACCAGCGTTGCGGCTATCGCCACCATCGATGACACGACAAGAGCGGTTGATATTCGAAAACGCGCGCTCATGGCGTCCTCCCCTTCTCGGGCTGGCTGCCGCACGCAAAGGGCAACGAATAAGAGCCGGCGGCAGATGGCGCAGGATCGGCGGGCTGAGCCTGATTGGCGAGATAAGCTGCGACAGCTCGAACATCGTCTTCCGTCAAACGTCCCGCGACGAGCTGCATGCAGTCGGGCGCAGTGGCCGTGCGTGTTCCATAGCGCCATCCTCCGAGCTGAGCGCTAATGTAACTGGCGCGCAAGCCGAGGAGGCCGGGAATGCCAGGCTCCTGGCCAGTCAGGGAGCCGCCATGACAGCTCACGCAGGCCGGAATAGAGCGGTCCAGGTCGCCCTGCGTCACAAGCGCGTGCCCGTGATCAAGCACTGCTGCGCTGGCATCCGTTGGCGGCTTCTCGGGAAGCGCCGGCCGCTGATCGGCGAAATATGCCGCAAACTGCCGCAGATAGTCGTCCGTCAGGAACGCGAGGAGATAGTTCATCGGCGGATATTTCCGCCTGCCCGATTTGAACGCTTCCAGCTGGTTGTAGAGATATCCGGCGGGCTTGCCCGCAAGCCGTGGGAAATACGGATCGTTCGTGCCCTTTCCCTGCTCCCCGTGACAGGGTGTGCAGGCCTGGACACGGTCGGCCATGTCGGGAGGATAGGCCTCCTCAGCAGACGCCACCGCGCCCAGGAGGCTTAGACAGCTTGCAAGGAAAACCCCTCGTACGAACACCAGCGTCACCCCACAGCATCGCACTTAGCTAAAAATCGTGATGCGATAGGATATCGCGCGAAGGCGCCTGTCAAGTGTGCCGAGGTATAGCTTTTCAGTGGGCGGTCGGTCGGCTAGTCAAAGGACTTGGTCAAAGCACCTTTGTCGCTTAAGGGCAGAGTTTCTTTAGCTGACTTTGCCAACGAAGCCGCGCTTTCGATTAATAACCTAGCACGGGCAAGCCCATGACGATCGGCGTCGGCCTTTCCGGCTGCCGAGATGGCAAGCCGTAGAGATGTCGTTGACGACACGGCGTACCCCGAAGACGCGTTCCACGGCTGCCTCGGCAGCGCTTCGTGTTGATCCTGCGAGGTCGACGTCGCCAGGATCTTTGTGTTCCGTAGTGGAACTGCTCAACAAATCCCAGTTTGGGCACTGTTTCACTGCCGAGAGCAAGCTTACGCCATTGATCTATCCGACCACGCCACTCACAAGGCAGCGAAATGAACACGAAAGATGCCCGCGCTTGCGCCGCCTTCCCTCCAGGACCACGGTCGAATAGGGGTTCAGGATAGAATCATCCGAGACCAAACAAATGCCGGATCCTTGCCGATACCGACGACGCATGTTGCAGAGGAGAAAGATGGTTCGCCATGTGCAAGCGCTCCTCCGCTTTCGACCGCGCGGACAATAGCATCGCCAGTTCTTCCGCAATGGCGGGACGTTCTCGCATGATCACGCCGAGCCGCTCCTTGGGAATCTCATATACTACGGCGGCCGTGATCGCCTTGATATCGCCCGGCTCCAGTGCACCCATCAGCACCCCGCGCTCACCGAAGACGTCACCCGGAGCAAGGCGTTCAAGCTCGATGGTTTGGCCATCCTCAATCTCCTCGACTGTCATCACACCGCTTCGAAGGATCATCAGCGACGTCAAAGAGGTGTCCCGATGGGCGGCGATATCGCCTTCCTTGAACGACAACCTGTTCATAGCGGAGGCCAACTCTTCTCGTTCCTCGCTTGTGAGAGAGGAAAACAGAGAAATCGCATCCAGAAGACGACGCCTTGACGTTTGACGTGGGACACTCATCTCGGGTGTCTCCTGGGTGAGGACTACCCTGGTAGCTCCTCCGTCGGAGGCAAGCTGAAGACCTGACGCCTCGGTGTGACGAAAGACGAGATCGTATAATTCGTTTCGAGCACGAGGCAGTTGACCGCGTTCCGACACCCGAAATGACAGTTCGATCTCCAGATAATTCGCATCCATCGCCGTAAAATTCGCGGTGGGAGGGGGCGTTTTCATGATCGCATTACTGCTCAACAGTACACGTTCCATGGTCTGGAGGATTACTGATGGCGGCTTGGTCGGGGCCAGCTTGAATTTCAAGGTTGAGCCGTGTGTGTTGTCCGGACTACTGATGTTGACGATCCGGCTCTTGGCGAGGACGCTATTGGGCACAATGATGAGGTCGTTGGTGCCGCTAAGGAGTTCGGTGGACCGCCAGTTGGTTTCCACAACGCTTCCTTGCGTGTCGTCTTCCAATCTGATCCAGTCACCTACGGACAGGGGCTTTCCGAGATTCAGCGCAATGCCGGAAAAAACATCGTTGAGGGTACTTTGCAAAGCCAGACCCAAAACGATAGCGAACACACCGGAGGTGGCGATGAGGGTGCCCACTGGTAAACTGAAGACGTATGCGATGATGCTCAACGCGGCGCCAAGATAGACAATCCCGACTACCAGGTCCTGCAGAAGTCGCCCTTCCCTCGGTTTCCGTTCGAGTGTCAAAAACGTGCGGACCAAACTGGCAAGGAGCATCGCTCCTCCGATCCACCAGATCGCTTTGAGGATCCCGGAGCCGATTCGATCAGCCACAGTTTCCGCAGTTATATCAGGCGCATACGGCGGAATTCTATGGTAAAGGAGCAAAGCCGTTAGGGCGACGAAAAATACGATGTTGGCCGCGAGCCGTCCAACTACGCGATCGCCCGTCAATGGCGTCGCGAGCATTCTCAGAAGAACGAGGATGGCAAACTGGACAACAGGCTCTTTCAGCAGACTGGCGAACTGATCTGAATACGATAGCATCAACCGTGACCTTGTCTAAAATCTCAGCCCGTCGCGAACTTCTCGACCTTTCTGATTTCAAAAGCACTATTCCCTCGCGCACGCAACTGCGTCGCAAGTCTGCGGCCCCGGCAACACCATCCGGGACCGCGGAAGCCACCATGAACCTGCCCAAGAAGACCAAGCCGTCCCCGGGGAGAGAGCCACGAAAAAACACGTCGGCAACGCCGCGACCTGCGACACGAAGTGGAAGAAGGCGAACAACACCTCGACCGCCGGCGGCAAGATTCTGGGGCTGGCAAATTGCGAAGCCCACTCGGTCAGTCTCCTCGCCAACACGCCAGCCATGTGCCGTCGATATGCGCGAAGTTAGACACGATATATCCGCCGAGAGAGGTGGCGACTGCTGCTGATTGTTCGGTGGCAGAACTGTCGCTGTGGAAGGAGTGAGTGGCTAGCCATAGCTGTGCATATACTCGTCTTCTTCGAAATCCTCGAAACCTTGGGACCAGCGCTTGCCGGGCCAGATATAGTCCACTCTCCCTTCCACGGGGCGGTAGACGGCAGTGTAAAGCGTCGGAAAGGAACCGTTCCTGGAATACAACGGCGGTAAAAGAAATAGATCGGTCAGTCGCGAGAGTGTCATGGTTGGATCATCGATCGCCTGCTGAATCAGATGCTGGCGCGCCAATGATGACGATGAGGGCCTGGCGGTTCGCTGATGGTTCGTGCAGGCCTTCAACCTGGTAACGATCGGCCGCTGGTGGGGAGCGAGCAGCACTGTGGCGTAGTGCCCTGAACGGTCGAGGACGGTCACGTTTTGTGGGAGCGCTACTGGTATTCGGCAGAGCGTCGCCACCGCCTGACTTACATCGTGGCAAGTTTCGAGGATGTAGCGGATGATCAAAATGATCGAGAAGCCAAGTCCTTGAGCACGGCTGCCGCCAAGGGTGACACTGGCGACAAGTCCGTCCTCGTTCATACCATCGACACAGCCTCCCCAGGGCCGCTGCGCCTTGCAGATCACCCGCATTCCCGACCAGGCTGTGATCTCAAATCGTTCCGAAACAATATCGGGTGGGTAATCGAAATTGCGGATGAGGGCTGGCCCTCCTCTTCCCAACCAGACGGCCTGACTGCAGCCGTGGCGTTCTGGCGCAGGACGGAAGTGACTGAGCATTCGATGCGCCACGTCATCGTCGCCAACGAGGTCGCACGCGCGGTCGTAGTGGAGCGTCAATTTCGGCATGTAATTCACCAAGGCCGCGCGGCAATCCTTCGCCGTTGGCGTCGGTGATGCTTGACGGCCGAAATACCATCGTTCTGCTTCCGCTCGCCCAGCAACGAACCGGGAAAGCCAAGCCTTTCCGGGGCGATCTTCCCGTTCCATGAGAAATCTCTTGAACATTGTGCAGCTATTGTAACCCGCTGCAAGCGGTGCGGCTACGTCGCTCTATTGCTCTAAACAACAACCGATCGTTCGGCTCTGCTGCGGCGGCAACTCGGCGTAGTCACCCGGTTCAAGTTCAGGCTGCACCCGCCAGGCCCGGTTGTCCGGTCGCGCGCCGCTACAATTGGAAAGGAGGATTTTGGGCGGATATCACAGATGAGGCGATTGATTCGTGGCCCGGTTGAAGATTGGCGGCCCCATTGCCGAGCTGTTCGAGGGTGGCGTCGGTTCCGCCTTTAAAAGGTCGAGGGCGACGACATCACAATCACCCCGAAGCTTACTGTTCAAACAGACGCACTTAGACGATCTCAGTCGCGAGCTGTGCGTCCAGAACGGTCATGCCCCCATGTCGCGCAAGTGCTTTCCGGATCTGCCCTACGATTTCCCGTTCGGCCTTGATGCGTCGCCGCATCAAGCAGAAGAACGATCGCAGGAGATATCCGATGGCATCCCACGACAGCCTGCAGTCGCCGTTCTTCAAAGCCAGCAGGACGTCGACAACCTCTTGCGCGGCATCCATGTCGAACAGGCGTTCGGTGGATCTTCTATTTTCGGCCTCCACGCGATCATGGTCCGGCATGATTGCATGCAGTGACGCAGAAACAACATGTTCCTCCAGGCCATGGGTTGCCTGGAGCAGCGGGATCAGGCCGCCCGTCACGGTATCACACAGCCTCTCGTCTACGTGGCAGGGAAGAAAATCGGCAATCGCTTCCAGAAGGTCGCACCACGATACAAGCTGCCCGTAGCAGGCCTCGAGCTCGGCGAATTTGTTCGGCATTTGCATGATCGCCATCTACCTTTGCAGAAAGAGGCTTGCGGCGATCGCAACGGCGGCAAGGACGGCTGACACGACGCCCGTCCGCTGCAGGACGCCCATGCGGTAGAGCGTGATTGCGAAAATGACGATCACAGGGGTGGCTATGGAAAGTCCGATCTGGGCGTCGGTCATCATGTTCTCCTTTGAAGCGGACCATAGGCCGGTCGAGAACAGACGTCTTTGAGATCGATCAAAGAGACAACAGCAGGCCCGGAAGCGACGGAAGGAGCAAGAAGAAGTGGGGGAACGGGCTGGCTACTCAATACGAAATGCCAGCCTTTGCCGTCCCGGATATCGTCTAGGACGCCACCAAGGTCTCATGTCTTGGTAAACAAAACCTTGCCGACAGGATTGACCGTTGATGCGAGGACCCTGGGGTTTTTGCGTTTCCTCAAAGAAGAAAGCAGATCCATTGCCTATCGAGGGCGCATGACCTCGACGACATCAGACGATCTCGCGGAGCCTGGAACTGGCGACCTGCTTGTTTGGATTCTTGCCTGGAGCGAACTGGCCGCGTTCGGGGCTCTCCTGGCTGCGTTTGTGATAGCCTCCTGGATCAGTCCGGAGGACTTCCTCGCAGGCAGGGCCAGGCTGGACACCACCATACCCATGGCAAACACCGTCGTCCTGCTTGCAAGCGGCTGGTTTGCCGCAATGGCCGCCCGGCAAACGAGATTGTTGGAGCGGCGGCTATTGTTGCTCGCAGCTGCGGCAGGAGGGTTCCTCTTCACCACCCTGAAGGTCCATGAGTACGGTCAGGAGGGAGCGTCCCTTCTTTCAAACGACGCGTTCTCGACGCTCTATGTGCTGATAACCGGTTTCCACCTGGCGCATGTGCTCTTCGGCTCTTGCGTGCTCGCCCTGATAGCTCGCTTCCCTTCCCGTGAGAACGTCCACCTGATGACGACCCTGTGGCACGTCATCGACATTGTGTGGCTCGTAATGTTTCCGCTGGTCTACCTTCTATGAAAATCGAAAACCGGACTTCCGCACGCCCCACCAAGGCGCTTGCCTATCTCTTCGCGCTCACCGGATGCATTGCCATCGGATCGACCTATCTGGGCGTCGCATCAAGACCGGCGTTCATGGCGCTTGTGGTCGTTGTTGCGATCGCAAAAGTCCGGTTGGTTGCTGCCGATTTCCTTGGACTTCGCGGTCGCCCTTCGCCGATTTACCCAGCCTTGATTGCATGGGCGATGACCATCCTATCCATGGCATTGCTGAAGACCCTCGCTTCGGGCACGTTTTTCTAGATCGCACTGGTCCAGAGCAGACAAAGCAATCCGTCGAGCGCGGCAAGGTAATCGGGTCGGTGCCGGCGCAGGTGCCCCTCGCAATGACGTGACGCTATTTTGCTATCGACGGAGCGGGCTTCGACGTCTTCCCGGTGTCCAGCCCGGCAACGTTGGTCTGTCGACATCCGGCTGCCTTTCTATGACGCCCGCCGCCGAGCTCAGACCTCACCAACAATGCGTAATCCTTCGCTTACTTGCGAATTGACAAAGACCCCCCGGCGGAATTCGGCCATCCACCAATAACGAGCCCCTGGCTCGATTTCCGACGTCACGGCGGCACCGCCACTGACATGAAAGGATGATCGATGGCTGAACGCCTGACCAAAACCGCGGCCCGAAACGTGTTCTACGGCGGGTCCGCTTTCTTCTTCGCTATATTCGTGGGCCTTACGGCCCACAGCCACTATTACATTCGAACGGTGTCCACCAACGAGGCGACCCTGACAGAAGGCGTCGCCCGCGGAAAACACATCTGGGAAAAGAACTCCTGCATCAACTGCCATACGCTTGACGGTGAAGGCGCCTACTTCGCGCCGGAACTGTCGAACGTCTGGATACGCTGGGGCGGCGACAAGGATCCGGCAAGTGCCCGCGAGGCGCTTCATGCGTGGATGGCCGCTCAGCCATCAGGCATCGAGGGGCGCAGGCAGATGCCGCAATTCAATTTGACTGACCAGGAGGTCAACGACCTTGCCGATTTCCTCGAATGGGTCAGCAAGACGAACACCCAAAACTGGCCACCGAACCAAGCCGGCTGACAGGAGAGGTTTTTAAGATGAAGTACAAAACTCAGAGCGTTGCGATGCTCTACTTCTACGGAGCGCTCGGCCTCTTCATGGCACAGCTCCTGTTCGGCGTGATCGCGGGCACAATCTACGTGTTGCCCAACACTCTCTCCGTCATGCTGCCTTTCAACATCGTTCGAATGGTACATACGAACGCACTGATCGTATGGCTGCTCATGGGCTTCATGGGCACCACATACTTCCTCCTTCCCGAGGAGTGCGAGACGGAGCTTTACAGCCCGAAACTCGCAAAGGCGCAGTTCTGGATCTTCCTCGTGGCCGCCGCAGTGGCGGTCGTCGGATACCTCTTCCATATTCACGAAGGCCGGGAATTCCTGGAGCAGCCCTTTGCCATCAAGGTCGGTATCGTCATTGTCGCCCTGATGTTCCTGTTCAACGTCACGATGACGGCTCTCAAGGGGCGCAAGACCACCATCACCAACATCCTTCTGTTCGGTCTATGGGGCGTTGCAATCTTCTTCCTGTTCGCCTTCTACAACCCCGTAAACCTTGCGCTGGACAAAATGTACTGGTGGTACGTCGTTCACCTGTGGGTCGAAGGCGTGTGGGAACTGATCATGGCCTCGGTTCTGGCCTTCCTCATGATCAAGTTGAACGGTATCGACCGCGAAGTCGTCGAGAAGTGGCTCTATGTCATCATCGGCCTGGCCCTCTTTTCAGGCATCCTCGGCACCGGCCATCACTATTACTGGATCGGCGCACCTGGATACTGGCAGTGGATCGGCTCGCTGTTCTCCACTCTCGAAGTCGCACCGTTCTTCACCATGGTCGTCTTCACCTTCGTCATGACCTGGAGGGCTGGACGCAAGCATGAGAACAAGGCGGCCCTCCTCTGGTCGATCGGATGTTCTGTAATGGCCTTCTTCGGGGCCGGCGTCTGGGGCTTCCTGCATACGCTGTCGTCGGTGAACTACTACACCCACGGCACGCAGGTCACCGCCGCTCACGGTCACCTCGCCTTCTTCGGTGCATACGTGATGCTGAATCTCGCCGCCATGGCCTACGCCATCCCGCAGATCCGCGGACGCGCGCCATACAACCAGTGGCTCTCGATCAGCAGCTTCTGGATCATGTGCGGGGCGATGTCGGTCATGACTTTCGCGCTGACCTTCGCGGGCGTCATCCAGGTTCATCTGCAGCGCGTTCTCGGTCAGTCCTACATGGACGTCCAGGACCAGCTCGCCCTCTTCTACTGGGTCAGGCTCGGCTCCGGCGTCTTCGTCTTCATCAGCGCGCTGATGTTCATCTGGTCGGTGCTTGTCCCCGGACGCGCACGCATGCCCAATGCAGCAGTACAGCCCGCCGAATAAGGCGGGCCCCCTCACTGGAGATCAGTCATGACAATAGCCCTCAATCATCCGCTGCATCCAAAGGACGAAATTCCCTACTATGCGCCTCAGGGCAATGAATGCGCCCTTTTCGAAAGCGCCTGGACGCGGCAACTTCCGGTCCTGCTGAAGGGCCCGACAGGATGTGGCAAGACCAGGTTCGTACAGCACATGGCAGCCCGCCTGGGGCTGCCCGTATCGACCGTATCCTGCCACGACGACCTGACCGCGGCAGACCTGACCGGTCGCTACCTCCTGAAGGGAGGCGAGACCGTATGGATCGACGGCCCGCTCACAAAGGCGGTTCGCAACGGTGGCATCTGCTATCTCGATGAGATCGTCGAGGCGCGCAAGGACGTGGCAGTGGTCCTCCATCCGCTCACCGACGATCGCCGGATCCTTCCCCTGGAAAGAACCGGCGAGCTTCTCGAGGCACAGTCGGGCTTCATGGTCGTCGTTTCGTACAATCCCGGCTACCAGAACCTTATGAAGGCGCTGAAGCCCAGCACGCGGCAGCGTTTCGTCTCGATCGAATTCGACTTTCTGCCGCGGGACAAGGAAATCGCCACCGTCTCGCGGGAGAGCGGGCTTCCTGAAGCCAGGGTCGCGTCTCTCGTCGATCTCGCCCGACGGCTCCGCTCGTTGAAGGGACAGGATCTCGAGGAAGGCGTTTCGACCCGGCTCCTGATTTATTGCGCGACGCTTGTCGAGGCCGGAATTCCCATGGTCGAAGCCGTCAGGGCCGCAATTATTGAACCACTGACCGACGAGGCCGATGTCAAGGCGGCGCTCGTTGAAGTTGCCAAGGCGACGATAGGCTAGGTGCGAGATGCTTGAGTTTCTGGAGCTGGAAGAAACCGTTGGACGCACCTGGCATCGCCTCGTAGGCGATACCAGCTCCTGGAAGCGCCATCCGGAGCATGCTGTCCATCTTGCCGACCTAAAGGCGCAGCTCGCGGTCTGCTTCCGCGCCTTTGGTGGTGGGCGCACGCTTCAGATCCAGAAAGCGCGCCAGAAAACCTCGTCTCATCGTCTGCGGCTTCGCCAGGTTGTCGGTCTCGGCGAGGAAAGAAGCGATCATCCATCCTGGGATAGTTCCGCGATCCATCTACCGGCCACGATCGACCTCTTCCACGACGAGAGGCTCAATCGTGACCTCTACTTCTGGCTCGCGGGATATATCGCTGTCGCACAGATTCCGGGGCCGGCGTCCAGCGACAGGATGCTGGGCGACATCGCCCGGATCGAGGCGGGGCGCAGCAATTGTGCGCGGTTGGTCAGGGAATTCCCCGGAATGGCAGAGCGATATGCCCGCCTCAGCCATGCGGTCCTTTCCTGCCGCGTTCGCGGGAAACTCCCTCAGGCAGAGATGCTTGTTGAAGATTTCGTGAAGAGTGCCCTCTCCTTCCCCTTGGAGCATGTCCTCCCGTCGGGGTGCCGGCCCGCTCTTGCGGCGGCTCCTCCCGGATACCTGCCGATGCTTCCCGTTCCCCTCTGGCCCGACTTCACCGGGCGGGCGGAATGCCAACCGACCGACCGAGACGACCTTCCATCCGACGACACATCATCTGATGACGATGGAAAGCGAGTTTCTCACGAGGCAAAGCGAAAGGACGATGCCGCCGACCGAAAGCGCGACCCGTTTATTCTCAACCGCTTCGAGAAGATCCTCGCCATGGCGGAAATGGTCAATGTAGACCGCCCGACGGACGACAGGGAGGACGACGAAACGTCGGCTGCCGACGAGCTCGACGACATCACGCTCAGCGGAACCAAGGAGCGGCCGAAGTCAAAGTTCCACTTCGATCTCGACCTCTCCCCCGAAGCCGTTGATCCTTCGCGAATAGAAGGCGAGTTGCTCTATCCGGAATGGAATTTCAGAACACAACAGTACGCTGAAGACCATTGCCGGGTCGTGCTCGGGACAATTCAGGACACGGAGATTTCCCCGATTGCAGGCGACCAGTCCGTGATCCGGAAGGTACGCAAGCAGTTCGAGATCCTTCGGCCACGACGTGAGATCTGCCGAGC
Organism: Rhizobium sp. RHZ01; assembly: GCF_014851595.1. Taxonomy (NCBI): domain Bacteria; kingdom Pseudomonadati; phylum Pseudomonadota; class Alphaproteobacteria; order Hyphomicrobiales; family Rhizobiaceae; genus Rhizobium; species Rhizobium sp. RHZ01. Next base: position 20,529 of record NZ_JACUZZ010000009.1, read on the forward strand.
ACAGTTGGACGGAAACGAAATCGATCTTGAAGCGGTGGTGCGCTCGCGCATCGATCTTCTGGCCACCGGTTATCCCGATGACCGCATCTACGAATCTTCGCGTCCTGCGGCCCATGAGCTGGCCACATCCATTTTGGTCGACGTCTCGCTATCCACGGATTCGTGGCTCGACAATCGGCGGGTGCTCGACGTGGAGATGCAGGCGCTTAACGTGCTGGCTCGTGGGCTCGACGCCTGCGGCGACAGCTTCGCGATCGACACGTTCACGTCTCGCCGACATAGCTGGATCCGGGTGGACAGTGTAAAGCGCTTCGAGGAGCAGTTCTCCGCCACGACCGCCAGGCGCATCGCCAGCTTGAAGCCCGGCTATTACACCCGCATGGGCGCGGCCATCCGACACGTATCTAAGCAACTCGACTTACAGGGGGCAAGGAAGAAGCTGCTGCTGATTCTGACCGACGGAAAGCCGAACGACGTGGATCATTACGAAGGCCGGTTCGCGCTCGAGGACTCCCGGCGGGCGGTGATGGAGGCCCGCAATCGCGGCCAGGCAGTGTTTGCGGTCACCGTCGACCGCAATGCTGGCGATTACCTTCCCGCGATCTTCGGGCGGTCGGGCTTCTCGCTGGTCTCAAATATTGCGAAGCTTCCGAGCGCTCTTCCTGTGATCTATCGAAACCTGACGGCATAGCGGGACTACGATCACTGCCAGGGGCTTATGTGCGGGCGTCTGTGCTGGCGATCCAGGCGGTTCTTTTGGCATTGGGGGCCGACGTCGAGGCTGAGGGGCTGGGAAGATTTCCGGCGGCGCTCGCGCGCAAGCCAGGCGCCCTTGGTTCTGCGACTGGTCGCCCGCAAAAGGGGCGCCGGACAGGAGCATCGAAACAACGACGTTGCCATCTCGCGGACCATCCCATGTCACGCCGACCGTTTGACGAACGATGCCGCCTTCTGGCGGCGAGTTTCACCGAAACTGGCTCACCGCGAACTTCCGTCCACGAGATGCTGCGCGACAGGATTGAGATGGGCAGGCTGGCGACGGTGCTCGCAAGTGGAGCCTGGTCGCCACCCTGCCAATGGCGGCGAGCGAGACCCCCAGAGATTGCCGGCAATGGCGGATACGGTCTGGCGGGTTGCGTCTGGCCGAAACCGTCCCGGCCAGCAGAGAAGGCGAAAGGTCAACACCCCATGAAGAAGCGGGCGCGACCAGCTTAGGCTGCCTTGCTGTGAGACCGTCCCAAGGACCCGAAATAGGCGTCGAACGCGGCAGCAACCGCCCTGACCATAAAGCGGGAGCTCCTTGAAACGACCACCCGGCCCTCCTCTATCGTGACTACGCCGTCCGAGACAAGCGCCTGCAACCGGTCGTTTCTGTCGAGCAGAAAACCGCTCTCGTATCCTGATTCCTCGGCCAGCTTCGGCAGATCCACCTCGAAGTCACACATCAGGCGCTCGATCACTTTGGCACGAAGCTTGTCTTCCCCGGTTAGCATATAGCCTTTCGCCGTGGGCAAAACACCGGATGCGACCCGTTCAGCATAGCGGCCCAGCGCCACGTGATTTTGGTAGTAACCGGACGGCAGCCTTCCTATCGCGGAGGCGCCAAGGCCGATCAAGGTGGCACAGTCATCCGTGGTGTAACCTTGGAAGTTCCTGTGGAGGGTGCCGGCGCTGGAGGCGACTGCGAGCTCGTCACCTGGCAACGCAAAGTGATCCAGGCCAATGCGGACATAGCCACAGTTGACAAGTTCCTCCGCCACCGCCTCGGCCTGCTCGTTTCGCTGCGCGGCATCCGGCAACGCGGCTTCATCTATAAGCCGTTGATGCTTCTTGAAGGCCGGGACATGAGCATATCCAAAAACAGCGAAGCGCTCGGGGCTCAATTCGACTGCCTGTCTGACCGTATCCACGCACGATTGGACAGTTTGATGTGGCAGGCCATAGATCAGGTCGAAATTGATGCTCGTCACCCCGAAGGAGCGCAACCCTACGACGGCTGCCTGGGTCTGGCCAAAGGTCTGGATGCGGTTGATGGCCTTCTGTACGACGGGATCGAAACTCTGCACGCCGAGGCTGGCACGATCAACGCCGTTCTCTCCCATCGCCGCGATCATTTCTGGCGCGAGTGTGCGCGGGTCGATTTCGACGGCCACGCTGGCGTCGTCCTCGAACTGAAAGGCGCTCCTGAGTTTCATCATGAGCGCCGCGAACTCGTGGGGCTTCATGATCGTGGGTGTTCCACCTCCGAAGTGGACGTTCTTGACCGGCACATTGTTTCCGGCCGCAAACGACACCAGTTCGATCTCCTGGCTCATGACGTCGAGATATTCCAGGATCGGTGCGTCCTGCCGGGTGATGGTCGTGTGGCAACCACAGTACCAGCACATCGAGCGGCAAAAGGGCACGTGCAGATAGATCGAGACAGGGTCCGAGGCGGATATGGCTTGAAGCCCTTGCGCGTATTCGTCAGGTCCAACTGTCGCAGCGAATGCCGGTGCGGTTGGATAGCTTGTGTAGCGCGGGAGTCGGGCGTCGCCGTATTTGGCGACCAGAGCTTCCGACATGTCGATCTCCTTTCTTGAGGATCATCGCGCTCTTATGTCTGCCCGCCGCCTGCATTTCCTTGTCATATGTCAATGAAAACGAATTCGCACGGGTCAAACCTCCTCGATGTTTGTTCGCTGTCAAAGTGCCCCAATCCGCGCAAGCCTATCGTTGCCAACTGACAACGGATGCGCCGCGGTCCCGTCGATCATCATGCCAGCGGCTGAAGGAACAATCACATGACTGACGCGCCCTCCACGCAAAGCGAAATCACGCATATCGACGTGCGTGTACTGCCGCCATTTGAGCGTCATCCCCAAATCTTCGGCACGCTGCATACGCTGACGCCTGGAAAGGTTTTGCATATCACCAGTGATCACGAACCCCGGCCGCTTCAATACCAGCTGGAAACGGCACTTCCTGGAAAGTTCTCCTGGGAATACCTGGAGCAGGGGCCGGAGGTCTGGCGTGTGGAGATCACCCGTCTCGACGCCGGCTGCGACTGCTGCTGCGGCAGCCACTAGCACCGGAGAAGCACGATGATGCCAATGGGCGCCAGTCTGTCGCGATGGACCATGTGCTACTTCGGCGCAGCGCTCCTCTTTCTGCTGTTTGCGGAGGTTCTGCTTTCAACAGGAAGCTGGGCGCCATCCGTCGACGTCAGCGATCCTCGCGCCCTGATCGTCGTGCACTCTGTAACGATTGGATGGCTTGCCCTCTTGATGATTGGCGCGCTGCTCCAGTTCGCACCGGTTCTTACGGGGTTGAGCCTTCCCAAAGGACGGTACGACGTCCTTGGCCTCGGCGGCATCGTCGCCGGGCTTGCTCTTCTGCTGCTGGGCTTCCATTTGATCGACCGTGGATCCGAACTCGCGGGCGGGGTGATGCTCGCTGCGGTCGCCACTCTGGCGCCTTCGCTTTCCTGGGTGGGAACTGCGTTGCTGCTGGTGCTGTGGCGCGGTCGCAAAAGCCATCCGGCATCGCCCCTCGTCCTGATCGCAATCGGTTGCCTCGCGGCAACAGCCGCCCTCGGCTCGCTCTTTGCTGTCACCGTTTCGGGTGTCTCCCAGGCACCGGTTTTCATCGTCCTTCTGCTCCATGGGGTTCCCTTCCACGCAAGCTTCGGCCTCGGGGGGTGGATGACGTTGGCGGCCATCGGCGTAAGCTATAAATTGCTCCCGATGTTCCTGTTGTCCGACGACATGAAGCGGGCGCAGCTTATCGCCAACATGGCTGGCGCGAGTATGGTCGTGCTGGCGGTGGCGACTGCGATTTCACTGACGTGGCCGACCGTTTCCCAATGGTTGCTCGCAGCGGCAGCAATAGTGTTCGCTGTAGCGATCGCCATATATGTACTGGAGTTGATATCGGCCTACAAAGGACGCCGCCGCGGGCCTCTGGAGGTGAACATGTCCGGATCACTGCCGGCCTTCACGCTACTCGGACTGTCAATGTCGATGCTCGCGACAGGCCTCGCATCCAATGTGGGGAGCCATTTTCTCGCAGCCGCGGTCTACCTGTTCGTCTTTGGCTGGCTGACGGGCCTGGGTCTTGCCCAATTGCTCAAGATCGTTCCCTTCCTGACGTGGATCGAGGTCTTCGGCCCCCTCCTCGGACGCCGGCAGACGCCGCGTCTCTCCGATCTCGTATCGGGAGGCCGGGCCGCGATCTGGCTTTGGCTCTTCTACGGCGCGGTTGTCGTCGCGTCGTTTGCAATATCTTTGGCTTTTGACGGCCTTTTCCGTGTTGCCGTCATCCTCCAGACCTTCTCGACCGCTGCTCTCATCATCGAGCTTGTCCTTGCTCGCTCACTCGCAAATATAGATGCTTCGATGAAGACAGCACCATTCAAAAAGCCGGCGCTTCTTTTCGCCGTTAATCAAAGGGGTAACGCCAATGGTTCAGCTTCGTGAACTCGACGTACGTCAGATCCTGCGGGACGGTGGGATGCCGTTCCAATTGATCATGGATACCGTCTCCAGCCTTGATCCTGGCGAGGGACTTAGGCTCCATGTGATATTCCAGCCGGTTCCCCTGATCCGTCAGCTCGAGCAGCGGGGCTACTCGCACGTCGCTCGAAAGCTTTCGGACGATGACTGGGAGATCGATTTCGTCCCCGGCGACCAAGCTGTCGAACCTGAGCCGGCGGCCCCGGCGACGGAAGCCATCTGGCCCGATCCGGTTTGGAACCTCGATCTAACCGACCTTCCGCCTCCCGAACCGATGGAGCGTATCCTCGCGCGGCTCGAGACGATGGAAAGCGGCGAAGTCCTTTTCGCCCTGCTGAACCGTGAACCGGTTTTTCTCTTCAATGAGCTGAAGGACCGCGGCCATGAGTGGATCGGGAACTTCGACGACAGCGGAAAGGTTTACAGGATCATGATCAGAGCGACGCCGGCAGGTTCGGATGGCTGATCTCTCTGCGAATATGATCCTCGACGTGCTCCGGGGAATCAAGGACCCGGAGGTAGGAACCAGCATCGTGGACCTCGGTCTCATCTACGAGATAGATACCGACCCCACAGGCATCGTAAGGATCAAGATGACCACGACCACGCGCTTCTGTCCGGTATCGGGCTTCATCGTCGAGGCGGTAAAGAACCGTGCCGCCGAGGTCGACGGCGTGATCGATGTCGTTGTCGATCTCGTCTACGATCCTCCATGGTCGCCAGACATGGCCGTGCTGTTTTCATTCGAGCAGCCAGCCTGACGACGGCCAAGGATAGAAAGGCATCAAACTGTGAACATCGACCTTGATAACCTGGCCGTAGATGCTTCCTATCTGGCAGGCCGGTTTGGCCTGTCGGCAGAGACGCTTCGGGGCTACATGAAGCGGGGCCTTGTCCGTGGCACAGTCGAGGCCGGTATTGGTGACGACGCCGGCAGGACGCGCCTTTCGGTCCGTTTCGGCAACCGCATCTGGATTGCGATCGTCGGCTCAAACGGCAGCATTTTGAGCGAAGAGACAAGATTTGTCGCAAAAGGACCGCAGGGCTCGTAATCGGGTACGAAGCGGTTGCCCCACCCTGTCGCTTGTTCCCGCCCGTCTCTCTGGAGCGTTCGCTTGCTGATGGCCCCGACCTCGTGAGCGCCACAGGACCGTCATCGCGCGTCTTGCCACTTCCCCTTTCGGCTATCGGACGACCGCGCCAAAACGCTCGGCGCGGTCGCTGCCCGACACTCATTTTCCCCTGACGGTCAACGGCTTGCGGCCAGTGCAGAGCATCGGGGCATGCTCGAATGCAAACATTGCCAACGCAGCCATCCATCCGATCGCCGAAGTCATCAATATCTGTGCAGTGAACGATGGCGCGATTTCTGCAAGCGGTCGCAGAAGAGCCACGAAGGCAAGAACGACATAGGATGCGTTCGTCATCCTGCTCGATTTGAGCTTGCGTCCGGTATGGCCGCGAGTGGCACGCGTCATGACGGCCAGCATCATCAGCGAAATGGCGCCGATGGCGAAGACATGCAGCACGGCGATCTGGGGTAGGCCTGTGGCACCAAGAGCGACGGCGGCAAATCCCAATGGGACGAAGGCAAAGGCGGCATGTAGGACGAACACGATCGGTTCCGCCCAAGTGGTCCAGCCGCGCCAACGGTACAGGCGAATGACATTCATCACCGTCGCGACAGCGGCGACGATGCCGGTCGCGATCGCGTCTGGCCAGACCGCCCAGGATCCTAGCGCGACTGCGCCCACGATGATCGTTGCCGCGTCATACCGATTGTACGGTACGGGAAAGTCGGTTCGCCCGAACTGGTTCAGCCAGTTGCGGGTAAAACTGGGAAGGATTCGGCCACCGACGATTGTCACCAACAGCACGTAGGCGCTCAGCCCGAGACGAATAGGCAGCTCGGGGTTTATCCCGTTGATTGCCTTCACCTGGAAGCAGATGTTGGCGACGGACAGGATGAATAGCCCGGCGACAACCTTCAGGTCCTTCCATTTCTTGCCTGCGACTACTTCTCGCGTGCACAGGACAAGCATTGCGGGCAAGAAGAGGGCGTCGACAAGAGCGGCTGCCACAACCCCTGTAAGACCGCTCGCCAACATCGCGAGGCGACCAGCGCACCAGATCGAGAACAGGAAGGCCAGCGGTCGCCCGGCTATCGGAAGTCTGCCCGTCCAGTTCGGTATTGCCGTGAGCAGAAATCCCGCCAGGATTGCCGGCGCGAAGCCGAACAGCATCTCGTGGGCGTGCCAATATAGTGTCCCATAGTCTTCAGCGACCGGAACGCCAAGCGTCAGGTAAGCGGTCCAGAGGCCCATGCTGACAATGCCCCAAAGCGCAGATGCTAGAAAGAATGGCCGGAAGCCATACGAGAAGAGGACAAGGCCGGTCCGCGACATGCCGCGGGGGACGCGCGTCTCGGCGTCCATGGTCTTCTGCATGATCGTAGTCTCCAAATTGACGGCCAAGCAATGCCAAGTTTTGGAGCGCAGGTCGTTGATATTACGCAAATAGGGACAGTACAACTTTGCGCTGCCACAAATAGCAAATTTGCGCCAAGTCAAAGAGTTCGACCGCCTTTTCTCTACTCTCCTTGTCGACAGGGCGGGGTTCGCTCGCTCTTCGACCACAGGAGTTGGGAAATGACAAACACTATGCAAATGACCCGGCGCACCATGCTGACCGGCGCCGCTGTCGCAGGGGCGCTTACACCCATCATCGTCGCGAGCACCGCTGCCCATGCCGACGATCATGCCGCCCCCGCGGAACTCAAGGGTGATAAGAAGGTCGACCTGTCGAAGCTGGCTCGTGAAAAGGTCGAACTCATAAAGCCGCCGTTTGTGCACGCCCACGATCAGAAGGCCAAGGGTGGCCCAAAGATCAAGGAATTCACGCTTACCATCGAAGAAAAGAAGATGGTGCTGGACAAGGACGGCACGGAAGTGAACGCCATGACGTTCAACGGCTCGGTCCCCGGCCCGCTGATGGTTGTCCACCAGGACGATTATGTCGAGCTGACGCTCGTCAATCCCGAAACCAACACGATGCAGCATAACATCGACTTCCACGCCGCGACCGGCGGCCTTGGGGGTGGCGCTCTGACCGTCGTGAACCCCGGTGAAAGCACCGTCCTGCGCTTCAAAGCCACGAAGGCAGGCGTCTTCGTCTACCACTGCGCTCCTCCCGGAATGGTGCCTTGGCACGTGACATCGGGGATGAACGGGGCAATCATGGTGCTGCCGCGTGAAGGCCTGACAGACGGTCACGGAAAGCCGCTCGTCTATGACAAGGTCTATTATGTTGGCGAACAGGACTTCTACATCCCTCGGGATGAAACCGGGAAATTCAAGAAATACGAAAGCCCCGGCGAGGCCTACGAGGACACCGTTGCGGTGATGAAGACCCTTACGCCGACCCATATCGTCTTCAACGGCGCGGTCGGTGCACTGACTGGCGACAACGCGATGACCGCCAAGGTCGGCGAAACGGTCCTGATCATTCATTCGCAGGCCAACCGCGACACGCGTCCGCATCTCATCGGTGGCCATGGCGAATACGTCTGGGCAACCGGCAAGTTCGCCAACGTGCCCGACATCGACCAGGAGACCTGGTTCATTCCGGGCGGTACCGCAGGCGCTGCGATTTACACCTTCGCTCAGCCTGGCATCTACGCCTACGTGAACCACAACCTGATCGAGGCGTTCGAGCTTGGTGCGGCGGCTCACTTCAAGGTCACGGGGGACTGGAACGACGATCTCATGACGTCGGTCAAGAGCCCGCAAGCAAGTTGACCATTGGCGGGGGAGGTGCGCGGACGGGGGTGGTCCGCGCACCGTTTTTTATAAGGAGGCGCTACTCGCGAAAAGACCATGAACAGGCACGCTGAGACTGGATCGGTTTCAGGCATCTCGATCGCTATTCCACTCGCTCTTCTGGCCGCGCTCTCCGGAGCGGTTGCCGTGAAGGCGGGTTTTGCTTCGTCCGGTCAACACGACGGTGGAGTTACCGCTCCGGAAGTGGTCACCATACAGCCTCATTCTTTCGAGTATCGCGAGGCGACCGAATACTTTCGCAAGGGGCTTGCCGTCGACGCGCCAAAGCACGACGCGAAGGTCCGCCTCCCGCTCGACGTCATGAAGTTTCAGACGAGCCGCGCAGAATATCAGCGCTGCGTGCTGGACGGCGCGTGTGCACCGGCCGAATATGAAGGCCAGGCCGGGCCTGACCTGCCGGTTACAGGGGTGAGCTACGACGATGCAGTGCAGTACGCGGCATGGCTATCGCAGCGGACAGGCGAGAACTGGCGCCTGCCGAGCGACTTTGAACTTGCATACGCCGCAGCCGACCGCTTTCCTGACGATGCGCTCGGCATCGATGACGACGACACGAACCCGGCGACACGTTGGCTTGCCGATTACGAGCGCGAGGCCCGCCGCGCGGCGTCGACCAACCCCAAGCCGCAGCCGAGAGGTTCGTTCGGCATCAGCACGACCGGCCTTGTCGACTTCGCGGGCAATATCTGGGAATGGACCTCCACGTGCAACAGGCGCGTCGATCTAGACAAGGCAGCAGAGACGGAGGCACTGGATCCAGCAGGCTGCGGCATTATAATAGCTTCTGGTAAGCACAGGTCGCCGATGAGCAGCTTCGTTCGAAATCCCAAGGGCGGTGGCTGCGCAGTCGGAGCGCCGCCCGACAATCTCGGTTTCCGGCTCGTCCGCCGTCCCACGTTTTTCCAGAGCGTGGTGGCGTTCGCCCGCAGGGCCGCAACGGACGCTCTTGGCCCCCATATCAGCGCCCAGACGGAGCAGAACGAAAATGAAGGTTGATCGCGCAGTAGTGAAGTCCCTGCCGCTCTTCGAGCGGATGACGGACACCGACCTCGACACGATGCTCGAGCATGCTGTGCCGCGTCGCATCGCCCAAGGAGATACCGTTTTCGAGCAAGGGGCACAGGCGAAGTCGTTTTTCCTGCTGCTGCATGGGCGGCTCAAGGTGACGCAGGTGACGCAGGACGGCCAGCAGATCATTGTCCGGATGGTACACCCCGGCGACTTGTTCGGCTTCGCCATGGCGTTTCGCAGGACCGACTACCCAGGCACGGCCCGTGCCGCGGCCGAGAGCTTGATCCTCGGATGGCCGACGGACATGTGGGGACGCTTCGTCGAACAGAACCCACGCCTGGCGATGACTGCGATGCAGACCATCGGCCAGCGGCTTGAAGAGGCCCACGTCAGAATTCGCGAGATGTCGACGGAGGAAGTTGAAAAGCGCGTCGCGCACGCCGTGCTGCGCCTGTCCAAGCAGGCGGGAAAGGCCGACGGTGTTGGCATCCGGATCGACTTCCCGATATCGCGGCAGGATATAGCGGAGATGACCGGAACGACCCTTCACACGGTCTCACGCATCCTCAGCGCGTGGGAATCAAAGGGTATCGTCGAGGGCGGGCGGCAGAAACTCACCGTCACCGATCCGCAGCGCCTTCTGAAACTGGCCGACGGCGAACGCGAGTAGACCGCGATGGCCGTGATGTTGGACAACGGCATACGGCTGCTTCTTTTGGCCGCTGGGCGCCATCCCTTCCGGGTTACGATCGCCGAGACCGCCGAGGCTTTCGGGGCGTCACACCCACACCTTGCGAAGGCAGCGAACCTTCTGGTTCGTCGCGGTTTTTTGGCGAGCCGGCGCGGCAAGAGAGGAGGCCTTTTCCTTGCGCGGTCGCCAGAGACGATCTGCCTTGCGGAGGTTGCCGCAGCGCTCGTTTCCTGCGAGGCCAGGTCGGATGCGCTGGACACTCTCCAAGGATGGCGGACGATAGAGCAAGGAGCTGCCCTCGCCTATAAAGGTCATCTGGCCAGACATACGCTCGCTGACCTCCTTAAACCCGCCAACTCAAGGTAGCTCCCCTTACACCTTTGAAGCGCTGCGGCATGCGGGATGTCTTCGCCAGGGGCGCATGCGTCGATATTCGCCTTCCGTTTCCCGATAACTTTGATGGAGGTCAAAGTGCGCTCTTGCCTGCTTCGCTAGGCTTCGTGCAGGCACTGAATCAATTGCTCGCTCAAGCGGGTTCAACGGAAAAGAAATGAAAAGAACCATGAGACCACAGCAGAAGCCGTTCGTCGTAGAGATCAAGAAGCGCAGAGCTCCCCGTGCAGCCGGAGCCGAACACAAGCCCGACCTTGATGCGCGCACCGGCAAGGTCGACACGGACAAGCTTTGCCGGCTGGTCTTCGGTCGTCTGCAGCGTTCCTGAAACAGGCTGATGCCTTGTGTGCGGCCGGCGATTTTTCCAAACCTTCCGGGCACTCAGAAATCCCTCCGCACCAGCGGTTTTCCATCTCGATAGTGTTTTGCGATGGAGAGCTTTGATCGGTCGCAATCGACGGTCACCGCATCTGATTGGTTTGCCTCGCCGACGGCTGAATGATGCCCTCTTCCCACAAGAGGTGTCCTTGTCAACAGACCAGCAACCCTGGAGCGTCGCTAGCTGAACGCCGCCCAGCCGACTGCAAAGGTCAACGTCGGAAACGCCAAGAGGCACGTCGCCAGGAGCCGCCGGCCGAAACACCGGTCGTACAGACCAGTGATCTGATGGCAAAGTGCGACAGACCAGACGGCGGCCGCCAGAACCAGCGCGCTTCTTAGATCGTCGGCGATGGGCAAGATGATCCCGTCCATCCGCAGCTGCGATATCGTGAGCGACAGAAGGCCCGTGAACAACGAAGCGGAAGCAAGGGGAATAAGGGATTGCGCGAGGTGATGCATCGGGCGGACGCGATTGCGAAGGATCCAGGCGCTCGCTGCCAGAGGGAACCCAAAAGCGAGGGTCGCCAAGGCAGCTGACAATGCGAGAAGCGCAAGCAGGGACACGGCGTCGACGATCGTCATGATATCGCCGGCTGCAGGATAGTTGGTCAACAGCCACCATGGCAGCCGTAACGAAAGCGGCCACATCAACTGTGCGTCGAGGCAGGCTTCCACCAGCCACTGGCGTATGGCCAGAAACCAGTCGCTGCCCGACCAGGTGAGCGCTGCCGGGACGAGACCAAGCATGACCGGGAGCAACATCGCAGTCTCCCATCCGGTCGCCATCCGGCCGGATCCTCGCACGATGTCGATCGCCGGCTTTCGCCACGCCAGCCGGATCGCGCCCCTATGTCCGGAACAACGGCCGCACATGTGACAGGCGGCAGCGCCCTGCATGGTCTTGATGGGGACCAGGGGCGCACAGTTCACGGCGTCGGGTCGGCCGCCTGGCGCGTGGCGCCAGCTCGCGGGATCCACCCTGAAATGGAGGGGCGCTATCTTCGACACGATGCCGAATACGCCGCTGACAGGACACAGGAACCGGCACCACACTCTCTTGGCCTTGCCATAACGAGCCCCAACCGCGATTGCTGCGAATGTCGAGCCACCGAGCAGAAGTGCGGCCGGCTTGGGATACTGATAAATGCTCGTAAGCTGACCGTAAACTGTGGTGGAAATGAACGACAGGACCGGCCAACCCGACCACTTCATCCAGCCAGGAATCGCCCTCCCCGCGCCCCGCTCACTGGCAAATTCCGAAAGCGCGCCTTCCGGGCAGAGTATCCCGCACCAGAACCTGCCGACGAGCGCCGTTGCAAGGATCACAAACGGCCACCAGAGGCCCCAGAACACAAATTGTGCAAAGCGCGTCAGGTTCGTCCATATGTAATCGGTACTCGCAGGAAGAGGCAGGACGACGGGCACGGCCAGAAGCGCCGCATAGCCTGCCACGATTCCCCATTGAAGGCGCCGGATGAACACCTGCCACCGCAGGAGAAGATCGCCAAAGCCGCCAAGAAGCGCCTGCGCGCCAATCTGGATGGAGGTCATGCAGGAGCCTTGGCGCTTAGCGGCGGCATGTAAGCCAGAGAGGCGGTGAGCCAGTAGGCGCCGATGCCCAGAAGAGGAAGAAGTTCTGGACGGGCCCGATAGCCTGCGAGCCCGGCGAGGAAGGCGCCGGCCCCCCTGCCATCGTCGAGAAGCCAGCTCAAGTCCCATAGCGGTGCGGTCAAGGGCGTCAGGATGCCAAGGGAAATCGACTTGTCGATGACGGTCATGGCCAGGCCGCTGCCGAGGATGATGAGGAGCGCCTGACTGATCCGCGACAACACCTTCTTGGATGCCATCGCCGCACCGGCCCTAAACGCCCAGAACGTTCCCACGGCCAGCACCAGACCAATCGCTCCCGACACGACGACAATGCCGGTCTGCCACCCTTCGGACGCAGAGAGCATTCCATAGAGAAAAATGACTGTTTCGGCTCCTTCCCGGGCTACGGCAAGCGCCGCCAGGGAAGCGAGACCCAGCCAGTTGCCAGCCCGTACATGCCCGAGCGCCTCATTGCGCAGTCCCCCGGTATCGCCCTGTTCCATCCGGCGCATCCAGAACACCATTCTCAGCATGAGGACTGAGGCCAGCGACGCCATGATCATCTGGAGTATTTCCTCGGCATCCCCGTCGAGCAGTGCGGAGGCCCGGCTCATGATAAGCGCCAGGGCGGCGGCGAACAGGATGCCGGAGGCAACCCCCGCGGCAATCCATCCGACGGCTCTTCTTTGAGCGGAAGGCCCCTCCCGCAACGACCAGGTCAAAAGGATTCCGACGACGAGCAAGGCTTCAAATGTTTCCCGCCAGACCACGGATGCGATCTCGAAGGACTGCAGATAAAGATTCGCGCTCATTTGGCGACCATGCTCGCCGGTGGCATGTCGAGGTGAAAGTCGTCGAAGAAGGCATAGGTTCCGACATCCAACGAGCGAAACACGAGAAAGCTTGAGGCGCCCGGAGCGAGCACCTTTTCCTTGCGCAGCGGAATGCTTTCGAATTCGACCGGCGTCGAGCCGTCGTTGTGAAGCTCAAGCTTGAAACGCGTGTTGGCTGGCACCTCGATGACGGACGGCGAGATCATCCCATTGCTGAAGTGAATCTGGATGACCGGATCGTCGCCCTGCGCAAGGGCGGGCATGACCGCGAGGCAGACCGAGAGCCCCGAAACGAGTGTTCGCAGCCACATCAGTAGCCGCCCTTCTTTCCGACGCCGGCAAACACGAATTCATATTTCAGGGTAAATGCTTCAGGCCACGCGGCCACTCCGGTCTCCTTGTCGACATGCCGGCCGAACGACATCATGCCGTGACCGCCAGGGTGCACGGTGAGTTCAAGCGCATAGCGGCCTGGCCCTGAGAGCTTGACGTTGTCGCCGTAGTGCGGCCCGTCGCTTGCGACCATCGCCTCAAGGGCACCCCCCTGTTCGGCGCCGTTGTCCAGATTCTTCACCCTGTATTCGACATGAAGACCCGGCACCCAGTCGCCCTCGGCAAAGCCATTCGCGTTCTCGGCCGTGGCGTGTATGTCCGCTTCCAGATGAACGTCGGATTCGGCCGTTGCAAGCATCATTCCCGGAGGATCCATTTCGACCGGCTGAAGATAGACGGCTGCCACTTCCATCCCACTCGCGAGCTGCGGCGCTCCGATCGGATATTCCGCGGCGCGCACAGCAAAAGGCATGGCGGCGAGAAGAACAGGCGCGAGGCAAAGGCAGGTAGCTCGAAGCATTGTGTGTGATCCGTAAAAGGTGACTGAACGGCTCACCTTTACCAGCGCAATTGCCCCACTCTTTGCGCTGGCGCAAAGATCAGGACTTCGCAAGGCTGATTTGACATTCCTCAACGCCCGTTGGTGCAGATCGTGCCATCGACAAGAAAAAGGAGGCGAGCGTGACCGAGTTTCTAGCCGCGTTTGTGGTGTTTCTGGCGCTTCATTCGATCCCCGCTACACCAGCGGTTCGAGCAGGCATCATCAGTCGGATTGGCAGGCCGACCTACTTCGTCGCCTATTCAGCGGCCTCGCTGCTGGCCCTGGCCTGGCTCTTTGCCGCTGCGCTGAAACTTGACTACGTGCCTTTGTGGGACCTGCAGCCCTGGCATGCGGCGATCACGTTTGTCCTGGCCCCCCTGGGCGGCTTCCTGGTGATTGCAGGACTTATTAGTCCCAATCCCCTTTCGATCACCGTCCGGTCATCGGAAAGACCTGGCGCCGTGGTTGGCATCACCCGCCATCCGGTACTCCTCGGGTTCGCGATCTGGGCAGCGGGACACATCATCGCCAATGGCGATCTGCGGTCCATTCTGTTGTTCGGCGGTTTCGCGCTCTTTGCCATCGGCGCCATACCGATGATCGAGAAGCGGGCAAAGCGGCGGCTTGGATCACGGTGGGAGAGCCTGGCTGCGCCGACCTCGATCCTGCCTTTCCGGGCGTTTCTGGCTGGAAGGCGACCCGCCTTCGACGTGCCCTTGGTCGCCTCCATTCTCCTGACCGGTATCCTTGTTGGCTGGCTCTTGTTTGGCGGCGGTCATGCCCTGCTTTTCGGCGCCGACCCTGTTGCAATATTCGGCTGATCGAATAACGCCTCGCCAAGCCAGGCGCGCGATTGATGCGGCACAGGAAGTCCAAGCAGATCGACTGCCCGACGAGCGAGGTGGTCTACCACGTCCTGGATGGACTCGGGGCGATTATAGAATGCCGGCACGGGCGGCATGACGATCGCTCCCATTTCCGTGACGGCGACCATGTTGCGAAGGTGCCCGAGATGCAACGGCGTCTCGCGGGTGAGCAGGACCAGCCTGCGCCTTTCCTTCAGTTGAACATCTGCCGCCCGAGAAATCAGGTTTTGAGACAACCCCGTGGAGATCGCTGCCAGCGTCTTCATGGAGCAAGGTGCAACAATCATGCCGGTGACCGGAAACGAACCACTCGCGATAGCCGGTCCAATGTCGTTGTTGTCGTATGTCCTATGTGCCTTGAGCAGCATGCGCCCGTGGGCTTCAGCCCCAACTTCGTGAGCGAGTGTCCGGCAGCCACTGTCGGAAACAACGAGATGCACCCTTACATTCAGCGAGACCAGCAAATCGAGCGCGGCGACGCCAAGCGCTGCGCCTGACGCTCCTGTCACTGCAAGCACGACATCCTTGTGTTCAGATACCCGCATCACGTCGCAGCCTTTCCCATGTTTGCGCGGCCTTTTCCTCAAGGTTTTCGGGCATCTCCAGCACTCGACCCCATTCCCTTTCGGTCTCAGCGCCGATCTTGTTGGTGGCGTCCAAGCCCAACTTGGCGCCGAGCCCGGACTTCGGAGACGCGAAGTCGAGGTAGTCGATTGGCGTGTTTTCCAGCACCACCAGGTCCCGCGAGGCATCGAACCGGGTTGCGACCGCCCACATGATCTCCTCCCACTTCCTGACGCTGATATCCGGATCGACGACGATGATGAGCTTCGTATAGTTGAACTGCGGGAGCATCGACCACAGCCCCATCATGATGCGGCGTGCCTGACCCGGATAGCGCTTGTCGATCGAAACGACGACTGCCCGGTAGGAGCAAGCTTCCGGCGGAAGCCACAGATCCCTGATCTCCGGAAACTGGCGCTTCACGATCGGGATGAAAAGCTCGGTCATCGCCTCGCCCAGCCGTGATGGTTCGTCTGGCGGGCGCCCGGTATACGTCGAGAGATAAACCGGCGAGCGCCGCGTGGTTATCGCACTCAACCTGACGACTGGAAACGGCTCCACGCAGTTGTAGTACCCGGTATGATCTCCATAGGGTCCCTCTGGCGCCGTTTCCTCCGCGGAAACGTAACCTTCGAGAATTATTTCGGCATTTGAAGGGACCGCAAGCGGGACGGTGAGCGCGCTGGAGACCTCGGTTCTCGATCCGCGCAGAAGGCCGGCGAAGTTCAGTTCGCTCATGCCTTCGGGAAGTGGAATGACGCCGGCGAGAAGCGTCGCCGGATCGGCCCCGATCACAACGGCGATCGGCATATCGAGGCCCTTACGCTGCCACAGCCGAAAATGCTTCGCGCCACCACGATGGGCCAGCCACCGAACGATCAGCGACGAGCGGTCGCGGACCTGCATCCGGTATATGCCCACGTTCACGTCCCTGGGGTCGTCGGGATTGCATGTAATCACCAGCGGCCAGGTCACGAGAGGCGCCGGCTCGCCTGGCCAGCACCATTGTACCGGAAGCTGCCCGAGGTCGATCTGCGGTCCCTTGTAGACGACCTCCTGCGAGGCAGCCGCCCTGCGCAAGCGAGGTCGCATGCTGCCCACCGCCTTGAGCATTGGCAGCTTGCTCCATGCATCGACGAGCGACACGGGTGGTGTCGGCCGCTGAAGCTCGGCCAGGTCATTCGCGAGGCCCGTCAATCCCGCTTCGCCGACGCCAAAGCCGAGCTCGATCCGCTGCCTTGTACCGAACAGATTTACAACGACGGGTATCGGGGAGAACCGTCCGTCGGCGTGTACGGGTTGTTTGATGAGGAGGGCGGGGCCACCCTCGGAAAGCACTTTCTGGTGCAGGGCGGTCAGTTCATGCACGAGCGACACGGGCTCCTCCACGACAAGCAGCAGCCGTCGCTGCTGCAGATCGAAAAGGAAGGACTGCAGGTCGCCATGCCGTCTGGCTTTTGGTTCTTCATTACGCATGACGCTGAAATCGACGAGGAAACCGTCCTTGTCTTTGTCTCAGATCAAACAGAGCCTCGCCAAGAAAAACTAGGATGGCTTGTTCAATCTGAGAGGCCGTAATGCTCGCCCCATCTCGCCTGATGGCGACCGCCCGCATCATTCCATTGCCGATCGTCGGGCGCATCGCCGACTTCCTGCTCAAGGAGGTTCTTTCAATTCATCCGAAACTCTTCGACCGGCTCGGTGAGTACAGCCAGTCCCGCTTTGCATTCGTGCCGTCGGACTTCCCGTTTTCATTCCTGATTTGCCCAAAAGATCGCACTGTCCAAGCCTTTCGTCGCGGTACCCACATGGTCGCTGACACCACCATCTGCGGACCGCTGGTCCTGATGCTGGCCCTTGCCGAGGGCAGGATCGACGGCGACGCCATATTCTTCGCCAGAAAGCTCACTGTCACGGGTGACATGGAGGCGGTGCTGGCACTTCGAAACGCCCTCGATGACAACGAAATAGACCTCGTTGACGCCGTCGGGAGATTGTCGGGCCCGATGACCCGTTCCATCACCGGAGCCCTCGGTTCGGTCCGTCGGCAAGCGCTGAAGGCGCATGGTGTCCAATGGAGCTGATCTGCCCTGCAGGAACCCCTGCATCGTTTCGCGAGGCCGTCGATGCCGGGGCTGATGCCGTCTACTGCGGCTTTCGCGACGAGACAAACGCGCGCAACTTCCCAGGTTTGAATTTTGATCTCGCCGAGCTTCGTGATGCAATCGGCTACGCACGCGCGCGAAAGGTGAAGACGTTTGTCGCTCTCAACACTTTCATGACGGCCGGCAAGGAAGATCTCTGGTACCGCAGGGCAAGGGAAGCGTCGGAAGCGGGCGCCGACGCCCTCATCGTTGCAGATTTCGGATTGATGGCGCATGTCGCGGAACATCACCCGGCACAGCGCCTCCACATCTCCGTTCAGGCGTCTGCCTCCAATCCCGAGGCCCTTTCATATCTGGTCGACTGTTTCGGTGCTGCCCGCATCGTGCTGCCGCGTACCCTCACCATCCAGGACATCGCCCGCATTGCACGAAGCGTGGACTGCGAATTGGAGGTTTTCGTCTTTGGCGGATTGTGCGTCATGGCAGAGGGGCGCTGCTCGCTGTCCTCCTACGCGACCGGCAAGTCGCCAAATATGAACGGCGTATGCTCGCCAGCCAGCCACGTACGCTACCGGCAGGCCGGCGGCGACCTGGTGTCTGAACTGGGTGGCTTCACCATAAACCGATTTTCCGAAGAAGAACCCGCTGGCTATCCGACGCTGTGCAAGGGTCGCTTCGCAGTCGGACAAAGCGCGACCTACGCTTTCGAGGATCCGGTGTCGCTGGACGTCATGGACCAGCTCGACGAACTTCGGGCGGCAGGCGTCAAGGCATTGAAGGTCGAAGGCCGTCAGCGCGGCAAGGCCTACATCTCGGAAGTCGTTTCCACGCTTCGCGCCACGCTGAAGGCGGCGCCTGCGGACCGCCCGGTCCTCATGTCACGCCTTCGCAAACTCAGCGAGGGACAACAGACGACAAAGGGCGCCTATGAGAAGCGTTGGAGGTAGTCGATGAAATCTCCCTTGAAGCTTACCTTGGGGCCGCTCCTCTATCTTTGGCCGACAGAGCGCTGGCGCGACTTCTATTTCGCAATCGCCGACCAGTCGCCTGTCGACGTCGTGGTGCTTGGGGAGACCGTCTGTTCCAAGCGGTTGCATTTCATGGAACCCGAGTTCGTGGCTGTCGTTGAACGCCTGGAGGCGGCGGGAAAGGAAGTCCGTCTCTCCACGCTCGCCCTTGTAACCCTCGATCGTGAATCGAAATATCAGAGATCAGTTGCAGCCGATGAAGATCACCTGGTCGAAGCCAACGATCTTTCCGCCCTTCAGATGCTGAAGGGCCGGAGTCACACCGTCGGACCCTTCGTCAATGTCTATAATGGACCGTCGGCCAAGCTTCTCGCACGAAACGGCGCGGCCAGCATCTGCCTGCCCCCGGAGCTGCCGGCAGCGTCGGTCGCCGAGATCACGCGATCCTGCCCCGGAGGCGATTTCGAGCTCTTCGCGTTCGGCCGCTTACCCCTCGCCATCTCGGCGCGCTGCGCGCATGCCCGATCCAAGGGAAAGACCAAGGACAATTGTCAGTTCGTTTGCCAGGAAGATCCCGACGGCCTTTCCGTAGGCACGCTTTCAAACCAGCCGTTTCTCGCATTGAACGGCGTACAGACGGTCTCCCACTCCTGCCAGGCGCTCCTGGAAGGGCCGGAGGAGTGGGACGCACTGGGCGTCAGCTCACTGCGCCTCTCGCCGCAGGATTGCGACATGGTTGCCGTGTCCGCGCTCTATCGAAAGATGCTCGACGGTCACCTCGAGCCGGCGGAGACGGGCTCAAGAATACGAAGCATCTATCCCGACGTCCCGTTGTCGAACGGATTTCATCACGGGCGCGCCGGTGCGGAATGGATCGCAAGACAAAGGAACACAGAAGGAGCGAGCAGATGACAGGGAAGCAATCGCGAAGCGGCAGTCCCGCCGATAATCACATTCTTGCAGCGGTTCGCCAGATCAAGGCTTTCGCGAAAAATCCGGCGCTCGATTGCGGCTGCTCCACGGTTGTGGGCCAGGTCCTGGTCAGCCTGGTGCCGAAACAACGCGCTGCAGTCGTCCAGGAGCTCTTTCTGTCTGCCATGCGACAACGGGACAAAGTGTCGACCCTTATGGAACTTCTGAAGGAACTCGACCAGTTCGGACCGGCAACAGAGATCGGGGAGGTTGAGGAGGCGGCGTTGATCTTCGACGACCTGGCCCAGCAGGCGCGGTTGGGATCGCAGCTCCTGAGAGCCTTCGCCTTCAATCGAAACGACATACTCGCTCCATCAACCAAGCATGTTGAGGTGCAGGAGGCCTTGTCGTGAATTCCGAACGGAGCTGGCAGAGACATATCGACGCTCTGGAGTTCGTCAGCCTTTGGGGAGCGTCTGGCGGCGAGCAGCGGGCCGTCCTGGAGGCGTTCCTTTTCCATTCCCGCGGGTGGTTCTCGAAAGATCCGGGTGACCTGCAGGACCGGCTTTGCAGGGAACGCTCCGGTGAATAGCCTTCATTCCAGTTCGCGTTCATCGAGTGCGAGTTCGAGCCGGCTTCACGAAGGTATTTGGGCACGGCAGGTATGATGTCACTGTTTGACGCAGATCAAGGTTTTGGGAGAGCGCATCGCTCATCTTCGCAGAACTTCGGCAAGGGATCGGCGTCAGCGGCGCTTTGGTGCGCAGCAAGGAGGGAGCAAGTTTGCGGTATACGGTAGTCGCTGCGTGGCTGGACGGAAAGGAGAGATCCGGACGCATCGTTTTGCAGGCAGCCGGTCGTTCACGGACGATCGTTGTCACGCGACGTGCGCTCCTCAATGTCGACACCCCTCCCCGCGCCACGGAGGAACGTCTCCTTCAACATCTTGATAGTTTCTGTGAGATGGCGCTCGCCTTCATCGGCGATCGCCAGGACGACTGCGAGACGCTCCTTGTCAGAGCGACCGACGTTCGCAACCGCAGAAAAGCAGAACCGGTTCCGGAGCCGCTGTGGACCTGGCAAGACCAATGGGGCTCCTGGAAACAGAAAGGCAGTCGTTCTCGGCTCGGGTTGGTCTGAGCGGCAGGATCGCCCCGGTCGTCAATATCGCGCCGCTCGGCGCTCATGCCTTCGGCTCTGCGCATTTGCGCCGGACTTTCGGCGTTCAAGGTTCATCAAGCCACAGCGCCGTCGCCAGGTAACCGGCAGCGATCGTGCTGCCGAACAGATAGACAAACATGCCCTGGGCGACATAATAGTCGGGCACTTCAATACCTGCGCCCCAGGAGCCGACCCTCCAGATAGCCAATCCAGCCACGGATCCGATTGCGAATCCGGCCGAAAGGCGGGTAAGCAGAAACCAGATCAAGTGAGGCATCGCGGTACCTCCATCCATGTCCCAGCATAACACGTCGTGTGGCGACAAGTTCTCCCAAAATGATCAATGTCAATGTGGCCGACGTCGCATCGTGCGAGCAGCGAGTTTCACAGGATACGGACCATGAATGACCTCAGCTTTGCACTTGGTGCTTTCACACTTCTGATACTGCCGGGACCGACCAACGCATTGCTCGTCATGGCGTCGCACGGCCTATCTCGCATTGGCTTGCTTGAGGTGCTCGCCGCTGTTGTCTTCGCTTACCTTGCGATCATAATTCCCGTTTCAAGCGTCGCTGGTCCTTTCCTGCATGCTCACCCTCTCGCGCTGCAAGTCGTGAAGGCCATCTCCGCCGTCTGGGTGCTCTATCTTGCATTCAAGCTTTGGGGGCGCAGTACCGTCGCCTCGACGGAATTTGCGGGTCCCCGGCACGTGTTCGTGACGACATTGCTCAATCCGAAGGCAATAATAATCGGATTGACGATCATTCCCTCCGCGCAGGATGGACTTGCGCTCAGCACGATGATGGCGTTCGTCGCCGTGGCACTCTCGACTTCCCTGATTTGGCTTGCCGCCGGCAGGCTGGTGATCGGCGAAAGCGATCACATGCCCTTGATCGCCAGGCGTTGCGGTTCAGCAGCATTGATGATCTTCTCCATCGTTTTGACGGCGAGTGCTCTTCGCTAGGAGACAAGCCGTCTTTCCCCAGCAATTTGCGCTGGCTCAATGAAGGGATCCGGGAGGTCGCTACTATTCGCTCCGTTCATACCGGAGGAAATGCGATGCTCGGCGACGACGGCGAACTCGCTGCATATTTCTCGGCGCTCGCGAATGCCCATCGCCTGGCCGTGTTGAGAACACTCGCCGAGGGCGAAATCTGCGTCAGGGAACTCGCGCTCCGCATCGGTCTGGGCCGGTCCGCCCTGTCGCGGCACCTGAACATCCTTCGACGGCATCAGCTGGTCAAGCAGCGTCGTGAAGCGCAGACGACCTACTATTCTCTGTCTGGCAGCAGAAGCGACAAGGCGCTCCTGCTCGTTAACACCATTCTTTTTCCTTATGGGGTCCAGTTGTCGATGTTCGGGTTCTCGGACGTCACGCGGGACGGCGTGTAGGCATTTGTAGAACCGGTTCCCGTTTGCGCCCTGGAGGTGCCTGAAATGCGCGTAAGTCAAATCATGACAGAAGGCGTCATCACGATCACTGAGCGGGCGACCGTGATCGATGCTGCAGAACTGATGCTCTACCATCGCATCAGTGGCCTTCCGGTGCTTGATGCGCGGGGCGGCCTGGTGGGCATGCTGAGCCAAAGCGACCTGGTGCGGAGGACGGAGGCGCAGACCGAGACGCGCCGCTCATGGTGGCTGCAACTCTTGACGGGTCAGGACTGCCTTGCCGACGAATATGTGGCCTTGCGCGAACGGCGCGTTGGTGAAGTCATGTCGCGTCCGCTTGTGACCGTCTCTCCTTATGCGACGCTGACCGAGGCGGCAGAATTGATGGAGCAGACAAGTGTAAAGCGGCTGCCGGTCGTCGTGGGGGACAGCCTCGTCGGCATCATTGCCAGAAAGGACTTCCTCAAGCCGCTTCGACAATCGCGATCGGTCTCGGTCTTTTCGATTGATGACAGGACGATCCTATCGAACGTCGAGGCGGAATTGCAGACCAGGGAATGGGCTCGATGTGGACAGATCCGCGTCAGCGTCAATGCCGGCATTGTCGTGTTGAGAGGCACGGTTCCCGACGAACGGGTGCGGGCGGCCGTAAGAGTGGCGGCGGAGAATGTCGCCGGCGTGCAGGACGTTCGGGACGAACTCACCTGGATCGATCAGAGCTTCAGGATTTTGGCGCCGTCACCGACCGTCGAAGAGAGGCTGAACTGAACGCGCCTCAACCGGCGGCTTGACCGTTCCGGAAAACCGCATGGCGGGCCCCGACCCGATAACGGGAGAGGCAAAAGTGCTGACGCCAATATGCATTGCGGCAGTCTTGCCGGCGATGGCGAGCTTGCTGCGGCATGCGAGACATCAACCTTCTGCAGTTTGAGACGTTTTGCGTGACGTTCGGTTGCGTTCACTGGCGAGCCACGAAACTCGGGTAGGAGACTTGCGCTTCGAGGAACCAGGTGCCTTGCTGACAAGGCCGCCGTCTGACAACGCCGTCTGACAAGGCCGTTCGCTATTGCGACGCCGGGGTGAAGCGCGCTACCAGTGCGTGCCGGTCGCCGGGATAGGTGAAGCGCACGTGAGTGACTGGCCCGACATTGCTCCAGGTGCGGCGTTCGACGACCAGACAGGCAGTGTTGCGCGGGATGTCCAGGGCGACAGCCTCGTCCGCGCCGGCCGATACGGCATGGATGCGGTGCTCGGCGCTACTCCATGGGATCTGATTGATCAGCCAGGCGCCGGGTGCCATCTCGGAAAAATCGGCGTCGGCTGCCTCGGGTACGGTCGACAGACTGATTAGCCTTTCCTCGAGGCAGAATGGCCGCCCGCCCGCGTGATGAATGCAGGCCACGTCGACAACGGAAGAGCCCGGCATGACGTCCAGGCGTCCGATGTCCTCGGCCCTGGCCTTGCGTTGCACGCGCTTTGAGACCGTGAAGGCATAGGCGAGATTCAATGACTTGACCTCGGCGCCGATGTCGTGGATCTCGAGGACGGCCGATTGCGCCTGCGGCTGTGTGACGAAGCTGCCGGACTTTTTCCGACGCTCGATGAGGCCCGCCTTGGCGAGCTGGGTCAGCGCCTTGTTCACGGTCATGCGCGAACAGTCATATTGCTTGGTGAGATCCACTTCGAACGGGATGCGGTGACCCGGTGGCCATTCGCCCGAGACGATGCGGCCTTCGATGTCACTCACGATCCGCTGATGCAAGGTGATGTCCTTGCTTTGGTTCATCGTCACGCTCCGGTTATACCTCCCGCTCTAATGTGAATGTCGGGACCTGGAAAGCCCTATGCTGAAAGAAGCTCGCCCATCGCCTTCAGGAACCGGCGATTGATTGCCTCGCGCGCTACGTGGCGGCCGCCTTCCACCTGCTTGCGGCCGAGCGCCCAGACACTGTCGACCGCGACACCGCCGGCAAAAATCCAATGATCGAGCAACTGGTCGCCTGAAAGGTAGGGCACGGCCGTCGTGTCGAGCGAGATGAGATCGGCGTGATGACCGACGGCAATTCCCCCAGGGGCCTTCAGGGCGGCGCCGCCGCCGGTTATTGCATGATCGAACAGGCTGCGCGCCGTTGAGCCGCCGGGTGCAGCCACCACATTGCGGGCCCTCAACGCCAGACGCTCTGAGTATTCAAGCTGGCGCAGTTCGCCGGAAAGCGAGATCGCCACGTTGGAATCGGAGCCGACGCCGAGACGTCCGCCTTGTTCGATGAAGAGCGGTGCCTCGAAGGTGCCATCGCCGAGGTTGGCCTCGGTAATCGGGCAAAGGCCGGCGATCGCGCCGCTACGGGCCATGCCACGGGTTTCCTCGTCGCTCATGTGCGTCGCGTGGATCAGGCACCAGCGATCATCGACGGGTTGGTTGGCAAGCAGCCATTCGACGGGCCGGGCGCCCGACCAGGCAATGCAATCCTCGACTTCCTTGACCTGCTCGGCAATGTGGATGTGGATCGGGCCGTTACCGGCAAGCGGGACGACCGTCGCCAGTTCCTCGGGCGTGGCGGCGCGCAGGCTATGTGGGGCAAGGCCGAGCTCGGCACCTTGAAGCCTCATCGTCACCTTGCGGCAGCCGTCCATCAGGGCGGCAAAACTGTCCAGCGAATTGATGAAGCGCCGTTGACCCTCGATCGGTGCGGCGCCGCCGAAGCCAGAATGGGCATAGAATACGGGAAGCAGCGTCAGGGCGATACCGCTGACATTTGCCGCCGCCCCGATGCGCTCGGCCAGCTCGGCAATGTTGGCGTAGGGTGTGCCGTTCTTGTCGTGGTGCAGATAGTGGAATTCGCCGACCCGGGAAAAGCCGGCCTCCAGCATCTCCATGTAGAGCTGGGCGGCAACGGCTTCGACATGTTCGGGCGTCATCGACAATGCGAACTTGTACATGACCGTGCGCCAGCTCCAGAAGCTGTCATTGGCTGGTCCCCGCACTTCGGCAAGGCCGGCCATGGCGCGCTGGAAAGCGTGGCTGTGGAGATTGCCCATCGCGGGCACAAGCGTGTCGTGACGATCATCGGCTGGCGTCGGAGCGACGTTGGCCTCGATGGTCGCAATCAGGTCGTCCTCGATCGTCACGCGCACGTCCTTGCGCCATCCCTGCGGCAGAAGTGCCGCGCTCGCATGAAGTCTGGTCGCCACCGTCTGAGCCATAACGCTTTTTCTCCTCTTTGGCGCCGCGCATCTTTCTTTTCCATGGAAGCGCACAAAATTTCACTTGTCATCGGTTTATTATGTATATACATGTTTCCGCATAAGGAAAGGCGCAAAGCTGATGAATGGGAACAAATTTTCAAGCCATGAGTCATCCGGCGACGTCCGTCCGCATCTGTGGCGGAATGTGCGCCTGGCAACACTCGACCCGCAAAAGCAGGGCCTCGGCATCGTCGACAAAGGCGCCCTCGTCACCGAGGGTGGGCGCATAAGCTACGTCGGCTCCGAGGCCGAACTGCCGGTTGCCGCGATCGAGCGCGCCGAGATCACGGATCTCGAGGGCCGCTGGATTACACCGGGCCTCGTCGACTGCCACACCCACATCGTCTTTGGCGGCAACCGCGCCCGCGAGTTCGAGATGCGCCTCGAAGGTGCGACCTATGAAGAGATTGCGCGCGCCGGCGGCGGCATCGTGTCTTCCGTCAAGGCAACAAATGCGCTCTCGGTCGAAGGCCTCGTCAAGGCGGCGCTTCCCCGCTTGGACACGCTGATCCGCGAGGGGCTGACGACGATCGAAGTCAAGTCCGGCTATGGGCTGAACGTCGATGGCGAGCTGAAGATGTTGCGCGCTGCCCGCCAGCTTGAGCGCCTTCGCCCGGTGCGCGTCGTCACGTCCTATCTCGGCGCCCATGCAACGCCGATCGAGTACAGGGGGCGCAACAGCGACTACATTGCCGAGGTCGTCCTCCCAGGCCTCGAATACGCCCATGCCGAGGGCTTGGTCGATGCGGTCGACGGGTTCTGCGAGGGCATCGCCTTTTCCACCGCCGAGATCGCCCGGGTCTTCGACAAGGCAGAGGCACTCGGTCTGCCAGTCAAGTTGCATGCCGAACAATTGTCCAATCTTGGCGGCGCCAAGCTCGCCGCCTCCCATGGTGCGCTCTCTGCCGACCACCTCGAATATCTCGATGCCGAGGGTGCTGCCGCCATGGCTGCGGCCGGTACGGTCGCCGTTCTCTTGCCTGGCGCTTTCTACGCCATCAACGAAAAGCAGAAGCCGCCCGTTCAGGCGCTGCGCGACGCCGGCACCCGTATTGCCATTGCGACCGACTGCAATCCCGGCACCTCGCCGCTCACCTCGCTGCTTCTGACGATGAATATGTCAGCCACGCTCTTCGGCCTGACCGTCGAAGAATGCATTGCGGGGGCGACCCGTGAGGGTGCACGCGCCCTTGGGCTTCTGGGCGAGACAGGAACGCTCGAGACCGGCAAGTCCGCGGACTTTGCGATCTGGGACGTCGAAAGCCTCGCGGAGCTCGTTTACCGCATCGGCTTCAACCCGCTTCATGCACATGTTTTCAAGGGCGAAAGGATCGACCGTTGACCATTACCCTTCATCCAGGCTCCGTCTCGCTCAGGGATCTGGAGACGATCTACTGGACCGGTGAACCGGCGAGGCTCCATGCATCTTTTGATGCCGGTATCGCCAAGGCCGCTGCCCGCATTGCAGAGATCGCGGCCGGCAATGCACCGGTCTATGGCATCAATACCGGCTTCGGCAAACTTGCTTCGATCAAGATCGACAGTGCTGACGTGGCGACGCTCCAGCGCAATCTTATCCTGTCCCACTGCTGCGGCGTCGGCGCGCCATTGCCCGAAAACATCGTTCGCCTGATCATGGCCTTGAAGCTCGTTTCGCTCGGTCGCGGCGCCTCCGGTGTCCGGCTCGAACTGGTGCGTCTGATCGAAGGCATGCTCGAAAAAGGCGTCATCCCGGTCATCCCGGAAAAGGGTTCCGTGGGCGCTTCGGGCGACCTTGCGCCGCTGGCCCACCTGGCCGCCGTGATGATGGGCGAAGCCGAAGCCTTCCTTGCGGGTGAACGCCTGTCCGGCGCGGCCGCCCTTGCGAAGGCTGGCTTGAAGCCCGTTGTGCTGGCGGCCAAGGAAGGCCTTGCGCTCATCAACGGCACGCAGACCTCGACGGCATTGGCGCTTGCCGGTCTCTTCCGGGCTCACCGCGCAGCTCAGGCAGCACTGATCACCGGTGCCATGTCGACCGATGCGGCGATGGGCTCGTCCGCGCCTTTCCATCCCGATATTCACACGCTACGCGGCCACAAGGGCCAGATCGACACGGCTGCGGCACTTCGCGCGCTCCTCGAAAGCTCCGTCATCCGCCAGAGCCATATTGAGGGCGACGAGCGTGTGCAGGATCCCTACTGCATTCGTTGCCAGCCGCAAGTCGATGGTGCCTGCCTGGATCTTCTGCGCTCGGTCGCGCGCACACTGGAGATCGAGGCAAATGCCGTCACTGACAACCCGCTGGTGCTTTCGGACAACTCGGTTGTCTCGGGCGGCAATTTCCATGCCGAGCCGGTTGCCTTTTCAGCCGACCAGATCGCCCTCGCCATCTGCGAAATCGGCGCGATCGCACAGCGGCGCATCGCCTTGCTGGTCGATCCCGCGCTTTCCTATGGACTGCCGGCCTTCCTGGCAAAGAAGCCGGGCCTCAACTCAGGCCTGATGATCGCCGAGGTAACGTCGGCAGCGCTGATGTCTGAAAACAAGCAGATGTCGCACCCGGCCTCCGTCGATTCGACGCCGACATCCGCGAACCAGGAAGATCACGTTTCGATGGCCTGCCATGGCGCGCGTCGTCTGCTCCAGATGACCGACAACCTCTTCAGCATTATCGGCATCGAGGCATTGACCGCAGCACAGGGCGTGGAATTTCGTGCGCCGCTCACGACAAGCCCCGAACTGCAGAAGGCGATCGCCGCCATCCGCAGCGTGGTACCGACGCTGGAGCTCGATCGCTACATGGCGAACGATCTGAAGGCGGCGGGCGACCTTGTCGCGACAGGCGCGCTCAATGCATCGGTCTCAAGCGGCATCCTGCCGGCTCTGGAGGTCTGAGATGGCTGTCGTCGACGTCAAACAGGGTTCTTCACCCATTATCCTGGGTTTTCCGCACACCGGCACTGACGTGCCCGCCGGGATCTGGGAGCGTCTGAATGATAACGGCAGGATTCTTGCCGATACCGACTGGCACATCCACGACCTCTATGACGGCCTGCTTGCCGATGCGACGACGGTGCGCGCGACGTTCCATCGCTACGTCATTGACGCCAACCGAGATCCGGCAGGCGTCAGCCTCTATCCCGGCCAAAACACCACCGGCCTGGTTCCTGAAACGGACTTCGACGGCAAGGCGATCTGGAAGGATGGACGGGCACCTGATGAAGCCGACATTGCGGCGCGGCTCAGGGACTTTCATGCTCCCTATCACGCAGCCCTTGCCGCCGAGGTCGAGCGTGTGAGAGCAATTCATGGCGTGGCGATCCTCTATGATTGCCACTCGATCCGCTCGCATATTCCTTTCCTTTTCGAAGGCAAGCTGCCGGATTTCAACATCGGCACCGATATGGGCAAGACCTGCGATGAGGCCATCGAACAGGCGACGCTCACGGTCGTCGAGGCGTCCGAAGGCTATGACTGCGTGCTCAACGGCCGCTTCAAGGGTGGGTGGACGACACGCCACTACGGCCAGCCTGAAACCGGCGTGCACGCCATCCAGATGGAACTGGCGCAATCGACGCATCTTGAGACCGAGGCGCCGCCGTTTGCCTACGACGCTGCCAAGGCAGAGCGCCTTCGCGTCCACCTCAAAGACATTCTGGTGCGTATCGAACAGATCGCGCCGGGCCTGAAACGATAACGATCACTCGACAGGGGGAACCCCGCATGACCTCAAATCCACGTCACAACATTCGCGAGATCCGCGCACCGCGCGGCAGTGAACTCAACGCCAAGAGCTGGATGACCGAAGCGCCGCTGCGCATGCTGATGAACAACCTCGACCCTGACGTCGCGGAAAATCCAAACGAGCTGGTGGTTTATGGCGGCATCGGCCGCGCAGCCCGCACCTGGGACGATTTCGACCGTATCGCAGCGACCCTGAAAACTTTGAACGAGGATGAAACGCTCCTCGTGCAGTCCGGCAAGCCAGTCGCCGTGTTCCGCACGCATAAGGATGCCCCCCGCGTGTTGATTGCCAACTCGAACCTCGTGCCGCACTGGGCGACGTGGGATCACTTCAACGAGCTGGATAAAAAGGGCCTTGCCATGTACGGCCAGATGACGGCCGGCTCATGGATCTATATCGGCACGCAAGGCATTGTGCAGGGAACCTACGAGACCTTCGTCGAGGCCGGCCGCCAGCACTACGATGGCAACCTCAAGGGCAAATGGATCCTGACCGGCGGTCTTGGTGGCATGGGTGGCGCACAGCCGCTCGCAGCCGTGATGGCGGGCGCCTGCTGCCTGGCCGTCGAATGTGACGAGACGCGCATCGATTTCCGTCTGCGTACACGCTACGTCGACGAGAAGGCGAAGACACTCGATGAGGCCCTGGCGCTGATCGACAAGTGGACGAAGGCCGGCGAAGCAAAGTCGGTCGGACTGCTCGGCAACGCTGCCGAAGTCTTCCCGGAACTCGTTCGCCGCATGAAGGCCGGTGGCCCCCGCCCCGATATCGTGACCGATCAGACATCCGCGCACGATCCGCGCAACGGTTACCTGCCAGCCGGCTGGACTGTCGAGGAAGCCAAGGCCAAGCGCGAGAGCGATCCGAAGGCTGTCGAAGTGGCCGCGCGCGCTTCTATGAAGGTCCACGTCGAAGCGATGGTTGCCTTCTGGGATGCTGGCGTTCCGACGCTCGATTACGGCAACAACATCCGTCAGGTTGCCAAGGACGAGGGCCTGGAAAACGCCTTCGCCTTCCCGGGCTTCGTGCCTGCCTATATTCGCCCGCTGTTTTGCCGCGGCATCGGTCCCTTCCGCTGGGCAGCCCTGTCGGGCGATCCTGAAGATATCTACAAGACCGACGCCAAGGTGAAGGAGCTTCTGCCTGACAACAAGCATCTGCACAACTGGCTGGACATGGCCCGCGATCGCATCGCTTTCCAGGGATTGCCGGCACGCATTTGCTGGGTCGGTCTCGGCGATCGCCATCGTCTTGGCCTTGCGTTTAACGAGATGGTCAGGAACGGCGAGTTGAAAGCACCCGTTGTCATCGGCCGCGACCACCTCGACTCCGGCTCCGTCGCTTCACCGAACCGCGAGACGGAAGCGATGAAGGACGGCTCCGATGCTGTCTCCGACTGGCCGCTTTTGAATGCGCTCCTGAACACCGCATCGGGTGCGACCTGGGTGTCGCTCCATCACGGCGGCGGCGTCGGCATGGGCTTCTCGCAGCATTCCGGCATGGTCATCTGCGCCGACGGCACTGATGAGGCGGCGCGCAGACTTGAGCGTGTTCTCTGGAACGACCCGGCAACCGGCGTCATGCGCCATGCCGACGCGGGCTACGAGATCGCGATCGAGTGCGCCAAGGAACAAGGCCTGCGCCTGCCCGCGATCCTCGGAAACTAAGCCTCACATCAGTCGAACAAGGCCGCCGCATCGTGCGACGGTCTTGTCGACGATGAGAAGGATCAATGCCTGCGAAAAGCCTGTGCCATGAGGAGTGGATCGAAGGCATCTCCCTAAATAGGGGGAAAGGTTTCCACTGTCGCTCAGTTCCAGCCGGTGACAGGGAGTTCACAATGATGGAGCAAAAATGACCCGCGCCACCGTCCTCAGAGCCAGCAATTATCGCCGCATGCCGTGGAAGAACGGCGGCGGAGAGACCGTTGAGGTCGCCGTCTCGCCCGAGGGGGCGGCCCTTTCTGATTTCGACTGGCGCGTCAGCATGGCAACGGTCGCGACCGATGGCCCCTTCTCGATCTTTCCCGGCATCGACCGGACGCTTTCGATTATCGACGGCAACGGCATGCAGCTCGCAATCGACGGGGATGATCCGCTGTTGCTGACGCAGGACAGCGCTCCCCTTGCCTTTGCCGCCGATGTCGCTGTCACTGCAACACTTGCCGAGGGACCCATCACGGACCTGAACGTCATGACGCGTCGCGACGGATTGCGCCACCGGGTCGAGAGGGTTGATATCGATTCCAGGGCCACCTTTCAGCCCGCCGCGCCGACGTGGCTTCTCCTGTGTCATCGGGGCGCGCTCACCGTTGAATGGAGTGGTCAAAGCGTGGATCTTGGCCAAGGCGATACGCTTCTGTTCGAGCAACCCGGGGATGTCTATCTTCTACTCGAACAACCCGGGGATGTCGAGGTGAGCGGCAGAGCGCGCTGCTTCCTGATCCTTATCGATCCGGTCTGACGCGATTTCCCAATTATGGTGCCGATCGAGGCCCTCAGAGGCCTGAGGCTCGAATGTTTGCGCCTCAACTCAATCAAAAAACAATATTGTTCTTATATTCTATAAAATAGATAGTTTTGCCTGTGTCCACTGAAGCATCCGCCCTACGGTTCCAAGCGTCGAAACAAGTTCAGGCGCTGAAGCTGACGCTCATCCGCAAGGGGGCGAAACATGAATATCAGGACATTATTGGCGGCGATCACACTCGGTTCCGCGAGCCTGCTGGCAACATTTACGGTAGAGGCAGCCGACAAGAAGGTCGTGGTGGCCTATCAGACGGATGCGCTGCCGTCGTCGGTCGCAATCGCCAATGGCGAATTTGCGAAGGCAACCGGCTACGACATCGATTTCCGCAAGTTCAACTCCGGGGCAGAAATCTTCGCGGCCATCGCTTCGGGCGATGTGCAGGTCGGCTACGTCGGCTCGAGCCCGTTCGCGGCTGCGACCTCGCGCGGACTGGAGGTCAAGGCCTTCTACCTTTCCTCGATCTCCGGCATCGACGAGGCGCTGGTTGTTCGCAACGGTTCTGGCATTGCGTCTCTGTCCGACCTCAAGGGCAAGAAGCTCGCTGCCGCGCCGGTATCGACCGACCACTATCAGCTTCTTGCGTTGATCAAATCTCTCGGACTGACGGAAAAGGATGTTCAGGTCTTTGCAATTCCGCAGCCCGAGATCGTCGCCAGCTACAACCGCGGCGACATTGACGGTGGCTTTGTCTGGGATCCCGCGCTGACCGAGCTGAAAAAGAACGGCAAGGTGCTTGTCACCTCCAAGGATGTCGCCGACAAGGGCGCGCCAACTTTCTCCGCATGGGTTTCCGCATCGAAGTTCGCCGATGAGAACCCGGCGTTCCTGAAGGGCTTCGCCAGCGTGGTCAACAAGTACTACGCCTCCTTCGCGGCAGACAAGAAGGCCTGGGACGCCGACAGCGAAAATGCCAAGCTGCTTGCCAAGACACTTGGTGGCACACCCGAGCAGCAGGCTGCCGCACTGAAGAACCTCACGCTGCTGACCCCTGAGGTGCAGGCGTCCGAGGCCTGGCTCGGTGGCGGCGAAAAGTCGGGCGCTGCCAAGATCCTCAAGGACACGGCCGCCTTCCTGAAGGATCAGGGCAAGGTGAGCGAGGTGCTGCCGAGCTACGCGGCTTTTGTCACGCCGGATGCACTTGTCAACGCAAGTAACTGAAATAACGAACAAATCCTCCCATCCTGGTACGCTGGCGCGATATCGCGCCGGCGTCACAACATGAAGAGACGGCACATGCTCAAAGTCGATCACGCAAGCGTCTATTTCCGGACGCGGGATGGCCGGACGGTCCATGCCCTGGATCGCGTTTCTCTCGATATTCCAGACAACAGCTTCGTCGTGGCACTTGGTGCATCGGGTTGCGGCAAGTCCACACTCCTCAATGCGATTGCGGGCTTCCTGCCGCTTTCCTCGGGCACGATTACTCTTGATGGACGACCGGTCACGCGCCCTGGCGCGGACCGAGGCGTCGTGTTCCAGAAGGATACCCTGCTGCCTTGGAAGTCGGTCGTCGACAATGTCGCACTTGGCCTTCAGTTTACGGGTACTCCAAAAGCGGTGCGGCGTACCCGCGCGGAAGAGCTTCTGTTTCTCGTCGGTTTGAAAGACTTCGCGAAAGCCTTTCCCTACGAATTGTCGGGTGGCATGCGCCAGCGCGTCGGGATTGCCCGCGCCCTTGCCGCCGATCCTGATGTGCTTTTGATGGACGAGCCTTTCGGAGCCCTGGACAGCTTGACGCGTGAACAGATGCAGGAACTCCTCGTATCGATCTGGAAAACAACGGGAAAACGCATTTTCTTCATCACGCATTCGATCGAGGAAGCTCTGTTCCTCGGGACGCAGCTTGTGGTGATGTCGCCGCGTCCCGGCCGCATTGTGGCGCGCTTCGAACTCGATTTCGTTCGCGAATTTGCCCGCACTGGCGACGCCCGATCGATCAAGATGGCACCGGAGTTTGCCAGTTTGCGAGAAGAAATCCGGACCATTCTGCATGGCTCCGACGAGATCAGGAGTGCGGCGGAATGAGCAATGTCATCGAAACGGCGGGCGTGGTCGTGCGGGCCGAAACGGACCAACCGAAAACCGTCGAGATGAACGGGTTCGGCGTCGGCGAACGCAATACGCTTGTCATCAGCTTCGCGACGGCCGTCGCTTTGATTGGAACCTGGTGGCTGATCGCCAGGCTGGGGTTGGTACCGCGTCTTTTCCTGCCGACACCACAGGAGGTCGCCACGCAGATCGGAGCCGTCTATCGTGACGGCTATGCCGGCGCGTCGCTCGGCGAACATATTTCGGCTAGCCTGTTCAGGATTGCAACGGCAGCTGCCATCGCCATTGCCGCCGGCATCCCGATCGGCCTGCTGATGGGGCTCAATCGCTGGGCGAAGGGCATCTTCGACACACCGATCGAATTCTACTGGCCGCTACCGCCCCTCGCCTATCTGCCGCTGATGATCATCTGGCTCGGCATCGGCGAGACGTCGAAGGTAACGCTTCTCGTGCTTGCCATGTTCGCACCGATCTGCCTTTCGGCGCAGGCTGGCGTGCGCGCCCTGCCGATCGAGCGCGTCAACGCGGCGCGGTCGCTTGGCGCCCGGCCCTGGCACCTTCTTGTCAGCATCGTTTTGCCATCGGCTCTGCCGGAGATCCTGACGGGTATCCGCATTGCGCTTGGCGTCGGATGGGGCACGCTCGTCGCTGCGGAGTTGATCGCCTCCAACCGCGGCATCGGCTACATGATCATGTCGGCGTCCCAGTTTCTGGCAACCGACGTCGTCTTCGTTGGCATCGGCATCATCGCTGCCTGTGCATTTGCCTTCAGCGCTGCCGTTCGCCTCTTGGAAGCGACCCTCGTTCCGTGGAAAGGTAAGAGCTAGGGGATACGCAAAGCGTCCCTCGTGGCTCAAGACGGTGCCGGGTCTACCGGCCCAGGGAATGACTGTATGGAGCAGATGCAGATCTACGCGTTCGACATGAACTGCGTCGGTCATATCAATCACGGCATGTGGACGCATCCACGCGATACGTCCCTTCACTATACCGACCTCGACTACTGGGTGGACTTTGCCCAGACAGCCGAGCGGGGCAAGCTGGACGGGATATTCCTGGCGGATATCGTTGGGGTCTACGATGTCTACAAGGGAAGTCCGGCACCCGTCATCGAGGCTGGCGCGCAGATCCCGGTCAACGACCCGCTGATGCCGATCTCGGCAATGGCCTATGTCACCAGGCATCTCGGCTTCGGGGTAACGGTCAACACGACCTACGAGCCGCCGTACCTATTGGCGCGGCGCATGTCGACGCTCGACCACCTGACAAAGGGTCGCATCGGATGGAACATCGTCACCGGCTATCTCGACAGTGCTGCGCGCGCGATGGGTTTCGACAAACTGCCGGAACACGACGCGCGCTACGACGCGGCCGAGGAATATCTCGAAATCCTCTACAAGCTCTGGGAGGGCAGCTGGGACGACGATGCGGTACTTGGCGACAAGGCGCGAGCCGTCTTCGCCGACCCGTCCAAAGTCCGAGCCGTCAAGCACGACGGCCAATACTACAAGATGGAGGGCATTCATCTCTCGCAGCCTTCGCCACAGCGCACGCCGCTGCTCTTCCAGGCAGGCGCGTCGACGCGCGGGCAGGATTTCGCGGCCCGACACGCCGAATGCGTCTTCATCGCGTCGCCGACCCCGCAGGCGGCAAGGCCGACCGTGGCGGCCCTGAAGCACAAGGCGGCGGCATCAGGGCGCGGGGCGGATGCCTTGCGCGTTCTCGGCCTTGTGACGGTTGTCGTTGGTCGCACCGAAAAGGAGGCATTCGACAAGCTCGAAGACTACCGCCGCCATGCGAGTGTCGAAGCTTCCCTGGCGCACTATTCGGCCTCGACAGGCATTGATTTCTCCAAATACCGCCTCGACGATCCGATCGAGCAGAAATCCACCAATGCCAATCAGTCTGCGCTCGCCGCAATCACCAGGGAAGCGCCAAAGCCGGTGACGCTGCGCCAGATCATTGATCAAATGGTACTCGGCAGCCGTATGAAACCGATTGTCGGCTCGGCCGAGCAAGTGGCGGACCGCCTGGCGGCATGGGTTTCCGATGGCGGTGTGGACGGCTTCAACCTGGCGCGCACGGTGGCGCCGGAAAGCCTGCGCGACTTCGTCGATCTCGTCGTTCCGGTGCTGCAGGAGCGCGGGCTGTTCAAGGCGGACTACACCGAAGGACCTCTCAGGCAGAAGCTGTTTGGCGGCAGCGGCAGGCTGCCATCCTCGCACCCTGCCGCTGCGTTTCGCCGCTGACTACCTGTGGTCAAGCCTTTCGACCAGTCGATCGCCGAGCCACTGTATGCCGCAGACAAGCACGATCAGGACGGCAACGACTGCCACCATGACGGTTGTCTCGAAGCGCTGGTAGCCATAGCGGATGGCAAGGTCGCCGAGACCGCCAGCGCCGATCGCACCGGCCATTGCCGAGGCCCCGATCAGGGTCACCAAAGTGACCGTGAAGCCGGCCACGATGCCGGGTAAAGCTTCCGGTACCAATACTTCGCGAATGATCGTCCAGCGATTGCCGCCCATGGCGCGCACCGCATCGATCAGTCCGCGATCGACCTCGCGCAGCGACACTTCCGCGATACGTGCATAATAGGGCGTTGCGGCAATGGCGAGCGGGACGATGGCCGCCCAGGTGCCAAGCGCAGTGCCGACGATCAGGCGCGTCACCGGGATCAGGGCCACCAGCAGGATGATGAACGGCACGGAACGGAACCCGTTGATGATGGCCCCAAGGATGCCGTTTATCCAGGCGTTCTCGGCCATGCCGCCTTTGTTCGTGAGAACGAGCGCGAGACCGAGCGGCAGGCCGAAGACCAGCGAAATCAGTCCCGATGCACCCGTCATCAGGATCGTTTCCCAGAGGGAACGAAGCAGAAGATCAAACATGATCGGTGTCATAGCCAAGGACCTCCACCCGCGCAGCGCGAGCCTTCAGAAACTGCAGAACCTTGTCCTTGAGCGCAGGGTCGCGCATCGGGACAGCAATGAAGAACCGCGCCACCGGCTGATTCTGGATATGGTCGATACCGCCGTGGACGAGCCGGAAAGATTGCGGCAGCGCCGCAGACAGGTCGGCAAAGACCGCGCCCTGTGCGGCGAGGCCCGCCATGTCGATGCTTATGATCGCTTCCTCCCCTGATGTCGGCGAAAGGCGGGCGGCGATATGCTCCGGCAATTGCGGGCGGCTGCCGGACAGCAGACTCTGGGTGATCGGCGCTTTTGGGTCAGCGAACACCGACCAAACCTGTCCTTCCTCCACGATCCGGCCGGCATCGATGACGGCGACGCGATCGGCAATGCTGCGGACGACTTCCATCTCATGCGTGATGAGGATGATGGTGAGGCCGAGCTTGCGGTTGATGTCCTTCAGAAGAGCCAGGATCGACCGTGTGGTCTCGGGATCGAGCGCCGATGTCGCCTCGTCGGACAAGAGCAAGGCAGGGCGTGCGGCAAGCGCGCGCGCAATGCCCACCCGCTGCTTCTGGCCACCGGACAGGGACGATGGATAAGCCTTCGCCTTACCCGCGAGACCGACAAGCTCCAGCAATTCATGTGCGCGCCTCAGGCGCTCGGTCCTTGCCACGCCGGCGATCTTCAGCGGCAGTGCGACATTCTCCTCGACCGTCCTGGAGGCCAGCAGGTTGAAATGCTGGAAGATCATTCCGACGCGGCGGCGAAGCGGCTGCAACTCATTTTCGTCGAGACCAACGATGCTGCGCCCCTCGATTTCGATTAAGCCGCGATCCGGACGCTCCAGGCCGTTGAGGCAGCGGATCAATGTGGATTTGCCGGCTCCACTGCGCCCGATTACACCCAGGATTTCTCCCTTGTGGACGGTGAGCGCTACGCCATCGAGGGCCGGGGTGGTGCCGAAATGCCGATGTACGTCGACCAGGCGGACCACCGCCTCAGCAGTTGCTTGCGGCGTCTCGATTACAGAGGCCGTTACGATTGAATTCATAGTCTTTCCCTTCGGAAACGCCCAAGGCGGCCCGGACAAGGAACGCCCGGGCCGCCTTGTTCAACGCGCCTAACCCCTCGGCGCGAATGTCGATCAGTAGGCGCTGAGGCCGGTTCCCTTATACACCTTGTCGAACTCCGCCTTGACCGCATCGTTCTGGTAGGACGAGACCAGCGTCTTCACCCAGTCTTCGTTCTCGCTGCCCTGCTTGACAGCGATGAAGTTGCGGTACGGATTGTCAGCGATAGGTTCCTGCGCAATGCGGTCGGCCGCCGAGAGGCCGGCCTTCAGGGCCCAGTCGGTGTTCACCACTGCCGCATCCAGATCATCGATGGCACGGCCGACCACACCGGCATCAAGCTCCTTGATCTCGACGTTCTTCGGGTTCTCGGTAATGTCGGTAACGGTCGCGAGGATGCCGGTACCGTCCTTGAGCTTGATGATGCCTTCGTTTTGAAGAACGCGGAGCGCACGACCTTCGTTCGATGGGTCGTTCGGAACGCCGATCGTCGCACCTTCGGCGAACTCGGCGATGGTCTTGTGCTTCTTCGAATAAAGGCCGATCGGCCAGACGCCGGTGTATCCGACCGGGACGATATGATAGCTATGCTGCTTTATCTGGTTGTCGAGATAGGGCTTGTGCTGGAAGGCGTTGGCGTCGATTTCGCCGCGCTCCAGCGCCTCGTTCGGCTGCGTATAATCGTTGAAGACGATCGCTTCGATCGTCAGGCCCTTCTTGGCGGCTTCGGCGGCCACAACGCGCCAGACGTCTTCGTCCTCGCCACTCATGATGCCAACCTTGATCGATTTGTCTTCGGCGAAGGAAGCGACAGGCGATGCAAATGCGATCAGGACGATCGTGGAGGCGGCGATCGCGGCAAGGCTTGCGCGACGCGTCAAGCTGGATTTGGACATCTTCTTGTTCATTGTGGTGTTTCCCGTCTTGAATTGATGAGGCAAGCCTCGAACGGCCAGATAATTTCAAAATCGCCGAGGATAAACCAAGCAAGCCCATCTCTATTGCGCTGCAGCACGGAAAAACTCTTCGGTGCTTTGGCGGGATAGCGGGATAAAAATTCTACTAATTTTGTAGAATATTGAAGTTGCTGTCCTGGCTGTGAGCCTTTAAATTGAACCATCGGGGCGCGAGGGACAAAACGCGCCTAACAAGGAAGGCGATCTGGGTCGCGGTCAAGTGAAGCAGGGCAGCGTGACAACTCGACAGGACACCCGTGGCAAGACGTGTCGCCCCGCAGTGGCGATTATCGGCGGAGGCATTTCTGGTGCGGGCGTTGCGTACCATCTGGCATCCTCCACATGCAGCCCGCCACCAACAATCGTGGTTTTCGAGCCACGAGAAGAGCTTGGCAGAGGGCTCGCCTACGACACCACCGATCCAACACATCGGATCAATGTTCCCGCCGCCCGCATGAGCCTGTTGCCGGATCGGCCGGAGGACTTCCTCGAATGGATGGCCCGCAACGATGCTGTCGCGGACGACCCGGACGCGTCCCGGCCGGATGGCAACCTCTTCCCCCGACGCCATGTCTTCGGCGCCTATATTGCTTCGGCGCTCGCTCCCCTGGTGCAAAGCGGGACCGTGCATCATCGCCGTGCGGCCGTTGTCGAGGTACGCCGGGACGGCAGGCGCTGGGAGATCTTCGATGACGAGGGCGGACGAACGGTTGCCGATTTCCTGGTGATCGCCACCAGCCATCCCGCGCCGTCAGCCCCTCGTGCTCTCAGCGTTCTCGAAGGACACCCCCGCTTTGTCGCCAACTCCACGGTTGCGGGCGCGCTCGAGGTTGTCCGTCCGGCGGACCGGGTGCTGGTCGTCGGCAACGGCCTGACCGCAGCCGACATCGTCGCTTCGCTGACGCGTACCGGCCATCGCGGACAGATCACATCGATTTCGCGCCGCGGATTGAGATCGAGAGGGCATGCTCCGTATCCACAGGAGCCATTCGGCGAGTTTAAGACCGCCCCGCCTCATAGCGCGACGGCGCTGCTGCGGGGGATCCGGCGGACCATTGCAGAAGCCACAGCCGCGGGATTGACGTGGCACGCCGTGATCGACCAGGTTCGCGGTCACGGCCACGCGATCTGGCAGAGCCTGCCGATTGCCGAACGCTGCAGGATCGTACGCCATATCAGGCCATATTGGGACGCTCACCGGTTCCGCATCGCTCCGCAGGTGGAAGAGGTGCTGGAGCGAGCGATTGCAGAAGGAAGGATGGAAGTATTGGCGGCCTCCGTCGCTCGGGTGCAACGTGACGGCGAGGCAATCCATGTGGAACTGAGACGGCGGTACGGCGCACCCCTACAGAAGACCTTTGATGCCGTCGTTGTCACAACCGGTCCCGCGCATGGGAGCATTTTGGAAAGCCAGGCGTGGCTCGCTCGCCTGCGCGATCAATCATGCTTGCAGCTCGATCCGACCGGCCTCGGCATTGCATGTACCGAACGATCGGAGGCGATAGGTGCCGATGGCCGTCCTGATCCGACCTTGCTGATTTCCGGCCCCCTGGCCCGTGGGACGTTTGGGGAGTTGATGGGACTGCCACAGATTACAGAACATGCCGTCCTTGTGGCCCGTGAGTTGGCCACAAAGGTGACGGAAGCCGGCGAATACGCTTAGGCTCGCCTGACCTCGACAGGATGCGGTCCGTCAGGACGCCGTTCGGCCGGTTGCGGCGAAGGGCTCGAGCTCTGGATCGAAGTCAACCTCCACGACATTGTTGAAGACCGCTGTTGCGAGCATGATGCCGGCAAAGGCCACGAGATCGACCAGCGTCTTGGCATCGTAGCGCCCTTTCAGCTGCGTCCAGATCTCGGCGGGAACCGCGTTGGAATTGGCAACGATCGCCGTGCCGAAGGCATCGAGCAGCGCCTCTTCCTCGGAAAGTACCAAGGCCTCCGGGTCGAAACCTGCATTGATCAGTGCCCGGCGAAAGAAAGTGATTGCGATCCTTGAGTTCGCAGCTTTTGAAATGGAATGCGAGAAGATCCAGATCGGTCGATCCGCGATTGCAGAAAGCTCTGCGCGCAGCGTGAACCATTCGGCATAGATGCGGTGGGCGGCGGGCGAATGCAGCAAGGTACGCTTCATGTTCGTCATGCGCCCCCGTACCCTCATCTCCTCGTCATGCGCGGCCCGAATCTCTTCAGAGGCTGTGGTGTAGTCGATCTGCGGAATATGGCTCATGGCGGTGCTCGTTCGGTGGGTAAATCTAAATGACGCTTGAAAAATCGGAAAGGCCGGTGCTGCCCAGCAGCTTCAAGCACGGTGCAAATCCGCCCGACGAGACGAATCTCTCCGTTCGCGCTGGATATAGCAGGAAATCTCCAGGGCGTTCTTGACAATGTTCGGCCATCGAGACACGATGAAACCGGTTTCACTCGTGCTCATGGAGAGATCGTGCGGCTCGACCTGTCGATTCTCTTGCCCCATCTTGGCTTTCTCGCACAAGGCGCGCTGCTGACAGCAGAAGCGTGTGTTCTCGCGCTCGTCGGCAGCGTCATCATGGGCGCCTTCGTGGCAATCGCGCGCACATCCTCGTCAGCGGCGCTGCGGCGGACTGCGTTCGTCTATGTCGATATCTTCCGCAACGTGCCATTCATCGTGCAGCTGTTTTTCTTCTACTACGGCCTGCCCGAGATCGGTCTTTACATCGATGCGTTCACGACAGGCGTGATTGCGCTGTCGATCGCAGGCGGCGCATACGCGTCCGATATAATCCGCGCCGGTATCCTGGCGATCGATCAGGGCATCATCGAAGCAGCAGAGGTGAGCGGCTTGTCACGCAGGGTAATCTTCACCCGCATTGTCCTGCCGATCGCACTCAGGACATCCGTGCGCCCGCTCGGATCGGTTCTGATCAACATGATCCTCACCTCTTCGATCCTGTCCACGATCACGCTCAACGAACTGACCGGCTCGGCGCAGATCGTGGTGTCGCAGACCTACCGGCCGTTCGAAGTCTATGTTGTGCTTCTCGTCGTCTATGCGGCTTTGACCTATCTCGTATCGCTCGCGATTGCGATCCTCCATCGCCGTCTCAACCGTGACATGA
This sequence comes from Rhizobium sp. RHZ01, assembly GCF_014851595.1. NCBI lineage: Bacteria > Pseudomonadati > Pseudomonadota > Alphaproteobacteria > Hyphomicrobiales > Rhizobiaceae > Rhizobium > Rhizobium sp. RHZ01. Next base: position 62,189 of record NZ_JACUZZ010000009.1, read on the forward strand.
TGGAGGCGGTTGCCTGATGCGCTTTGCCGATTTTACAGCCTTTGATCTGGTTCTTCTCGCACAAGGGCTCGGGGTCAATATCGCGCTTTTTCTCGCGACCTCGCTGATCGGCCTGGTGATCGGCATTGCCTGGGCAATTGTGCGCTACTACCGTGTGCCCGTCCTCAGCGAAGTGATCACCTTCGTTTCTGAACTCCTGAAGAATTCGCCGGTGCTGGTGCAGCTGTTTCTGGTGTTCTTCGGTCTGCCGGGGCTATTCCATATCCGGGTCACGCCGGTTACCGCGGCGACGATCACGCTGTCGGCCAATACAGCCGCCTTCATCTATGTCATCGCGGTTTCGGCAATCGAGTCCATCGGCCGTGATCAGATCGAGGCGGCGCGAGTCTTCGGGCTTACACGATGGCAGGTCCTTCGACATGTGCTCGGCCCGCAGGCTGCCGCCTTCGCGGTCGGGCCACTGATTGCACTTCTCGTCAACCAGTTGCAGGTCACATCGCTGATCTCGGTGATCGGCGTGGTCGACCTTACCAAGATCGGCAACATCCTCAACATGCGAACGCTGAAGCCGTTTGTTGTATGGACGGCCGTTGGCTTGCTCTATTACGCCGCCGCCAAGCTGGTTGCCTTGCTTGGGACGCGCTTCGAAAATCGCCTTCGCGCCCACAGCGCCTGGAGAGGGCTCTGACATGATCAAAGTTGAAAACGTAAAAAAGGCCTTCGGCCAGACCACCGTGCTCGATGGTATCGATCTGACGATCGAGCTGGGCGAGGTCGTCTCGATCCTCGGCTCCTCCGGCTCGGGAAAGTCGACGCTGATCCGGTGCATCAATGGCCTGGAGAAGCTGAACGGCGGCCAGATCACGGTCGATGAGTTCGATGTCGGCAAACCCCGGGAACTGGCGGAGGCCCGCAAGCGGTCAGGTACGGTCTTCCAGCTCTTCAACCTCTATCCGCATATGACGGTGCTCGGCAACATCACGCTGGCGCCGATCGAGGTGTTGAAGAAACCGCGCGCTGAGGCGGAGGCGACGGCGCGAGCACTGCTCGAGTCGGTTGGTCTCGGGAGCCGGGCTGATGCCTATCCGGCGCAGCTTTCGGGCGGTCAGCGCCAGCGTGTCGGAATATGCCGGGCGCTTGCCATGCAGCCGCGCTATCTGCTGCTCGACGAAGTGACCAGCGCGCTTGATCCGGAGATGACGGCAGAAGTGCTGGCGATCCTTGCAAAGCTCGCCCAGGAAGGCACGACGATGCTGTTCGTGACGCACGAGGTCGAGTTCGCCAGGCAGATTTCGGATCGTATCGTGTTCCTCGACAAGGGCCGTCTGCTGGTCGACCTGCCGACCAAAGAGTTTTTCGCCGCCGACGGCGGCATGGCACAGCCGCGCGTCGCCCAGTTCCTTTCCAAGATGCGCAAAGATTAGAGGTTCAAGATGCTGCTTTTGGCCAATAAAGAAGCGTGGCCGGGTTTCCCGACCTCCGTGGAGATGCTGCGGGACGGTGCAATCAGTCTTGATGCAATGGTCGCCGGGATCAGCAAGGTGGAGAGCGAAGTCAAGGTCCGCAGCGTCGGCTATGGCGGCTGGCCCAACATGCTCGGCAACATGGAGCTGGACGCTGCGGTGATGGACGGCAACACACGTGATGTCGGGACAGTCGGTGCCGTGCCGAATACGCTGCCGGTGGCGCGTCTTGCCTATGAGGTGATGAAACGCCTTCCGCACGTCATGCTGACCGGCGACGGCGCTCGGCGCTTTGCAACTGAAATCGGTTTCGCAGAGGACGACGTGTTGTTCGAGGACAGCAGGCGGGTCTGGTGGGAACGATTGGAAAGGGAACTTTCGCCGGAGGATCTCGCGAAGTTTCCCAATATTCCGCTCGCGCCGTTGAGCCGCGCCATCACTGATCCGGAGCGTGTGCGCGATACGACCGTCTTCCTGTCGGCTGATTCAGCGCGCGGCATTCACGCGGCAACGTCCACCTCCGGCTGGGCGTGGAAATATCCAGGCCGCCTTGGCGATAGTCCGATCCCCGGCGCCGGCTTTTATGCCGACAGTCGCTATGGCGCGGCTGCCTGCACCCACACGGGCGAGATGACGATGCGCTGCTCGACAGCGCGCACCGTTGTTCTTGCAATGAAGCTTGGCTATTCGCTCTCCGACGCGGTGAAGCTCGCCGTCGATGAGCTCGATGAACTCTCCACCGGATTTCTCGCCGGCGTCGTGATCCATGCAGTCGACGCCGAGGGAAACCATGAGGTCGTGAATTTCAGATGCGAGGGCGAAATTCGCTACTGGCTCTGGGAGGAATCGATGCCCGAACCGGAACTGCGGGCAGCGAAACTGGCATAATCAAAAGAGGGAATGAAACCATGAAGCGTATTCTGACTACCCTTGCCGCCCTCGCCATCGCGGCCGGCTCGGCATTTCCGTCCTTTGCGGGAATGATCGATGACATCCGCTCGCGCGGCACCGTTCGGATCGGCGTATCGCTCGGCGGCGAGCCGATCGGCTTCCGTGACGCGCAGAACAATCCTGTTGGTTACGATGTCGACGTTGCGACGCTGCTGGCCCAGAAGCTCGGCGTACCCGTCGAATTCGTCGACGTTTCGGGTGACGCCCGGATCTCGATGCTCGTTTCGGGCCAGATCGACGTTGCCGTTGCCAATACCTCGGCAACGCTCGAGCGCGCCAAGACGGTGAATTTCACTATTCCCTACAATCGTGCTGGCTTGCGCATCATCGTTCAGAAGGATGCGGCTATCAAGGAGTTGAAGGACCTGGCCGGCAAGAAGGTTGTCGTCGGACGCGGCACGACGGGCGAGAGCTTCCTGAAGACTGCCGTTCCCGATGCCCAACTCGTCTACGTCGATCAGTTTGCTCCCGATGGCGTTCTGCAGCTGCAGCAGAAGCGCGTCGATGCGGCCATCGAAGATTCATCGCTGCTCGATTATCTGGCTACCAAGAATCCGTCGCTCGTGACGCTGCCTGGCCTCTATTCCAACGATCCGATCGGTATTGCCGTTGCCAAGGGCGACCCGGAATTCGTGCGCTGGCTCGACATGTTCGTTTCCGACTACATCCAGTCGGGTTCTTATGCAGCGAACTACAAGAAGTGGTGGGGTCCTGAATCCAATCCCCCTGCCCTGAACCCCCTGTGGTAACTTGAACTTCGGGCTGCCTCCTGGCAGCCCGTTTTCGTTTAAGCGGTGAGGCGGGGCACAAAACGTGTGGGCACCGTGACCGGCGGTTGCCCCGGCGTGAAATTGCCGGGGTTGGCAACGGATTCAACGATATGGCGAACATAGAGCAGCTTGTCGTAGCCAATGGACGAGATCGGATAGGCGTCGAAATCGGTCAGCGACAGATTGTCGAAACCGTAGAGCCGGAACCGCGATGGCCGACCAGCAGGAAAATCGGTCCGACAGACGTCAAGGATGCCCATCGCCATGGCATCGGATGTACAGAAGACCGCATCAGGACAATCGGCGCCGGCCAATGTGTTGGCCGCGGCATGCCCGCTCTCATAGGAATAGTCGCCCTGGACCGTCCGGGTGAGATTGATGCCGGAGCGCGAAAACGCCTCGTGGTAAGAGCGAATGCGTGCCTGCTCCACGGGAGAGGAGGCGCGGCCGGTGACGAGCCCGGCTGTGCGCACCATCTTCGACGCAGCGTCGGCCACAGCTTCCGCGATGCCGGCATCTTCGTCCGGGATGATTGCGGGGGAGAACTCGTCGTGCAGACCGTTCAGCATGATAACGCTGTCGGAACGGAACAAGCGACGGACAGTCGGGGCGTCAGCAAAGTCGGAGAAGACCAGCGCTGCGTCAACATGGTAGGCGACGCCGTTGCGCAGGAACTCGTCCACGCGCGCCACCGAGCCGATCCGGATCAATATGACCTGCTTGCCAATCGACTGGACCTGATCAATCAGCCGGTCGAACAGGTCGAGATCCGACAGATCGTGGATGTGGTTGACGACGACGGCGACCAGGTTGACGGTTTTGGTGGTCAGGCTCTGCGCCAGGAGGTTCGGCTTGTAGCCAAGGTTTGCGGCGGCGGCGATTACGCGCTCACGCTTCTCGGACGATACCGGCCGCGGTTCGTTCGACAGCGCCCGGCTCGCGACGGCGCGCGAGACACCCGCCAAGCGCGCGACATCGGCAATCGTGGGAGGGGCGTCGCGGCTATTGTCGTGATTCATGATCGAGAGCTTTCCACCTTTGATAGGGTGATATCGCAACGTTGCGTGCTTCGGCTATGCTAATCTTTTGCTGCTTGGCGGTCGGGCCGCCGCTGTACACGTTTTTGCGCCTTTTATCTTTGACGGGTTTTGATTTTCGCTTGGAGGAACTTGATGTCGATTAGTCTAGCACCTGTTGCATTGCCAAATTTCGGACCACTTGGAGTGCAGCCGAAAATCCCGTCGACGACCTACGCCGCGCGCGCGGACGCAGCCCTTGAGGCCGCTGGCACCGATTGGCTGGTCGTTTATGCTGATCGCGAGCATTTCGGAAACATCATGCATCTTTCCGGCTTCGAGCCCCGTTTCGAGGAGGCGCTGCTACTCCTCGGTCCTGGTGGGCGCCGCATCATCATCACCGGAAACGAATCCGAGAGCTATACGGCGATTGCCGGTCTTCCAGGTGTCGACGTATTGCGCGCGCAAACCTTCAGCCTCCTGGGACAGGACCGCAGTCAAAACCCGCGGCTCAGCGATCGACTGCGCGAGGCAGGGATCAAGAGCGGAGATTCCATTGGACTGGTCGGCTGGAAATATCTCGCGGCCGAGGAGGACGAAGAATATGGGCAGAGTTTCTTCGTTCCCCATTTCATCGTGAATGCGCTGCGCCGGGCGATCGGTCATTCGGCGCGACTGGTCGATGCGACGCCTGTGCTCATGCACCCGGAAACCGGCCATCGCGCGATCATCGATGTCGATCAGCTCGCGGCCTTCGAATGGGCCGCCGTGCGGTGCTCGGACGCGCTCTTCAGGGTCGTTTCCGGCGCAAGGGAGGGAGATACGGAATTCGAGGCTCTTGGCCGCCTCGGCTACGAGGGGGACCCTGTAAACGTCCACACCATGTTTGCTTCCGTCAGTGCCGGCGAGAGCATCATTGGTTTGCGAAGCCCGACGACCCGCCGCCTGAAGAAGGGAGATGGCGTAACGACCGCACTCGGTTACTGGGGGGCGTTGTCTTCGCGCGCCGGCCTGCTCACCGACCATGACGAGGCATTCCTGAAGCCCTCGAAGGCCTATTTCGAAGCCTTGATCACATGGTATGAGACCGCAGATATCGGCGTGACCGGCGGTGATCTGTTCTCCGCGGTCACCGAAAAGCTCAAATCCGCGGGACTCAACTCAGCGCTGAATCCCGGTCACCTTGGAAGTCACGAGGAGTGGCTTCATTCACCCGTACGCCCCGGCTCGACCGAGCGCTTGCGATCCGGCATGCCGTTCCAGGTCGACGTGATACCGGTGCCGATGCCTGCCGGTTGGGCTCTCAATTGCGAAGACATGGTGGCCTTCGCGGACGTTGGGCTGCGCGAAGAGATACGCCAGCGCTATCCTGACATGCATGCCCGCATTGCCGCACGACGCACTTTCATGGAAGATCAGCTCGGCGTGACACTTTCCGACAATATTCTGCCGTTCTCTTCGACGCCGCTCTATCTGCCGCCATTCTGGCTGCGGTCGGGCAACGTCCTCGTGCGGAAATGACGGAGGCTGGCGCGGCGCCTGAGCGGTGATCGGGCGCCGGTTGGTTGCTCACGCAGATGCCTTTTGTTCCTCAGCGCGGACACCGACGCCGTTTTCAACCTCGCCCGAGTGCATCAACCGGCGCATGGTCCGCAGCCGCTCGATGAGGTCGCTGCCGTCGACCGAGGCGCGGGTCAGTTCGAGCTGCTGATACTCGCGTGCCGCCTGCCGCCAATGTTCGCCACCGCGCCCCTCCGGCCGTCCTTCGGCTTCCCAGAGTGCGTAAGCGCGCTGATTGATCCAGTCGTCTTTGCTGCGTGACATACCAAGCCCAGCCGTGAAGGAACCTATTGTTGCCTTCAGGCTGACAAACGAGCATTACGGAGTCGTTACCGCAGTGCAAAAAATACGCTTCGGGGGCCTTCTCGTTTGCGATCAGTCGAGCTTCGGTTCATGACGGCGTTCGGCGAGCTCGACGATGATACCGTCGGGGTCGCGAAGGAATGCCACCCGGTCCAGCACCTCCGAATTGACGGCTGGACGCGGTCGCTCCTTGATTGCCACTCCGGCAGCCTCCAGCTTCGCGAAGCTTTCATCGACGTTATCGACAAGGAAGGTAATGTGCAGCACGCCCGATGTTGCGGCTGGAAGATCAGAGGCAGGCCCCGCGCCGCCGGGCGGCGCAAAAATCTCAAGCATGCCATTGCCACTATCCAGGAATGCCACTTCAGTGCCGTTTGCCATCGTTTTCCGTAAATGAAGGCGCAGACCCAGGAGGTCGCGGTAAAAGGCCAGTGACCTGTCCATGTCGCCGGTGACCATGCCGACATGCTCGAAGCTCTTGATCATGGATCAGGCCCCGGCCGCCAGACGCCGCTCTTCTTCCGGCAGCCAGGAATGGTAGAGCGGATGATCGGAAAGGATCGGCAGCGGTGTCGGCTTGCCGGTGCGCTGCGAATGATAGGCCGCCGTGACGAGCTCCAGTGAGTTGCGAGCATCCTCCAACGTCACCGGCGGCTCGCCTCCCGATGTCAGCGCATGGTGGAGCAGTTCGAACTGTCTGGTATAGCCGTCTTCCTTGACCGCATAACCGGCCAGCGCCTCATCGACACGCTGCTGATGCTCCTCGGTCCCGGCAACGAAGCTCCAGGGGTCCCGGCCCATCGTGTAGGGCTCGAGAATGCTTTCCGCGACGAGATTTGAAAAGCAGAACCGCAGACGCGAGATTTCTTTCCGTGAGCCCAGTGTCATCGACAGCGTCGCCAGCGAGCCGTTCTTCATCATCACCGAAAGGGCTGCCGTATCCTCGACCTGGATCGGGTTTACGAGTGTCGCCCCATAGGAAAAGATTTCCGCGCAAGCGCCGTGAACATAGTTCAGCATGTCATGCGCATGGATCGCGTGACCAAGCAGACCGCCGCCCAGCTCGGTCACCCATTTTCCGCGCCACGGGACGGCATAGTAGTCGGGGCCGCGCCACCAATGTGTTTCGATCGTGGTGAGGAACGGCGTCCCGGTCAGGCCGAGGTCGATCAGCATTTTCAGCTTCTGAAGTCCCGAGCCATACCGGTACTGAAATATCGGCATCAGTTGCGGACCTTCGGCTCGCGCTACGATCCTAGCCATCTCGTCCACTTCGGCGATAGAACCGAAAAGCGGCTTCTCGCAAATGACATGTTTTCCCGCCTCGATTGCCTTGCGGCAGAGCTCGAAATGCGAACTTGGCGGGGTGCAGATATCGATGATGTCAAGATCCGCACGAGCGATCATCGTCTCGGCATCCTGGGTATATTCGGGAATGCCAAACTCCCCGCAAAGCGCTTGGCCGCGTTCCTCGTCCAGCGAACAAAGGACCGCAACCTCAAACAGATCCTTGTTCCAGGCAAAGCCTGTCAGGTGGCGCGAGGCGATCCCCGCTCCGATGATGCCGACACGAAACTTCTTGGACATGGCGGATTCCTCAACGATGACCCAGGCGCGCTGCCCTTGATTGTGCTTCCAGCGAAAGGCGGCAGACTTCGTAAACATGAGCCTGGGACATCGCCGTCTCCGTACGGTCGCGCACGTCGGCGGCGAAGGCATCGAAATAGTCGAGCTTTTCACCGCTGCAATCGATGTGCGTCATCTCCGTGCCGTTGACGAGGAAGAGGTGGTCCTTGCCGGGCCGTCCGGCGATATCGATGTATTTGCGCAGTTCGATGTAGCCTTCGGTGCCAAGGATGGTCAGGCGACCATCACCCCAGGTCGGCAGCGCCTCCGGGGTGAACCAGTCGACCCGCACATAGCCTGAGGCTTTCTCGGAGCGAAGCAGTACCTCGCCGAAGTCCTGAAAGGCCGGCTTGTCGGACATGCCGAAGTTTCCGACCGAGCTTGCGACAACCTCGCCGCTGGTCGAGCCCGTATAGAAGAGAAACTGGTCGACCTGATGCGAAGCAATATCCACGATGATGCCGCCGAACTGCTCCGGATCGAAGAACCAGGCGGGGCGTGTGGGCAACTGCAGCCTGTGCGGCCCCATGCCGAGCGTCTGGATCACCGTGCCGATCGCCCCCTCCTTGACGAGCTTGCCCGCCTTGACAGCGGATCGCACGCAATGGCGCTCGGAAAAGCAGATCGAAAAGATGCGACCGGTGTCGGCGACGGTGCGCTTGACTTCCTCGAGTTGGGCAAAAGTCGTCACGCCTGGCTTGTCGGTCATGACATCCTTGCCGGCCTTCATCGCACGGACGGCCAATCCGGCGCGGTCGCGCGGGATTGCGGCGATGCAGATCACGTCGATCGAAGGATCAGCGAAGATCCTATCGCGATCGATCTGCGGCGTATCCGGATAGGTCTTCTTGAAGTTTTCCAAGAGCGCTGGCACTGAGGTCTGCGGGCAGTATCCAACGAACTCGGCACCGGCCGCAAGCAGGCCCTTCACATGATCAAACGTGTGCCCATGATCGATCCCGACGACGGCAAATCTCAACATAACAGCAATGTCCTCCTGGAAATTTCTAGCGTGCAGTCTTGAGCCCTACGCGGTCTCCTCTGGTCGAAGCAGACAGCGAAACTCAGAGGCTGTCAAGCTTGGACAGGCAGTGGAATTTCAGCGAAATCAGGCTAACATTAGGAAAATAAACGATAAAATTTTGTATCTAAATAGTTATTTAATTGATTGAGGTGAGGTAAGGCATGTCGGCAGCGGCGGCTCGCTCGTATCAGGTATCTCCACACGCCATCGATGCTAAAGATTCTCGGAAAAATCCGACCGCGGCGCAAATGCCACTTATCGGACTGAGCAGGCACTCGCTTTTGAGATTAGTATCGCCGGTGGGATCGAACGATGGTACCGGTCGGGGCGCCTAGCGAATCAACGCCGACAACCAAGCGAACCAGCGGCTCTTGAAGCACCTTTATTGAGTCCGCGAGGGAGTGAGCTTCGTTCAGGATCCGCCAGCCGTCCGGCTTAACGTGAGACTTGATCACATCCCGAACATTGTACGCTGTCAGCAAAAGCAGGCTTTCCTCCGCTTTCGACCTCTCGCTAACAAATCTTATGACGTCAAATATAGTGAATGCGGCCTGGGGAACGCCCTCGGCATCTACATATACGATCGCAGGATGAGCGTAGTCTATCTTGTGGAATATCTCATCGATTGTCGTCGTCGCATCCACTCGCAAAAACGTCCTATCGAGCTTCGAACTCAATCTCGTGCCGCCCGTGCCCGACCGGGTGGGACGCGTCCGGAGTACCTCGCCGACGGTGGTGTGATGACGCATCCACTCCCTTACAACGGGATTACAATAGCCAACGAGCTTTAGAATCGTTGCCTGAACAGTGGGTGCATTCTCCGATAAGATCGGTTCATGATGTGCAATGCGGTTTCGAAAGTTGTTCACCAACTTCACCGCATCCTGGATATTCTGACGCGTTGTTCCGATGGGCATGTGTGGAAATGCCACGTTCAGGGTAAATCGCCAGATGTCACCGTACTCTGGCCGGAAAAGGTTGGACCAGAAATCGAAAGTAAGCGCGGCGACGGTCTTGCTTGTCCCCTGCCCTTGCGACCGCGAGACCGCCAAGTCGAGGGCTCGAATACCATGCACGGGATCTAACAGCCCTCGAAAAACCGGATTACTGGGCCAGTCTTCGCCAAAATCCTTGGTCAGAATTTGGTTCACCCTATTTCTGAGGGTAACTTCCACGACGTTCAGCGGAAACAGGAACGCCTTTGCAAGCCTACTGTTGTAAAGATAGAGAGCGGCTGCATAATCTGCATGGTTACCGGCCAATCTTAGATACGTTCCGAAACGCGGTTCAGACAAACTGTCTCGCAGTTCTTTCAGTGATGGTCCGTCGTAATGATACGGGACTTGACTTTCAGCCATGTTTGATACACGTTCCACCCAGAGCAGTCGACGAGGCCTCTCTGGCAGATGCTGAAAAGCATTTCGCTACGCGCCCACGACAACTTATTTAGTGCACCAGGTCAGGCTAGCCCTCACCTGGTGTTTCTATTTCAAGCACCTGATTCGACTGTAGGCGCCAAAGCTAAAGCATTTATTGCGATCAGCGCAAGCGCAAGATCTGGGCACCGCGACCGCTGCGCCACCAGCGTCGGCCCGCCGACGACACGACGAGCGGACTTCCCGATTGGACCTCCTCGATGCGTCGCTGCTCGCGACGAGTCGTGAGCCAGATACTAGTCCTCGCCCTTTGAATTCTTGGCCTTGCGTCCGGCAAGATCGATATCGTGGGCTGCCTGTTCTATGAGCTTGCTCGCAGCCGCTCCGGCGCCATCGACATCGCGCATGCGCAACGCTTCCACCACGGCGTGATGACACCGAACGGCATCATCGCGATTGAAGACGGTCTTGTTGGAGGTCTCGAACGAGTACGTGAGGGCTGCATCGATCAGGCTGCTGATCTGCCTCAGAACAGGATTGTGGCTGGCTCGATACAGAATACGGTGAAACTCGACATCGGCAGATGAGAACTTCTCGACGTCCTCGCTGGCTTCTTTCATGAGTTGCCAAGCGCCATCCAGGTCAGCGATCTCGCGGAGGGTCGCACGCTCGGCGGCCAGACTGGCGGCGAGCGGCTCAAGCACACGTCGGGTTTCCAGGACCGCGCCAAGGAGGTTGGCATCGAAGAGCCCTGGTCCGTGCCAGCTGATCACCTGAGGATCCAGCAGGCTCCAATTGTCCGGGTCAGAAACGACTGTGCCCACCCGGGGCCGCGTCACCACCAGACCCTTAGCGGCGAGAACCTTGATCGCCTCTCTTATGACCGTACGACTGACTCCGTACGCAGTCCCCAATTCGTTTTCAGTGGGAAGTGCAGTGCCGGGAGCGTATTTTCCCGACAAAACTTCCTCAGCTAGCGCTCTTGTCACATCGGGCATCACCCGGGGGCGCTGGCCTCCAGAAGCGCTCGTTTCTCCGATGTTTTGCGCCGAGCGCATCACGATTCTCCTCACTCTTTGACGCCACTTTTCTATCAGATCGCGGAGTCGGGAAACAAGCTAGTTAGGCCAGCGATATAAATTCATCGGACAAGCCTGACCGCGGGGACTCACGCCGGATGCTGCTGGACACTCAAGCCCCCATCTACGGTCAGGCAGGTAGCGTTCATGAACGGGCACTCGTCGGAGATCATAAAAACCGCCGCCATTGCAATCTCTTCAGGAGACGCAATTCTTCCGCCGGGATGAAGCTTCATCGTCTCGGCCTTCGCCGCCTCGGGATCGGGAAAGCTATTCCAGTAGTCGATAACCTTCTGCGTGGCGACATAGCCAGGAGCCAGCGCATTCACGCGAACGTTCTTCGCCGCATATTCCAGGCCCAGCGACTTCGTCATGCCGAGAAGCGCGTGTTTGGCCAGGGGGTATGGAAACGTATGTGGAATGATCGTGAAGGCATGGGTGGACGCGATGTTGAGGATCACCCCACCCCCCTGCTCGATCAGCCCGGGTAAAACCGCCTTCGAGCAGTTCCATGCCCCTTTCAGGTTGATGTCGAAGCAACGGTTCCATTCGTCGTCTGTCGTTTCCAGCGGCTCCGAGAAAACATTGACCCCGGCATTGTTCACCAATGCGTTTATCTGGCCAAAATCGTCGGAAGCTTGGCTGGCAGCCTGTCTGATCGCGGCGCCATCCGTGATGTCCACCGCGTGTGCTATCACTCGATAGCCCTCTTCTCGCAGCTTCAATGCCTCGGCGTTCAGGAGAGCCTCGTCACGGTCGATGAGAAGTAGGCTTGCGTCTTCTCGGACAAATCCTTTGGCAATGGCAAGGCCAATGCCCTGTGCCGCGCCCGTTATCATGATGCGCTTGCCTGACAGCCGCTTCGACATAAGTGTTTACTCCTCCGACTTTCCTGTGATGCCGCCATCCGGTTCACACCTGATGTGCGGCAACCGTTGTATGCCTGTACCGTATGCCATCCGTCAGCTTGTCTCGACCCGCAAACGGAAACCTCCCATAAGCGACTCGCCCGGTGCGAGAACCCTAAGCCCACCAAGGCCCGGTAAATTGTGCCCGTTCGCCAGGTGAGACATGGGCTCGAAGCAGAAATAATCCCGCTTGAACCCGGGATCGAAGGTCGTGTCCGACAGGAAAAGGATAGCGTGCCGAAGTATCGGATCAGCCTCCATACTGAGCGCGACGCCATGCTCGGGCCACGAGATTCTCGCGTGGCCGTTCCAGTTCTCAAATCCGTTGTTGACCCATCGATGAGGCAGACCGATGGCTCGGCTGAAGTCCAGATCCGCTGGAATGCTCGTCCGCTCTCCTGGCAGCCATCCCTCGACCTCCGTCCAGAATGCCTCGGCGCGGGCCTCAAGTGTGGTCTGGGGCGTCAACGGGAAATATGGATGCCAGCCGAGACCGAATGGTAATTTTTGACGACCGCGATTTTCGACCGTCATCGCGATTGTCAGGCTGTCGTCGTCGATCGTAAAGCACTGGCTCGCCAGATACTCATAGGGCGTGTGCCCGCCCCTGTGCTCAAAGCTCATCTCGATCGACCTGTCGGTCTGCCCGCCGAGGTGCCAGTCAGCTAGCCAACCGTCTCCGTGGAGGTAGTGAGCGTCCCATTCGGTATTCGGGCTAAGGGTAAACACAGCTCCGTCGAAGACAAATCTGTTGCCCCTAACGCGATTACCGAAAGGGACAAGCGGAAAGCAGGACGCTTCGGGTGCGCCTGCATCGACGTTGGGTGCAGGTCTGAGCAGCGGCACTCTCCGGCCGTCGCCCTGCTTCCACAGGCCAAGGATCGATCCCCCATGGGTGCTTACCCGAAGCGAAAGTGATCCTGAGCCGATATCCACGAGTGTCACAGCTTAGCCCTCTGGACCCTGATCCATAACCGTCGATCGAGAAGTGTCCTCAGCTGGGCTTGAGAGGTTCGCACCATCACCACTCGGCAAAGCTGCCGTCTTCGTGACGCCAAATCGGATTGCGCCAGCGATGACCTTCCTTGGCACGCTCGATCACGTACTCCTCGTTCACCTCGACACCCAAACCTGGGCCTTGCGGAATGCTGACGAAACCGTCGGCATAATGGAACACCTCCTTGTTGGAGATGTAATCCAGAATATCGTTGCCCGTGTTGTAATGGATACCCAGGCTCTGCTCCTGGATGAAGGCGTTGTAGCTGACAGCATCGACCTGGAGGCACGCAGCAAGCGCGATCGGACCGAGCGGGCAATGCGGCGCGACGGCGACATCATACGCTTCTGCCATCGCGGCGATCTTTCTACACTCTGTGATACCGCCAGCGTGGCTGAGGTCCGGCTGTATGATATCGACATACCCGTCCGCCAGCACGGACTTGAAGTCCCAGCGCGAATAGAGACGTTCCCCAAGCGCGATCGGGGTCGAGCAATGGTTGGCGATTTCCTTCAGCGTCTCGCGATGCTCGGAGAGCACGGGCTCTTCAATAAACATAAGCTTGTAGGGCTCCAGTTCCTTGGCAAGAACCTTTGCCATCGGCTTGTGAACGCGACCATGGAAATCCACACCGATTCCGATGTGCGGGCCGATTGCTTCCCGGATTGTCGCGATTGTCTGGACAGCCTTGTCGATTTTCTCGTTCGTATCGACGATCTGCATCTCTTCGCAGCCATTGAGCTTGATCGCTTTGAACCCGCGAGCGACGACGTCCCTGGCATTTGCTGCAACATCTGCCGGGCGGTCCCCACCAATCCAGGAGTAGACCTTGATCCTATCGCGTACCTGGCCGCCGAGCAGCGAATGGATCGGCTGCCCCAGCGCCTTGCCCTTGATGTCCCAGAGTGCCTGATCGATTCCCGCAAGCGCCGACATGTGGATGGCTCCGCCGCGATAGAAGCCGCCGCGGTACATCACCGTCCAGTGGTCCTCGATCAGGAAGGGGTCCTTGCCGATGAGGTAGTCTGCCAGCTCATGCACTGCCGCCTCGACGGTTAGAGCACGCCCCTCGACGACCGGTTCACCCCAACCGACAATGCCCTCGTCGGTCTCGATCTTCAAAAACAACCAGCGCGGCGGAACCATGTATGTCGTCAGCTTCGTAATCTTCATCCGTACTCTCCTCAGCGCGTCGAAGTCAGCTCAAACGCGGTTCTATAGTCACGTCGACGCGGCATTCCTCCCGCTACCAAGGCATGTAGCCAATTTTTCATACAATAGCAATTGACTGGTATGATAAATTGAAATAGTTCATCTACATGCCAGGGAGGCATAGTGTTTCCACCAGGAGGGAGAGAGAAATGCGCATTTTTCGTGCAGCAGTTTTGTTCGGGACCGTGGCCCTGATGGCCGCAAGTTCTGCTTTCGCGGCTGACGTCAAGATTGGCTTCATCGTCAAGCAGCCCGAAGAACCGTGGTTCCAGGACGAATGGAAGTTCGCCGACGTAGCAGCCAAGGAAAAGGGCTTCACGCTCGTCAAGATCGGTGCGGAAGACGGTGAGAAGGTTCAGTCCGCCATCGACAACCTGGGAGCACAGGGTGCTCAGGGCTTCATCATCTGCACTCCTGACGTCAAGCTTGGACCAGGCATCGTAGCCAAGGCCGCGGCCAATGACCTCAAGATCATGACCGTCGACGACCGCCTGGTAAACGCCGATGGCAGCCCGCTTGAGGACGTGCCTCACATGGGTATCTCGGCGACCAAGATCGGTGAGGCCGTTGGCCAGACGATCGCCGACGAGGTCAAGAAGCGTGGCTGGGACGTGAAGGAAGTGGGCGTAATCCGCGTCTCCTACGACCAGCTTCCGACTGCCGTTGACCGTGTGAACGGTGCCCTCTCTGTGCTCAAGGCTGCCGGGTTCCCGGAAACCAACATCTTCGACGCCCCTCAGGCCAAGACCGACACGGAAGCCGCCCTCAACGCAGCCACGGTCGTGCTCAACAAGAACGCTGGTATCAAGAAGTGGGTCGCAGTCGGCCTCAATGACGAAGCCGTGCTTGGTGCTGTTCGCGCCACCGAAACGGTTGGCATCCCCGCCGACAGCATGATCGGCGTCGGCATCGGCGGTGCGGATTCGGCAATCAACGAGTTCAAGAAGCCGACGGCAACGGGCTTCTTCGGCACTGTGATCATCTCGCCGAAGCGCCATGGCTACGAAACCGCGCTCAACATGTATGAGTGGGTAGCCAACGGCAAAGAACCTGAGAAGCTGATCCTGACGGCTGGCCAGCTCGCGCTGCGCGACAACTACGAGGCAGTCCGCAAGGAACTGGGTATCGAATGATCAGCTACTAAGATGAATTCAGTCCGGCGGCTTTTTGTCGCCGGACCTTCTCATGGGATGCTGTCATGCAGGACTTTCTCGAATTCAAAGCGATATCCAAGGGATATCCCGGCGTGCAGGCGCTCGCCGATGTTTCGTTCTCTGTAAAGAAGGGAGCGGTCCACGGCCTGATGGGCGAAAACGGAGCTGGCAAGTCAACGCTCATCCGCGTTCTCTCAGGTGACCAATCCGCCGATACCGGCGAAATCTCGATCGATGGCTCGACCCAGCACTATCGCTCGGTTCGTGATGCCTTCGATGCGGGCGTTATTGTCATTCACCAGGAACTGCAGCTCGTCCCCGAACTGACGGTAGCGGAAAATCTCTGGCTCGGGCGCTTTCCCGGGAAGGCCGGGGTCATCGACCGCAGCCGCCTTACGAACGTCGTTCGAGAAAAGCTCAGCGAGATCGGGATTGAGATCGAGCCCGGTGCCAAGGCGGCCTCGTTATCGATCGGCGAACGCCAGATGGTGGAAATCGCGAAAGCCGTGATGGCGGATGCTCGCGTAATCGCACTCGATGAGCCGACGTCGTCGCTGTCCTCGCGGGAGAGCGAAATTCTCTTCTCCCTGATTGAACGCCTACGCTCTCAGGGCAAGGTCATCCTTTACGTATCGCACCGCCTCGACGAGATATTCCGTCTTTGCGACAGCCTAACGGTCCTTCGTGACGGCAAGCTTGCAGCACATCACGCGGACATCACCGCTGTTACCCGCGAGCAGATTATTTCGGAAATGGTCGGGCGCGAGATATCCAACATCTGGGGATACCGGCCGCGCGAGTTCGGCGACGTCCGTCTTGAGGTCAAGGACATTGCGGGCCGCAAGCTCCGCACACCAATCCGTTTCTCGGTTCGCCAAGGTGAAATTCTCGGGTTCTTCGGCCTGATTGGCGCGGGCCGCAGCGAGATGACGCGCCTCGTGTATGGCGCGGACACACGCTCGCAAGGCACGGTCAGTGTCGACGGCGTAGAGGTAGTGGCCGACAGCCCTCCGCACGCAATTCGCGGGGGAATTGTTCTGTGCCCGGAGGATCGGAAGTTCGACGGCATTGTGCAAGGCCGCAGTATCGAAGAGAACATGGCGATCTCCTCTCGCCGGCACTTCTCGCCGTTCGGGATCCTTCAGCCCAAGAAGGAAGCCGAACTCGCCGAGCAGTTCATTGCCAAGCTGCGTGTACGCACGCCGTCCAGGAAGCAGGACATCGTCAACCTGTCCGGCGGCAATCAGCAGAAGGTGATCCTTGGACGCTGGCTGTCCGAACAGGGAGTGAAGGTTCTGATCATTGACGAACCAACGCGCGGTATCGACGTCGGTGCGAAGTCTGAAATCTATGAAATTCTCTACGAGCTTGCTGCACAGGGCATGGCAATAGTCGTTGTCTCAAGCGAATTGCCGGAAGTGATGGGCATCACCGACCGCATCGTCGTGATGTGCCAGGGTCGCGTCGCAGCAGATATCAGGCGCGACGACTTCGATGAGCGGCGAATTCTCGCCGCCGCCCTCCCCGATGTGGCCAATGCCAGCGAACTCCCCAACCAGCAGGTCCAGTCGCGATGACGTCTTTGAAAAAACTCCTACTCGGCGAGCAAGGCCTCGTCGTTATTTTTGCCATCGCTTTCGCCATCGTGGCAGCAACGGTTCCAAACTTCCTCACCGAGCGAAACATGCTTGGGCTGCTGCAGTCGGTCGTCACGATCGGCATTGTCGCCTGCACCATGATGTTTTGCCTTGCATCCCGCGATTTCGACCTTTCGGTCGGATCGACCGTCGCGTTCTCGGGGATGATAGCCGTCATGGCCTCGAACGCCACCGGTTCGATCGTCCTTGGACTTATAGCAGCGCTCCTCTGTGGTGGTGCTGTTGGTCTCGTGAACGGTGTGGTTATCGCCCGTTTTCGGATCAACGCCCTTATCACCACGCTGGCGACGATGCAGATCGTTCGCGGTTTGGCGCTGATCGCATCCGATGGCCGCGCAGTCGGTATCAACGATCCCGGCTTCTACCAGTTGGCACTCTCGAAGTTCTTGGGCATCCCAACTCCGATCTGGGTCATGGCGATCTTCTTCGTGATCTTTGGCTTCGTACTGAACCGGACGGTCTTCGGGAAGAACACGCTGGCAATCGGCGGCAACCCGGAAGCGTCGCGTCTCGCGGGTGTCAATGTCTCCAGAATGCGCATCTGGATCTTTGCGCTGCAGGGACTCGTTTGCGCCGTGGCGGGTGTCCTGCTTGCGTCGCGCATCACATCGGGTCAGCCGAATGCTGCAACCGGGCTGGAACTGTCGGTCATTTCGGCCTGTGTTCTGGGTGGCGTATCGCTCGCGGGTGGTCGTGCGGCTATGACCGGAGTGATCGTCGGTGTCCTGATTATGGGCATTGCAGAGAACGTGATGAACCTCCTCAATATCCAGGCTTTTTATCAGTATGTCGTGCGTGGATTGATCCTTCTGCTCGCCGTTCTGTTGGACAACCTGAGATCCGCTGCGGCTGGGAGGCGCGGCTGATGTGAGGCGGCGCATTACGGCAATCTCAGACCGATTCCAGCGCAAGCCAACCACGGCACCGCGTCCGAAGGCCTTTTGTGGTAAACAAGGTTGTTAAAAGCGCACGTTGGGAACGGGCTTGTCGAAATCGCCTCCACCCATATCCGCTGGGCCTTCGTCTCCTGATAACCGATCATATTGATTATCGGATGCCAAGTACAACAGCCCATCCCGGAACTGAGGGCGAAGGTAGCAGCTCCTGAGGTTGCTCCCTCTCGCAGTTTGACGGACCATACATTGAATGGGAACGGCGTGCGCGGATCTCATCATGGCCTGGCTGCAACAGCAGCCCTCTCGGGAGGGGCCGGATAGATTTACGCAACTGGAATCGTCAGTTTGCGATGTCGCGGTCCCCTCGCACCGACGAGGCGGACCATACATTTTTTGCGAGAAGCTCGCGGAGCGCGCTGCATCCAACATCTGTTCGGCGAGCCGCTTCTTCAGCCTCGCACTCTCGTCCTCGAACGCCTTCAGCCGCTTCGCCTCTGATACCTCCATGCTGCCCGCTCGATATTGCCCACAATGAGCGAGGGCGACGCTATCATTTGCATACTCTCGGGTGCTAAAATCCCCGCGACGAACAGCGAGGGCGACTGCCAGCCCATCAAACGCCAGACGAGGAGCCCGTGTCTTGAGATTGCTGACGCGCCTTTTCCGGAGGTTTCTGGTTTTCTGTCTGGGTGTACTCAGCGTTTGGCTGATCGTCTTCGTTGTTTTCGATACTGCGGACCACAGGTTTCCATGGCTCGTTGCGGTGTGCCTCACATATGGCCTGGCTGCTTACGTCATTCTTCCGAACGTGGTCCGATTGTCCCTGAAGGTTCTTCATCGGGGGCTGATCCCCAGATACACGATCACGGCGGATGGCCTGCCCGGCGACCCTATAAATTTCGCCCTCATCGGCGATCTTCAACAACTCCACGAGGCCTTTGCAACGGCGGGCTGGACCACGGCCGACCATTTGGGGATCGCAAGCACGTTGCGAATGATACGCGCTTTCCTGATGAACTCTGCCTATCCCACCGCACCTTTCAGCACCTTCTATCTCTTTGGAAGACGGCAGGACATAGGATTCCAGGAGCCCATCGACGATAGCCCCCGCAAGCGCCATCACATCCGTTTCTGGGCTCTTAGTCTTGCCCATTCCGAGGACGACATGAGCACGGCGAGCTTCTGGTTGAATACCGACAGGCCATCGCCCGAGGAGCGCGTCCTATGGGTTGGGGCGGGCACCAAAGATACCGGGCTTTCTCTGACTTGGCTGACATTCCAAGTCACACATAAGACCGATGCCGATACGAACGCCGAGCGCGACTACATAGTCAATGAACTGAGGGCAAAGCAAGTAATCGGGGAGGTCGCGCGGCACCAATCCGGCTCTCGTTTGAACACCGGAAAGGTCAACCATTACATTACCGATGGTGAGATCGCGTTTGCCACCTTGACTGTCAGTGTCACGGGCGCCGGTCACGCCGGTGCCGTTGTCGGGCCGGATACACCCTGATCCGACCAACGAATGAGTTCAAAGTGCCGGGCGCTCTTGATCGAGAGAAAGACCGAACTTGACTAAGACTTAACAAGAGAACAAAATGTGAACACACCTAATTAACCTGACCGTTCGACTGCATTCTCCACGAGAGCGCCGTCGCGGCGACGGAGTTTCCCATGCTAATGCGCGTTCAAAAACGGACCACTGAAACGGAAACAGCCTTTAACGACTGGTGGTCGGCGCAATCCAGCGATTTTAAAGCGCTTCACAATATGGATGAACTCCTGCG
Source organism: Rhizobium sp. RHZ01 (assembly GCF_014851595.1). Lineage (NCBI taxonomy): Bacteria > Pseudomonadati > Pseudomonadota > Alphaproteobacteria > Hyphomicrobiales > Rhizobiaceae > Rhizobium > Rhizobium sp. RHZ01. The sequence continues at coordinate 81,969 of NZ_JACUZZ010000009.1, forward strand.
GGGTTTCAAAGCTGGATTCGCTGCCGGACGGAGAAAGAAGGTTCGCCGCTTCACGTTCACTGCCGGTAAAATGAGGGTCACCGTCTGGGCCGCGAACCAGGCCACGGCAAAGGCCATGGCAATGAGGGAGGCAGACAGAAGAGCGCAGGCCATCGGTATTTCACCGCCAAAGGCTGGTTGGACATTGCGCATTGTTGGGATCGCCGCGCCGTGAGTATCGACGGACGCAGCAGCGCGGCAGCAGCAACCATTCACGTGAACCATTGGTGTTCCGTTGCTGGCTGCGAGACATGGGGCGGTTTTGGCCATGCTTCATCGAAGTCGATTGAGACGCAATGGTGGTGCTGGGAGCACTATCCCTACAAGCCTAGTGCAACGACAGCTGCTCCAGATGACCTTGCCACTCAGTTGCAGCAACCTGGCGACTGACAATTTTCTCGTCGTTTCTTTTTTGCTGCTGCAACGAGTCATCGGACGTCTCGACGGGTTAGCCGTGCCCGGTCGGCCATCAAGTCCATCGACCGACAATGTTCGGCGCCCATCATGTACAAAATTCTGGACGCGAACCGCCTTTATGACCAATCAAATGAACAAATCAGGTATAACTGTGCCCCGTCAGAGAAGCTACTCTCGGGTCACGCGCCAGGCCCTCACGATGCTCGGCAAGCTGATCCGCGTCGCCCGCGCCAAACGCGGCCTAACCGCGCAGGAACTGGCCGACCGCGCCGGCAGCAGCCGTACAACGCTCTCCAGCATTGAAAAGGGCGTGCCGGGCCCTGAGATCGGTATCGTCTTCGACTCGCTTCGCTCGTCGGCGTTCGCCTGTTCGACCACGACGAGCGCACCCTAGAGATGCATAATGCCCGCCTCGACGAAAAACTGACCCTGCTGCCCAAGAGCGTCCGCTACGCCGTGAGGGAGGTCGATGATGACTTCTAAGGAGGATACTACCGAAGCCTTTGTCTGGAATAGGCTGCCGGGGGCGACGGAACCGGTGGTCGCGGGCCGCCTCGATCAGGACGGCGATCGCCTGCTCTTCACCTATGGCGCCAGTTACCGGCGCCGTAAGAGCGCCATTTCCCTCTATTCTCATTCGCTGCCGCCCGGGCTGCGCTGATCGCCAACGGAGGCGTCCAGGGATGAAACGCCCAGGCAGCTCAAAGAACGCGCATGGCCGGGAGACTTCCCCACGACCCCGCTGCGTGAGGTCGTTGTGGATACCTCGGGGGGCATACCGGGCACGAGCTTGGATTTTCATGGGAAGTTCTCCATGAAACCGATCGCCATACTCAAACGCCTCCAGCTCGGCCGGAATGTAGCCAATTGCTGATAAAAGGCACAGTTGCATAGAATTTTATCTATCGCGTTACATTCCTATGAATGTTTCGGCGCTAGAACACCCAAAAGATCGCGGAATGGATGCGAATGGGGTGTTTCGTGAGGGGACTTGTATTGACGCGCTTCCGCACCTCGGTGGACGGAGCGACCGCAGTCGAATTCGCAATCATCGCTCCCGTTCTTATTTTCCTGACATTCGCTATTGTCGAGTCCGGTATTGCCTTTGCTGCCGACATCGTTCTCAAAAACGCTACCTATGACGCAGCGAGGACCGGCCGAACGGGGTTTGTGTCGGAGAACTCGACACAGGATGCGACCGTAAAGGCGAAAATTCGCAACCAGGCGGGCGTATTCATGGATGCCGACAAGCTCGTCATCACCAGCCTGTCCTACAAGGGCTTCGATGCTCTCAAAAAGCCCGAGCCATTCACAGACAAGAATGGCAACGGCGTTCGCGACGATGGAGAAAACTTCACCGACGTCAATGGGAACGGTGTCTACGACATCGACCAGGGGGCGAACGGCTACGGCGGTACGGCACAAGTCGTCCTCTACACCGTGACCTACCCATGGACCTTCCACACTCCCGTCCTCAAACAGCTCGTTGGCAACGACGGCACCGTCGAACTGACGGCAACAGCGGTGGTGCAGAATGAGCCGTACTGACCTGATCTCCAAGCCCTTGCGCGTTCTCTCTTCCATAACCCGTCGGCTGGCGGTAAACGACGAAGGCGTCGCAGGTATCGAAATGGCGATCATCACGCCCGTGCTGCTGCTCCTTCTCTGCGGCGGCAGCGAAGTCAGCCTCTATGCCCGCTCGCACTTCCAGACAGCGCAGATGGCATCGACGGTAGCGGATGCGGTTGCGCGCTACGAAGCGATCACGTCGTCGGACATCACTTCGATCTTTTCGGTGTCATCCGAGGTCATGGGAAACGAAGACTTCAAGGAGAACGGTTACGTGATCCTGACGTCGGTTTCCCGCACGGGCGGCGCTGCACCGGTCGTTGCGTGGCAGTGCAAAGGCGGCTCTGACGCCCAGACGAGCAAGATCGGTGTCGTCACCAAGGCCGCCACACTTCCGGGCAACCTCACACTCGATGCGACCGACAATGTGATCGTCGCCGAGGTCTTCTATCACTACACCCCGCTATTTTCCAATTTTACGCCGGTCGAGACGCAGCTCTACAAGACGGCGGTCTTCCGCCCCCGTCTCGGCAGCCTCACGAGCGCGCCCGGTTGCTAGTCCACAAGGAAAGGATGATCCAATGTCGTTGATGTCCATGATCTCCCGCTTCCGCAGGGCCGAGGAAGGTGCCGTCCTCCCCTTCGTCGGCATCGTCAGCCTGGCGCTGATCGGGGCGACGGGGTTCGGCATCGACGCGGCCCGCCTGATGCTTCTCCATTCGAGCCTTCAGCGCGCCATCGACGCCGGCGCTCTTTCGACCGTCGCCAAGCTGGACACCGCCACCATCGACGTGGAGCTGCGAAAGTTTGCGGTCGCCAATTTCAACAATGGGGAGATTGGCGGGACGCTCGACAGCCTGACCTGGACCATCAGCTCGGACAACAAGACACTGACCGTCAAGGCATCAGCCAGCGCTCCCGCGACGTTGATGAAAATCCTCGGCGTCCAGACGATCAGCACCAGCGCGGAAAGCGTCATCGAACGATCGACCAATGGCCTTGAACTGGCACTTGTTCTCGACAACACCGGCTCCATGTCCGGAACGCCGCTCGAGAGCCTCAAGTCTGCGGCCAACACCCTGGTGAACATCCTCTATGGCGACGACGCAGTTGCCGAGAACCTCTATGTGGGCATCGTTCCGTTCTCGCAGTCGGTCAATGTCGGCACGAGCCATGCCGGCTGGATGAAATCGGGCTCCATCGCCGCGCTCGATTGGGGATCGACATCAACGGGTGGCTCATGGGGTGGCTGCGTCGAGGCGCAGGCCGTCAAGGCCGACGACATTTCTGACGCCGTTCCCTCCAGCAAGCCAATCACGCCCTATTACTGGCCAGACAGGACGGATAACAACTGGATCAGCGTCAACAAAAGCGGCCAGAAGAAATACTCCAACCCTCTCACCACGTCCCTCGGTCCCAACAAGAACTGCCCCGCCGAGGTAACGCGCCTGACCCCCAAGAAGGCGACGGTCGTTGCCGCCATCGCGGCAATGAAGGCGGTGGGCAACACCCACATCAACTTCGGGGCCGTGTGGGGCTGGCGGATGTTGTCTCCCAAATGGCGTGGTCTCTGGGGCGGCGACATGTCGACCTACAATCTGCCTCTCGACTACTACACGAAGAACATGAACAAGGCGGCAGTCATCATGACCGACGGCGAGAACACGATGTCGGCAAACGTCTACAGCGCTTATGGCTGGCTGGCCGACAAGAAACTTGGGACGAGCAACGAGACGGATGCGGAGACGGAACTCGACAACCGTCTGTCCTCGGTCTGCACGGCGATGAAGAACTCCGGCATCATCATTTACACAATTGCCTTCAATGGGCCCAGCGAAGCCACCCAGGACCTCCTGCGCAACTGCGCCAGCCAGAACGCCTTCTTCTTCAACTCGCCGACAACGGCCGCGCTTCAGTCGGCCTTCAAGCAGATCGGGGATTCACTCTCCAACCTCCGTGTCAGCAAATAGATATCGTGCGATAGTGACGAATGCCTCTCCATCAGACCCGGATCCACAATATGTCCGACTGCAGGAAACAGATGCTGGCTGCCGATAGGCACCCTTCACTACTGAGAGCAATACGCTCACATCTTCGGCTGTGTTATCCGGCTGTCCCTTTGGGAAGATCGTCCTGATCAGTGTTGGAGCGGATCGACGTAAGTCGAGGCGGCGGCCTATAGTTTGCGGTTGGGGAGCTCTGCTACCGGGAAGTCCAAAGCCTTAGTTACAAAACGCAATACTGCGGCGCGTTAGAGGGAGTCTCCAATCCAATCTTCGTGACCATGACGGATACGGATCACGAGAACGCTCCCATCATCGTTGATCCGATAGATTACCAGGTGAGCCTTGAATGTATGGATTCTGACAGGCGGCGAAATCTCCTGGCGCTCACGCGTCATTCGAGGACTCGCGGCTATGAGATCGAGCACATCAAAAAGCTCATCGTGATATCGTTTGGCGGCCAAGGATCCGAAGTTGCGGATACCTTGTTCGGCGATTGAGACGATATCCTCTTCCGCTTCAACAGAGAGCCTGAATGGCATCAATCACGTCTGCGGGTGATCTCGGCACGCGCAACGGCAGCGGAAAACAACTCGTCCTTCGAACGGCCTCCTACGCCGCTTTTGATTCCGTCATCGACGAAACGTTGCATCTCCGCAATTTTGTTAGTCCGGGCCTGGTCTCTGCGGATAAGGTCTCGAACGTAGTCACTCGCGTTCGAGTATCGACCGGTCTTGGCTTGCGCTTCGACCCAGTCTTTCATCGGGTCCGGAAGGGATACATTCATGGTTGCCATTAGAGTCTCCTTGAGGTCTCAGGCTACCCTGTGATGGCAAAGTTTGTCAAACTATTGAAGCCCACTAAGAAAGCTCCTGAAAGGGGTTCTGCGATTGGCGGCCTAACCCCAACTGCAAGTCCAGCGCATTCCGCGGCCAGGACGGCGACAAGTAAGGTCGCGGCCACAGGAATGCGTAAAGGTCATTGCGGTTCGCCCACGTCCACTGCCGCGCGGAATTGCCTCGCGTGCAGCGATGTGAGCGTCCGCGGGGCAGGTGCCTGAGCTTGCCTTTTGAGTTTTTGTCGGTGGGGTGACTGGGTTTTTAATTGTGCGTTTTGCGGGTGCTGTTATTGCCACGCAAAGACCGTCTCGTTCTTGGTAATTTTGAGCACAGACGAGCGGGCAGATCCGGATCTTCTGCGTGCGAAGTTGCTCAAGGAGAGTCATTGATGGCTCCAAGGCTGAAACTTCGAACTTCCTAATCTCGGCGAACTGTGCAAGAGCCCTTCGACTTGCGGCGCCCCAGAGCCCGTCCTCAATGCCTGCTCTGCATCCGAGCCGATTGAGTTCCTTCTGAATCGAACGCGCCAGATCACGATCCCGCTCATCTGGTTGAGCTTCTTGCGGGGGGAGCGCGGCAAATCGCTCTTCCGAAGCCGGCAAACCCACGCCTGGAGTAGGCGGTTGGGCGGCCTCTGGAGCGCCCTTCAATTTAGCGACTGCCCCATCGGAAGCAAGACGCTCAATGTTGCGGATTTTTGCCTTTGCAAGCGCTACGAAGGCTCCGTTCGGGTACTGCTGGAGATAGGCATCGAATTCACCGCGGTCAGACGATTCCTTGATCGTGTCCCAGAAGACAAGCTCGGCCGCATTGTCAGGCTTGGAATCGGGGACTGTTGCTGCTTCTTGCTTTGATAGCGGTTTTAGCACTACCTCGCCGGTGAGCGACGAACTATCCCAAGGCACCTGTCTGCCGTCAGTGGCGTCGAGCACATCCCGGCGAACGTCTATCAGCTCGCGCGTGATGTCGCGTCCTGGTTTTCCAAGGTGGCGTACGAGGGCGGCGGTGAACGGTGAGTTGCGGCCCACTCCATCGAGCGCAACATTCCCAGGTTGGGTTGCGAAGGCGATGAGGGAACCGATGCCGCTCCCGACCTTAGCCAGACCTCGTCCGATCGAAAAGGAACGGGTGCCCATGGACCGAGCGAGATTGATCGCGAGTGGATTATCTCTGCAGGCATCGAGAAAAACCAAGTTCACGTGCGTCTGCCGCTCCATGGCGGACAGGACCATGTTCATCGGAACGGCTTCGAATTCCAAGTCGATATAGGAAAGAAGCTCCGCATCGACTGGAGCGATGTAGTTTTCGCCATTCACCTGCAAGCCATGCCCCGCATAGTAGAACAGAGCGATGTCGGCGCCTTCAAGTTTCGCGTTGAACTCGCGGATTGCCGCCCTGACGCCAGCAAGATCCAGGTCACGCCCAATGATTACATCGAAATCGAGACTACGCAGCTTGGTCGCCATGTCGCTGGCATCGTTAGCTGGGTTCGGCAATACAGGAACGTTGCGATAGGCGGAATTTCCAATCACCAGTGCCACGCGTGTTTCCGCAAGCGCCTCTGCGCACGTAAACATCACTAGGATTGTCAGGGCAACTAAAAGGCCCCGCATAGGCCGCCCCCTTGAGTCCTTTTCGTTATGGTCTGCGCATTGCAGCAGGCGCTAATTTAAACAGTCCTACCGATTTCCGGTTGTGTCAACGGGGACTTCCACGTTGCGTATCTAACCTAAGCCCGAAATTCCGATTACAGCTCCAACGACTCCAGGCCGATCTGATGTTTTCATGGGATCAGTCAGCACCTCCTAGTTTCTGGATCGAGTTCGATCAAAGCGAGAATCCGAGGCGCTCCGCTTCTGATTTCGTGACAATGCCAGTTACGGCGTCCCCCTTATCCTTCTGCCACGAAAGGTAGTTGCCGAGAGTCGCGCGTAGAAAATTTCCGTCGATGTTGTCAGGTGCCATTTGCAGCTTTTCCTGAAGCGCCTCCACTGCAGGTCCCGACGAGCCATATCGAAGAGCTCTAAACTCAAGATCTGGGCGAGAAGTAATAAGAGAAGCCTCGTCCCCTGTTAGAAGGAAATAAGTGAATGTCCTTCCGTCGTCGCTCGTTGCTCCACGGCTTCCATGAGTTATGACAGGCGGATGGACAAGCCCTGCGTCTTGGCGAAAATTCGCCCAGGCTCCAATTGGGACACCATTCTTGTAACGCCCCGCAATAACCTGACACCCCGCTGAAGAGAAAAATGGCGGCTTGGCGCGGTAGTTGAGTATTGCGGCGTGAATGTTGTCGAACGGCAGATTACCGTTGAGATCATCCCAGATTGCGGATCGGTCATTGGCCGCGTAACTACGACTTTTCGGTGACCGCAAGACCCAGAGAGGTTGCTGCTGACGAAATGCGCCCGGCTGTCTGTTTCCCCTATGGGGACCCACCTTATATCTATGGACGCCAGTGGGAAGCATGTTGCACCCTACGGCGCCTCGAACGTAGGCATCCATAAGATCCACGTTTGGAACCGTTGATCCGCGGCACAAGGAAAGCGTGTCATCCGAGCGATTCCACACACCTATCAGGCACTTCATGTTTAAGTGGTCGGGTCGCGTCGTGACCACTCTGTGCTTGGAAGATGCAGACGAGTAGTCCTTTCCGGACGAGACCGTGCATCCTCGCAGCCCAAAAAGGATGATAGGGCTCTCTCCAAGATCGAAGGCATTTCGATCGGCGAGGACTTTGAGAGTTTCTCCTGACAGCTCAAATTCCGTTCCGGCGGCGGCAAAACCCGCAAGCGGCCGATAGTCAAAAGACACGTCGTCGGATGGCCAATGTGGGGAAGGCCGTTCGCTGGACGGTTGCTGAAACCAAAAGTTCGAGATCGTTGCGCGAGCAGCGAAATCGGGTTCACCTTCTTCCTTAAGTAGTTCAACGATTTCAGCGTCCGAAAGCGGCTCTCCGGCTTGAGGCAACTCATCTGCGGTCACGCCGGTCTGCATATCGAAGCTCAATGGCAAGACTAGTGCTCCAACGGCAGCAGTCACGCCTCCAGAAAGCAGATTTCTTCGCGACAGTCGTGCGTTCGCGCTGTCATCGTCGGTCATGGATCCAATCTCCCTCTAGTCCCTGTCACCGGATCATGCATGAATGCTTCACATAACTGTGGCTCGCAGGCGTCCGGCCCGGCTAAGGAACTTCCCGCACGCTGACGGACACGAATGGGAACGCTGGTCATCGTCCATGTCGTATCGTCGCCTTCGGCGGCCGAGATTTGGCCCCTTCCCCCGCTTAAGTACCGATCAAGCGTCCGATGCAGCGTCCCGACGTTATGGTCCGGCGCGCGCCGACTTGTTAAAGTTAGATCACTCCACCTGACAGGGTTCCTTTCCTGCGTGCCAAAAACCAGGATCTGGTCCTGTAAGTCGTATGGACTCGTCGCGATTAATCGTTCATCTCGAGCGCGAAACTCGTAAGTCGATCCCGCGGGAACCAGTTCCAGTCGTCCGTTGCTCGGGAAACCAATAATGCTGCCGTCGGAGGACAGAACGAGCCCGCCGATCAAGAGCGGATAGGGAGAGTTCGGATCGACCGCAACCCTGATATGGGTTTCGTAGCATTCGGGTACGATCTGCTCCGTGTTTGGCGGGGCCTGCAACCAGGTGCCGGCGGCGCAACTTGTTTGTCTTGCCTCTGGAACGACTTGAACCTTCAGAGTCTCTTGGTCGACAAAGTCGCTGCCACCCTCACCTTTCAGACGCAGGAGAATACGTTGTCGCGCATGTAATCTCAGTATGTCCGCCAATTGCGCCGCCTGTCTGTCTGGCGGCCCGGACGGTATGATATTGCGGATCTCGTTTGTTGGGCCCCTCAAAACGATGGCGTCGTCTCGATCGAGACTGGCCTCCAGTTCCCCGTCATCCGAGAGGCTCACAAATCCTCTCATCTCTTCGTTAGATGAGATTGCTTTTCGAAGTGTCGCGGCAAGATCGGCGGGGATGCCGCCGGCTTCCACTTGAGGCATCAAACTGACAGTCAAGGCGTGATATTCACTGGAGGGCCGAACCAAAATCGCGATATCGCCCTCTACCAAGGGAGGTGCTTCTAGCGGTTGAACCACCGTTGCAGTCGCGTTGAGCCCGGTGAAGGATCTCACCACTGCAAGTCCCTTGGCCTTCGTCGGATCCAGTAGTTCTTGGCTATCTTTCGCCCCCTCGTATATCCGCAATTCCGCGTTCGGGCCGATTCCAGGCAATGGCGGACCGGTCAGCTCGACTTGTGGCGCCCGGGAGCGGTCGCCAGGTGAGATTGATCGTATGCTCCAGGAAATCGGTGTCTCTCGGTCAACATTCCTGAAGACGAGGCCGTCGATATCCCCCTGGATAGAGGGGATCTGGGGGGTTCCAGCCGCGCGCAGCAATGGCGGAAGACGTTTGGCTAACTGCCCATAGGTCTGATGAGGAGAGCCAGAAAGAATGTCGATAAGCGCCTGCGTAAATAGGCCTCCGCCGTCCTCCTCCATCGCCGCGGTGCCATCGATCGCAGCGGAAAGTACGGTCAGGCCCGAGAACGAGGTCGGTGTCCAGTCGGTCGCATCACCATCGCTTACCTTAACAGGGCTACCGGTCAAAGGATGAGCCCACCGCTTCTTGAACGCAGAGCGCCCCCTCGCAGCGCTTCCTGAATTACAAGAATCGAGAATTAGCGTTACGTGGGAGGATTTTCCGTTGAGCTTTGTGAGCCACCGATTGAGGTCATCGTCTAAGAGGTCGCCATGACCATTCACCCGTGAATCATGAAGAACGATTGTTTCGTCTCTGCCATCGGCCTCGTCACCATTGAGGTCGTCGGTCTGTGATCCATGGCCGGCGAAATAGATGACGACGACGTCATCCGTGCTCGCAATGCGCTCGAGCATTTTCTCGAAAGCATCTTCGATGGCGACAAAAGTCGCGTCCTCATCCGTCAGTATGCAAATATTCTCGCGGGGAAATGCGTAACTGTTCATAAGGAGGTCGCGCACTCTGTTCACGTCGTTGACGGGTCCAACGAGCCTGCTAATACCGGGATCGAGATACGTTCCTACGCCGATGAGGAGTGCTAGCCGGACCTGGCCACCCACAGAAATTGGTGGAGCAACAGAGCAGTTTTCAGATGCGAAAGAAAGCCTCGGACAAAATGAGCCTCCGAGTGCCACGAGCGCAAGCACAATCGTTACGACACGTGGTCCCTTGTGCCCCATCGCACCCTCCGACGCTGCCTAGGTTATCTGAAGGTCTACAAGTAATATCAAAGGAATTACCACATTGCAACTTTGCGTTACTTTCTGGGCTGGCGACCTATCGGAGTTGTACTTCAGGTTCGCAGTCAATCCCCATTAATGGCGAGCTACCTAGAGCGGATCATTGCGACAAGGCCGCCATCTCTCTGTCGCAAATTTAGCTTGCGCACATCACCGATTCTTGACCCATATGTGTCAAAGCCTCTTGCGCGATTTGTAATGCGTTCGCGCCGAGGGCTAGGCCGCACGTCTTCTCATCGTTCCCGGCCGCCATCAACCCCTACGGCAGGCACGTTGCTGATCCGATCACAACCGCCTCGATCTCGACTCCATTTCCGTAGATTCTGCAAAGGCGTCTCGTGGGCAATTCGACGTCGCGTGGTTGGTAAAGCAGGAAGCAGAGACGGAGTCGCAATTGCACGAGGAGACGAATGGGTAAGTGTCGTCTCGCGAGTTTCATGCCGACATCAAACGGCGCAACACCAGACGATTGCCGTGGAACTCCAAGTCGCTGACCGGGCAATCCGGCATGCCATTGGTCCCGGTGCGCTCCCCAATAAGCTTACGCTTCCGTCCAGCTGTAGAACGTGGCAGCCTGCCCCAGCCGCATTCCGGCTTCTGACCGCAGTTCCCAGACGAGCCCGTCCTCCATCCAAAAATGCGCGCCGGACTTGCGAACTCTAAGCCCACGATAATTCGCGATAAATCCGTGCCGTGCGACTTCATCGAGAAGCGCCTGGCGCTCCAGTCGATCCGGAGCTTCAGCAGATAATCGAGAAGGCAATTTCGTAAACTCGTCCCACGAGTATCCGAAACATCGCTGTGCCGTGAGATTTGCATAAATGAACCGAGGATCCGGCTCGGTATTGTGAGCGACGACCACAAAAGGGGCGTCGAAGTAGAGCCATTCGGCTCCCTGCCCTGGCTCGACAAGCGGTCGGCGGACTGCACGCAAGAAGCTTTGCGCAAGGAGTTCGAAGAAGGCTTGACTGGTTGAAGGCTCATCAAGCGACATTTGGCTATCCTTACTCCCGTTTAGGCTCTTGTTGAGGCGCGCCATGATGCCGCCGACTTTGACACCAAGAACCAGGATAAGGTCGCCGGCATTTGATCCGGCCACCTTGAGCAATTTTTTCAGATCCACTACCCGATATCGGAGTTGCAATGAAAACGATACTTACCTGGGCAGTCATGGCCTCTTGCGGCGTTGCCGCTCTATTGCCGATGGCCGCGCCTGCGTCTGCCCAGGAGTGGCGAAGGCCACATTATGACGATCCGCCGCCTCCACCGCGGCGCCATCACCATCACGACAACAATGGCGCCGCGATTGCCGGTGGTCTGGCTGCCGGCGTCATCGGTGGGTTGATCGGTGGCGCGATCGTAAACAACAGCGAGCCGCGCTACATCGATCCGCCGCCTCCACCACCGCCGCGTTGCTGGTTCGAAGACCGGCGGGTGCCGAATGCCTACGATGGTGGATGGCATATGGAGAGCATGCGCGTCTGCCAGTAGCAATTGGCTGATTTTTTCTCAGGTCTCAGCGCCTCGTTGCAACGCCAACGTGGCGCTGGCCACGGCCTTGGCGAGGACTGCAAGCGGGTGCGAGCTTGAAAACTACTCACGTGCCAAGGCGAAGTTTCCATCCTGCTGGTTTCTCGTTCAGTGTCGGTCGGTCATGTCGGCCTTCGCTGGCGGCCCAAAGGTTCAACGAGGATGACGGCCTTAAGCTGAGGGATGCAGCCGGACGGTCATGCGGAAATGAAAACGGCATCTCCAACACGGACGACCCCTGGCTCGTTGGGTCGGCAGTAGACGCCCATGTTACGGTTACCAAACTTCATCACATTTCGAAGGATTTCCGGATCGTTCTCCAGTCCGTCCTGAGCGATGATCGTAAACCCGCATCGTTTGGTCGGTGCAATCACCGTTGCGGGGACATGTCCGAGACGGACAGGTGCATCGACCCACTGCAGTTCGGCGAAGCCGGAGAGATCCGGCCCGGTTTCAAGAAAAATGTTCGGGCGAAATCTGCGCCGGTCGGGATCTCCGTTGGGATGGATGGCCTTCAGATGGTCGACCGACGCGCTTGTCAGAAGGTGAAGCGGCGAAACGTCATACCGGTCGATGGCGAAGTTGGTTCGATCATCCGCCGGCCTTGCGCGTTCATATGGCATTACAGTTACCTCGAACTCGAAGAACCCCGTGAGAGCTTCCGTCAACCCCGGCGCATCGACGGACAGCCAGTCGTGGCCCGGTAACTTGATTTCCACGGTGCCATCCGAGATGGTCCTCGATCTGATGAAGATCGCTTTCTGCCATCGCTTGTCGCGCTCAGGATGAGCAACGACACCCGTCGCTGCATCAACGAGCGCAAGCCGACGATCGCCGACGACACCGGTCGCCGTGACCTCGCATTGCTCGATCAGTTCGCCTGCGGTGGAGCTGACTGGGTAGCGCCACAACTCGCTGATTGTCCCGACCTTGCGCATCTATTGAAACCCCAGTGCAGAAGCCCGAAGTTGCGTTGGCGTCTGGCCGAATATGCGTTTGAACGTTCGGGTGAAGTGGGAGGCGTTCTCGTATCCAACATCGAGCGCGATTTCGATCAGAGAGGCCTTCGATTGCACAAGCAGCGCGCGTGCCCTCTCCATTCGAACGCGGGTATAGGCTTTCGCGGGAGACATCCCTGCCTTCTCCAAAAACAGTCTTTCGAGCTGTCGCCGCGACAGGCGAACCGACGTCGCGAGCCTGGGAATGGTCATGCCCCCCTCGACATGCTGCTCCATCAGGATCATTGCAGCCTTGACGCGGTTATCTTCGTAGTCGTCGTGTAGCGGGCGCCGAGGCTGAATGTCGCCGGCGGAACGCGCCTTCTCGATCTGGAGGACCTCCAAGGCATTTCTCTCAGCCTCCCGGCTGATGTACCGCCGCACCAGGGTTGCCGCGATATCGGCTGCACTGCTGCCACCGGCACAGGAGCCGCGTTGCCGATCCAGATTGAATATCCGATCCGACCGCACGGCGAGATCGGGAAAGCGCTCGCGAAACTCCTTGTAGTGAAGCCAGCTCACGCAGGTCTCGTGGGCGTCCATCAGCCCCGCATCGGCAAGAATGAACGATCCGGTGCAGAGACCGATCAACGGGATTTTGGCGGCATCCGCACGCTTGAGAAACCTGACCGTATCGTGATCGACCGGGTCTCTCGCGGTGAGAAGCCCACCAACGACCACAATGTAATCGAACCTCGCCGGGTCCACGAAATCCGACGTCGGGGCCACCTGCACGCCACAGCTGGAGGCGATCAGATGCCTCGTACTTCCGAGCACCTGCCAGTCCGCCATCACCCGTCCGGAACGATCATGCTCGTCGCTGGCAAGCCGCAGCGTATCGACGAAGAGCGCGAACGCCGAAAGCGTGAAAGACCGGGCAAGAACAAAACCAACCTTCAGTCGGCTGGCGGATTTGCCGACGGCTCCTGCCTGCCGATAGTCTTCTGGTCGCATCTCAATCTCCTTCATGTCAGGCCGCCCGAGGTCCTCTGTCGCGATCGAGGAGACCGCGGCTCACTCGATCGAGCAAGAGCGCAACAGCCACGATTGCGAGACCCGCGCGCAAGCCCAGTCCCATTTCCATGCGGGTCAGACCGCGCGTCACCTCGGCGCCAAGGCCACCTGCCCCGACCAGGCCCGCCAGAACGACCATGGCCAGGGAAAGAAGAATGCATTGGTTGAGGCCGACCAACAGAGTCTGCTTGGCGAGCGGAATCTCAATCTTCCAGAGCACGGAACGAGGGGGCGCTCCGATGGCGCTGCCAAGCTCGACGTATTCGTGCGGCACCTGGTTGAAGGCCAAAGTCGTCAATCGCAGCATCGGCGGAATACCGTAGACGATCGTTGCGATGATGGCCGGCACCCGCCCAAGGCTGAAGATCATCACAGCGGGGATGAGATAAACCCACGGCGGCACGGTCTGCATCACATCGAGGACTGGGCGCACGAAGGCTTCGAGGGTCTTGTAGCGCGAGCAGAGGACGCCAATCGGAAACGCGATGAGCACGGAGATCAAGACGGCGACCGTCACCAGTGCGACGGTCTGCATCGATGCCGTCCAAAGCCCCACGATCAGGCAAAACCCCAGGCACAGGCCGGCAAGGATGGCCGCGCGAAGATTGACCGCAAGGAAGGCCGCGACGACGACAATCGCAATAAGGGCGAAAGGCGGGACGAACAGGAGCGCTGCCTCGATTGCCGACAACACTGCCTCCACCACATAGCTGATTGCAGCGAACAAGGGATGCAGGTTCGTGTTCAGCCAGTCGACCGCCGGAGCGAGGAAAGCCCCTGGCGAAAACTTGAGTATCGAAGGGTTCATGAATACCTCCCTGCGCCAAGCCGGCCCGCACTTTGGGTCATGCGGTCGATGACCATGGTCAGAACGACGATGGCGATCGCCCCGTTGATGGATGTCGCAATGTCGAGCGTGCGGATCGCGCCGTAGATCGTTTCGCCAAGGCCGCCGGAGCCGACGATACCGGCGATGACGACCATGCCGAACGCCATCATCAGGCTCTGGTTGATGCCAGCCATGATGCTGGGAAGAGCAAATGGCAGGCGGATCTTGAAAAACATCTGGCTCGGGCGCATTCCGCTTGCCTCACCAAGCTCGATGAACTCCCTTGGCGTCATGCGGATACCAAGCGAGGTCAGCCGGATTGCCGGCGGCATGGCAACCACGATGGTGGCGATAAGCGCTGTCGCCGGGCCGTAGCCCAAGAGCGCGATGGCAGGCAGGAGATAAATGTACGGCGGAAGCGTCTGGATCAGGTCCAGACCCGGTTCCATGAACTGGTCGAGTGCCGTAAAGAAGCCTGCCAGTATCCCGACAGGGATGCCGACCGCGAGCGCAATCACCGTCGCCGTCAGAACCAGTGCCAGGGTGCTCATTGTTTCGGACCAGAGCCCCATGGAAAAGCACAGGAGAAGCGCAGCGCCACTGAGGATCGCAAACCAGGCGTTCACCAGCCGCCAGCCCACCAGCGCCACCACGATTGCGACGACGTAGAATGGCGGAAGCTGCAGCAACCAGAGGATCCCATCGTAGAGGCCCTCAAGAACCCACCTGACGTAGTCGAAGAGGGATTCTCCGTTTTCGCTTACCCACTCGAGCGCGGTGTCTGTCCATTCGTCGAAGATGTCTGTGAAGCTTGATATGTCCATGTCACTCAGCTCCCGTTCTGCGATCAGGCGGCCACGCGATCGCTGTTGGAGGTGCCCTTGACGCCCATGAGGAGGCTGCGCGGCGTGACGACGCCGACAACCTGATCGTTGTCGACGACGGCGATAGCGTCGCGGTCTGTCTGCATGGTCAACGTGATCAGTTCGTCGATGTCGGCGTCCGGAGTGGTTCGCACCAGCGATGAGATGTCGTTGTGTGGCTCGCTGCGCTGAAACTCGCTGACGCTGTGCATCACGGAGTGCGCTTTGATCAGGTGAAGTCGCGATATGCCTGCGACGAACTCGGCGACATAGTCATCCGCCGGATTGAGAATGATCTCCTCGGCGGTACCCGTCTGGATAATGACGCCATCCTTCATGATGGCGATGCGATCGCCGATGCGGATCGCTTCGTCGAGGTCATGGGTGATGAAGACGGCGGACTTGCCGAGCGATTTTGTGAGTTGGCGAAACTCGTCCTGAAGCTGACGACGGATCAGCGGATCAAGCGCGCTGAAAGGCTCGTCCATGAGGATGATTTCCGGATCTGAGGCAAGCGCGCGGGCAAGGCCGACGCGTTGCTGCATGCCGCCGGACAATTCCTTCGGGTAACGGTCGACCCAGTCTGCCAGCCCGACCGTCTCCAGCGCAGCCTTGGCGGTCTTGTTGCGCTCGGGCTTGGGGATGCCCTGAACTTCCAGCCCAAAGGCCGCATTTTCGAGCACCGTACGGTGCGGGAGCAGCGCAACGCTTTGAAATACCATGCCGATGTTCTTGGCGCGCATCTGCCGGAGGTCGCCCGGAGACAAGGCGGCGATATCCTTGCCCTTTACGAACACCTTTCCGGCGCTTGGCGTGATCAGCTTGTTGAGCAATCGGATGAGCGTCGACTTTCCACTGCCTGACAGGCCCATGATGCAGAAGATCTCGCCGCGCCGGACCTGCAGGCTGGCGTTGGAAACGCCGACGACGCAGTTGAACTCCTTCAGCACGTCCTTCTTGCCAAGTCCGCGCTCGGTGATCGATTTCATGGCGGCGGCGGACTTGTCTCCAAAGACCTTCCAGAGGGATTGGCAGTCAATCAGGACTTCATTGGTATCGGCATTTGCGGCTTTCATAGCGATCCCCTTGAGCCAATTGGTGCTGGCTTTTCTCGTTGGGCTTCAAAGGCCGTCCGACCGGATCGGACGGCCCTGCGCAACTAGTTCTTCTTGATGTTTTCCCAGCGCTTGATCAGGTCAGCGTGCGCTGCGATCCAGCCCTCGACGGCCTGATCCATTGTCTTGCCGTCCTTCACCTCGCCGTTGATGGCGGTGATGTCGGCGATCGGAACGTAGACGCTTGCCATGACCTCACGGGCGTGAGGGTTCTCTTCGGAAAAGCCTTTCTGGCCGATCCAGTAGTAGCTCTGCGGCGGCGGGAAGACGCCCTTCGGATCCTTGAGATACTTCACCTCGTATTTCTGGACCATCCATGACGGCTCCCAGATCGTGACGGCGATCCACTCCTTGCGGTCATAGGCCGACTTGAGCGCCGCCGTCATTGCAGCCGTGCTGCCTTCGACAAGCTGCAACTTGATATCGTAGTCCTTGACGGCGTTGGACGAGTCCCGCATCAGGCCGGCGCCCGGCTCGATGCCGATGATCTTGCCGCCAAACTTGTCGGCGTTCTCATTGAGCTGTTCCAGAGAGTCGATCGGAACGTATTTCGGGACGGCGATGCCCTGGTAGAGACCGTGCGAAACCGGTGAGATCTTCTCCAGCCGGCTCTTGTTCTTGTTCCAGTAATCCTGAGCGACATAGTCCGTCTGCGAGGTGAGAACCTGGATGTCGCCCTTGGCAAGAGCAGCATAGGCGATGCCCCATTCGGAGAACTCGGTCACCTTGACGGTATAGCCGGCGTCTTCGAGAACCTTCTTGGTGATACCGGTGATGGGCGTCAGGTCTTCCCATGACATCGTGCCCATGGTGATCGTCTTTTCCTCCGCCCGGGCAGGAAGAATGCTGATCCCGACCATCGCAGCCGCGCAGAGCGCTTTCCACAAAGCCTTCATTGCTCTTACTCCTAGTTCTTTGTTCCCATTTTCATTGAAGACGTGCGGGTAGCCTCAGTCTTCACATTGCGCGGCGAGGGATCATCCCTCGCGGCCTGCACGCAATTCCTGCAACCGGATCACAGAATTGATCCCCAGCCATGCCAGCGGCTCGGGCGGCAGTCTCGTGGGCGCCGCATGATCCATGTATTTGTCGAGTTGTTCCGAGCCGGTTCCTGTCGCCAGCTCGGCAGCCAGCACGCCGGCAAGCGTGCTCTTCACGGTCCCAAGGCCATTTTCGCAGCAGGCCGAGAACAACCCGTCGTCGATTTCGCCGAAGGCCGGCACATGATTGCGACTGAGGCAGAGACGTCCGGCCCAACTGTATTGGAACGGCAAATCGGTCAATTTCGGAAAGCGCGCATCCAGCGACCGACGATGAGCGGCCGCGAGCTTGGCAAGGCGCTTGTCGGTGACGGTGATCGTTCTGTCATAGGTGTATCTCGTCCGAAGCACGATCCGCGAAAGGCCGTTCGATGTGATCTTGCGAACCGTCGCCCCCATGGCATCGGCCGGGAGCAAGGCCCACCGGTCTTGTCCGGAAGCTGCGTGCGCGGCATCGTCCGCGGCGAACGGAGCCGTCATCGAGGCGTAGGCAAATATATGGATCAACCGTCCGCGAAAGTGGCCAAAGTCCTCGATATGCCCGTTGACGCCCAGGATGACCTTCGGCGCGGTGACCGTCCCGTTTGTCGATTTGGCGGTCCAGGTCCCTCCCTCACGCCGGAGTTCCGTCACAGGCGAGCGCTCGAAGATCGTCACACGTTGCCCGACCCCGGCCGCAAAGCCGCGGACGTAGTCAGCTGGCTGGATCATGACCGCGCCGGGCGTGTAGAGGCCGCCAAGGTAGTAGTCCGAGCCTGTGAGCTCGCGCATTTGGGATCGATCGAGAAACATGTGCTTTTCGCCGATGCGCCGGAGCGACTCGCCATAGCTGACGTTCAGCCTCATTCCCCTCGCCGTTGCAGCGGCATTGATCTTGCCCGACGGGTCGAATGTTTCCCGGGACATCCCGTATTCGTCCGCGGCACTTTTTGCGAAATCGATCGCAAAGCGGTTTTGCGCCATCTCAAGCGTCGTTGCCGCCTCGCTGGCGCCGGAATATTCGCCAGCCGAGAGGTTGTGCGGCACATCGATCATGTAACCGGAATTTCGGCCTGCCGTGCTCTTTGCCACCTCACCGGCTTCCATGACGACGATCTTGTCGTGCGGTCGGATTTGCGAAAGTCGTCGCGCCGCGGACAATCCCGCAAACCCCGCGCCGACGATGAGCCAGTCGGCCGTCACGCTGCCCTCGAGCGTCCGCATGGGGGCAATGCGGTTGCTGATCGCCTCCCAGCCAGAGACGCCGGATTCAGCAGGAAGCCGTCTGACCACAGTCTTCGTCATCGGATCGTCTCGTCGACCGAGCGATCGGAAACGTCGATCCAGATCGTCTTCAGCTCACAATAATTGTCGTGGGCGAAGATGGACTTGTCGCGACCGCCGAAGCCGGACTCCTTGTAGCCTCCGAACGGCGTCGTCGCATCCCCCTCTCCAAAGCAGTTGACTGTCACAACGCCTGCGCGGATTTCGCGTGAGAGCTTGATCGCGTTCTTGAGACTTCCGGTATAGATCGAAGCCGTCAGACCATAATTCGTATCGTTGGCGAGGGCGATCGCCTCGGCGATGGAATTGAAAGTCGTGACCGAGAGAACCGGCCCGAAAATCTCCTCCTTGAAAAGCCGGCTGGACGGGGTGACGCCTTCGACCACCGTTGGCTCGACGAAGATGCCGTCGCGCGTCTTGCCGCCGTGCGCGACAGAAAGCTTTTCCTTCTTCGCATCGTCGAGGAAGGTAGCGACCTTTTCGAAATGAGCCTTGTTGACGAGGGCACCGATGCGGTTTTCCGGGTCGAGTGGGTCGCCGGTCTTCCATTCACGCATGTAAGCGCCGATCCGGTTGAGCAGCTCGTCCTTGACGCTTTCATGCACGATCAGCCGCGATGTGGCCGAGCAATTCTCGCCCATGTTCCAGAAGGCGCCATTGACGACCTGCTCGGCGACAAGGTCGAGATCTTCAGCGTCGTCGAGAACGACTGCCGGATTCTTGCCGCCGCATTCGAGTACCACGCGCTTCAGATTGGAGTCCGCCGCATAGCGCAGGAAGCGACGTCCCGTCGGCGTCGAACCTGTAAAGGCGATCATATCCACGTCCATGTGCAGGCCGAGTGGCTCGCCGACATCCTTGCCGCTTCCGGTGACGACGTTGAAGACGCCGGCAGGGATGCCCGCCTCATGAGCAAGCTCGGCGATGCGAAGCGTCGTCAGCGTCGTGTCCTCAGCGGGTTTGACGACGACGGAGCATCCCGCCGCCAGAGCGGGGCCGATCTTCCATGCAAGCATAAGGAGGGGAAAGTTCCAGGGCAGAACGCAGCCGACGACGCCGACAGGCTCGCGCACGATCATTGTCAGCGTATTCGATCCGACGGGCGCCGTGTTGTCGTAGAGCTTGTCAACCAGCTCGGCATGCCAGCGCAGCGTATGAATGGTATCGGGCACGTCGACTGTCTGGCACTCGCGGATCGGCTTGCCACTATCGAGGCTTTCCATCACGGCAAGCTCGTGACGATTGCGCTCAATCAGCTTGGCAAGCTGCAAGAGCACGCCTTTGCGCTCGGATGGCGAGCGCAGCCGCCAGCGGCCATCATCGAACGCCTCCCTCGCCTTGAGTACGGCACAATCGACGTCCGTGCTGTCACAGGCTGCAACGATGGCAAGGGTCTCGCCGGTCGCGGGATTGCTGGACTTGAAAGTCTTGCCAGAGCTTGCCGGACGAAATGCGCCGTCAATGAACGCGTTCGTCGGAAACTGTAAGTCGGCTGCGATCGCCCTGTATTCGGCGGCGGTCAATGGTTCATGCATGACAATTGGCTCCCGACGTGATCTGGCCGACCGTGCGCTTCAAGGTGGCAACGACGGTCTGGAGTGTTCGCTTTTCTTCCGAATTGAGCGGGCGAAGCGGCGCGCGCACCGAACCGGCCCCAAGGCCGATGATCTCGCAGCCGTGCTTGATCGACTGGACGAACTTGCCGCATTCGAGGAAGTCCATCAGCGGCAACATCGCGGTCATGATGGCGCGGCCCTTGTCGAAATTCCTCTCGACCACACAGGCCTCATAGAGAGCGACATGCTCTTTCGGCAGGAAATTCGATCCCGCGCAAACCCAGCTTCTTGCGCCCCATGCGAAGAACTCCAGCGCCTGGTCGTCCCAGCCACAGGAAAGCGCGATATGCGGGAACTTCCTGGCGAGCAGATGCAGGTTGCTCATGTCGCCGGAACTTTCCTTGATGGCGACGACATTCCTCGACTTGCCGACGCGCGAGAAATACTCCTCGCCCATCACCACACCCATGCGAGCCGGGTAGTTGTAGAGCATGATCGGCAGATTGGCCGCACGGTCGATGGTGAGCGCGTGAACCGCATTTTCCCGCTCGGTCGGGAGCGCATAGGGAGGCGTGGAAACGAGGATCGCATCGGCGCCGATTTCCTTGGCGGCCTTCGCGTATTCGACCGAATCCTCAGTCCTGGTCGCGCCCGTTCCGATGATGAGCGGCAAGCGGTTTGCGATGACGTCCTTCGCCTGGGACGCCAGGTCGAAGCGCTCCTGGCTTGTCTGGGCGTAGTACTCGCCGGTCGATCCGCCGACGATAATCCCGTGAACCCCGGCCTCGATCAGAGACTCCAGCACCGCCGCGAAAGCCTTCCGGTCAATCTGTCCGCTTGCATCGAGCGGCGTGATGGCCGGGGTATAGATCCCCTCGAACTTCACTGTGATTTCTCCAATGTTTTGGCGGCGGGACCGCCGATCAGGACGTCCGCCTTGAGCCCCTGCGGCGCGATGAACATCTCCATGTTCTCGCGGGACAATTCCCAGTGCTCGAAGACGAGATCGACGACGGCATCTTCGTCGTGCGCCGAAAGCGCTTCGATGAATGCGTCATGGTGTTCGACCGCCAGCTGAAGCCTGCGCTTCATGTCCTCGTTCTTCGGTCGGAAGAAGGTGTGGCCAATTCGGGCGTGGTCGATGAGCAGACGGCCGAGGCTTGGCTGCAAGTACACGTTTGCCGACATCTCACCGAAGATCTCGTGGAAACGATTGTTCTCGAGGACCATGTCCAGCGCATCGCCGTTCGCGCTCGCCTTGCGGAAGCGATCCTGCGTCCGCTTCAAGTCTGCCAGCTGCTGTGACTTGAAGTTCTGCACCGCCAGACGCCCGATGGCCGCATAGATCATCGGCGCAACCAGGAAGAAGTTTCTGAGCGTGGCGTGGTTCATCGGAATGACGCGCGCGCCGCGGTTCTCACGAATATCGACATAGCCCTCGCCTGCCAGCCGCCGGAAGATGTCCCGCACCGGCGTCCGGGAAAGGCCATAGCGTTCGCTCAGGCTGGCTTCATCGAGATCGGCGTCTGGATCGAGCTCCATTGTCAGGATTTGACGTTTCAAGTCCTCGTACAGGTTGCTCTTCACGGTCTTCGCCATGCGTCACTCCACGCCGTTGGTTGGGCTATGGCTAAAACATGGCACGCATCTAATATGCTGTCAATAAATTGTGTACTTTGCGTACACAATAAAAGTTTAATGGAAATACAATTTCAGGGGAGCGTGTCTATATGTAATTGATATTCCTTGGTGTTTTTCTATTTCATCGTTCGCAAAACCGGGAGCGAGATGTCCAATATTGGCCTTGGAAAAGCGGGGAGAGGCGCAGATCAACGATGGCGACCGGCTGGGACTCTCGTCGTCCAAGAGCGAATGATCG
This sequence comes from Rhizobium sp. RHZ01, assembly GCF_014851595.1. Taxonomy (NCBI): domain Bacteria; kingdom Pseudomonadati; phylum Pseudomonadota; class Alphaproteobacteria; order Hyphomicrobiales; family Rhizobiaceae; genus Rhizobium; species Rhizobium sp. RHZ01. Next base: position 104,217 of record NZ_JACUZZ010000009.1, read on the forward strand.
AGGACCACAAGCGGTGGTGCGCACCCAGCTCCAGCGCGGCTTTCTCCGACGAGGCCGGTGGCTTAGCGCTTTAGAGTACTAAGAAACCCTTAGGTCGGACCCGGCGATCACTCTGCCCCGGCACGCCATTCGCGATATGCAAGATGGAGCTTCGCGCCGATCGTTGTGAGCGGCTGCGGCGGCAGTGCCGTCGGCGCGGCCAGTCTGGCGTAGACCCGGCCGAGTTCGGACTCGTGACCCAGAGCGAGTTCGGCGGCAGCAATTCCCGATGCCGTCGAGTTCGAGGCCCCAAGGCCATTGCAGCCGCATGCGGCAAACACGTTGCGCGCGATTTCGCCAAAGGCCGGGACATGATTGCGTGTCAGAGCCATGGCGCCCGCCCAGCGATACTGCATTCCCACACCATGTAGGCTGGGGAAGCGCTGAACAAACTTCCCGTCATGCAGGTACCCGGCCCGCACGATCGCGGCGTCATTCACCTTGATGCCCGGATTGTAGCTGTAACGCGAGCGGATCAGAATCCGGTCACCGCCTGTCGTGTTGATACGGCGAACGGTGGTTCCCATCGGCAGAGCTGGCGTTGCCGCCCATTTCCGTTCTCCGCCAAGGCGAGAGGGATCGAACTCTTCTGTAAGCGAGGCGTATGTGAAGACATGCAAAAGCTGCCCCCGGAAGAAGCCGAAGCTTTCTGCGTGACCGTTGTTTGCCAGAATGATCTTTTCCGCCTGCACCGAGCCCTGCGGCGTCTTGATGAGCCAGCCGTTCCCGAAACGCTCGAACGAAAGCGCCGGCGTCTGCTCGTAAAGTCTGATCGACTCGTTCAAGCCGTCGGCAACAGCGCGAATATAGGCGGCCGGTTGAACAATAACCGTACCGGGCATAAAGAGACCGGACGTGTAGGCGAACGATCCGGTCACGGCCGCAATGTCGCCGGCACTCAGCAATCGGTGATCCTCGCCCATCTTGGAAAGACGCGCTGCGTAATCCGTGAGGTGCTTGTCGCCTTCGGGACTGATCGCAACACTATATCGCCCGCACTGGTCGAAAATGTCGCTGCCCCAGCCATATTCGACGGCCATTTCCGTGGCCAAGGCAATCGCCGAGCGCTGTATCAGGACGGACTGGCTGAACCTGTCCTCGGATTCTCCATTGAAATCGTCGGCAGAAACCTCGTGCGGAAGGTCGATGATGAAGCCCGAATTCGCACCTGCCGGCCCCTCACCGACGATCCCTGCTTCCAGGATCGCAACACGCACGGCGGGGTCGAGGCGCGAAATCCGCCGGGCCGCGGAAAGGCCGGCAAAGCCGGCGCCGATGATCGCGACATCAGCGGTAGACGAACCATGCAGCGCTGGATGCGGCCTTCGCGACGGGAGCGTCGCCACCCAGCCTGAAACACCGGCGCGTTTCGGAAGCCTGGATGCGACGAAGACCTCGTTGGAAGTGCGCGGCACGTCAAATCGCCTCCCGCTCGATGAGCGTTTCGATCGACTGCCGCAGCGCCGGAATGCGATCGGACGAAAGCGCGCGCAGGGGCTTTCTCGGGGACCCGGCACCGTATCCAGCCAGATGCGCGGCAGCATAGACGGTTTGAACGTAGTCGCCCTTTGAAAGAAGGGCCATCACCGGCTCGAGCAGCTTCCAGAGCTCACGGGTCTCAGCCCAGTTCCCCCTGGCGGCGGCATCGACGATTGCGAGGCATGTTCTGGGCGCAAAGTTCGCGCCTCCCCAGATCAGACCGTGGCAGCCGGCATAAAGCGCGTAGGGAACGAGATTGTCGGCGCCATTCATGACGAACTTGCCGGTGCGAATGAGTTCCGCCTGCTTGCCGAGATCGCCACCGCTATCCTTGACGGCGCAAAAGCCGGGAATTTCGCTTAACTTGAGCAATAGCTCCGGCGTGATCGCGACACCGACAGCCTGCGGAACGTTGTAACCGATCACCGGAAGGCCAACCCCGGCAACCTCGGCGTAGAAGTCGACGATGCCCTGGTCGTCGGTCGGCCCTTCGAAGAACGGCGGAAGAACCATCACGCCTTCGGCGCCGGCATCGCGGGCGCGCGCCGTGCGCTCCACGGCCTCTTCAACGAGAAGCGCAGAGGTTTGGGCGATGATCTTGGCCCTACCATTCACGATCCGCGCCCCACGTCTGATCAGCCCCTCGGATTCCTCCTTGGAAAGATAGACGTGCATGCCTGTTCCCGAACTGAGGAGGAAGCTGCGAACGCCAGCCGCCAGATATCGCTCAATGTTGCGCTCCAGACTGATGTAGTCGATCCGCCCCGCGTCGTCGAAAGGCGTGGTGATCGCGAGATTGAGGCCTGGAAACTGGAACTCTGACATTCGTTTGATCCTCCTGAGGTAACCTGTCGCAAGCTCGTGCAAGATTGCCGTGAGCAGCCCGCATTGTTCGGCCGCGCGAACATCGAATGTCGCGCGCCGCATGATCAGAATCTTACCCCCGGCAAGCGCGCCGATGAGGTCGCGATGTCGGCCTCTAGAGCGTCGGCGCCTCGAGACCCTCCGGGGTGGCATACATCGCCATGTTTCTGCGAGAGAGTTCGAGATGCAGGCGCGCAAGCTCACCCGCAGCGTCGACGTCGCGCCGTTCGACGGCTTCGATCATTTCCTCGTGCTGCCTGGAAGCAAGTTCGAGCTCCTCCTGCATACGCGGCGTATTTGGATGCGTGTAGAAGATCTTCCCGATCCGGGCGTGGTCGATCTGAAGCCTGCGGAGGCTCGGAACGAGATAGACGTTGTGAGCCATTTCGCCGAGCTGGCGATGAAACTGATCGTTGTAGAACACGCGACCGTCCACATCGTTGGCATCGATCGCCTTCTGGAAGGATTGCTGGATCTGCCTGAGAGCGTCGAGTTCCGCCCGGGTCCGGTTCTCGGCGGCAAGCTTGTTTGCCGTGATGTAGATCATCGGCGCCAGAAGAAAGAAATCCCGCAGGGATTGGTAGCTCATCGAGCTGACCCGCGCAGCCCGGTTGGCCTCCAACTCGATGTAGCCTTCGCCGGCCATCTGGCGCATCAGTTCTCGCACCGGCGGGCGCGACAGGCCGAACTCCTCGCTGAGCGCCACCTCGTCCAGGACCGCGCCCGGAGCAAGCTCCATGGTCAGGATCCGTTGTCGCAGCGCAAGACCGAGGCTGGCCTTGCGGTCGATGTTCGGAGGGTCGGTGATCATGCCGTCAATCATTGGATCTCCTTTTGGAAGACATTATGTAGACATATGATAGACAGTCAAGTCACACGTCAAATTTCCTCTTCCTGGATCTGCTCAAGGAAGCTCGGACGCTAGATATCAACGACAGTTTCGGGATGGCTTCGAACGTGCTCTTGGTGCCCGGCCGGCGCGCTTGGCTGCGCAAGAAATGGCTGGGAGTCAGATTTCTTGCACGACTGGAGCCAATGGCCATTGTCGCTCAGGACGGCGGCACAATCACTTGTGAAGCGCAGCGGTAAGCCACGACGAGGCCCGGTCGATCGCCACCGTCCTTCTGGATTTCAATGGCAGCAGGACATTGTACCGGCCTTCCGGGGACAGTCTCGTCTCATCGAGCGCCACCAACGTGCCGTCATCAAGGAATGTCTGAACAAGGGTGCCCCAGCCAAGCGCAACCCCCTGACCGGCGCGCGCAGCGAAGATCGTCTCCGTGTAGTGACTGAAGCGCAGAGACGGCTTCACCTCGAAGTGCACGCCAAGTTCGGCGAGCCATTGGCCCCACGACAGCCAGGATCGGTCTTCAGCATCGGTCTCGATGAACTCGTCAGTCGCGGCCAATGGGCCGTTGCCACGCCGGTCGAGGTAGTCAGGCGAGCAGACGAGCATTATGACGTCGCCGCGCGAGGCGATCACCGTTGCGTCGTTGAAAGGTGGCAGCCCGAAACGGATGGCAAGATCGACGGCACCGCTGTCCAGATCGATTTTCGCATCCTGGGAGATGACGCGGATCTGAATGCCCGGATTCTGATCGCGAAAATCGGCGAGCCGCGGAAGCAGCCAGAACGACGAGAAAGCCACGGTCGCGCCGATGGTGACCACATCCTGGGCCGCCCCCTTGATGGCATCGATCGCATCGGAAATGTTCGAGAAGCTCTGCGCGAGCGACGCCCCCAGCACGAGGCAGGCGGCAGTCGGCTCGATCGCGCGGTGCTTGCGCACGAACATCGGCTGCCCCAGCTCTTCTTCCAGCAGCGCGATTTGCCTGCTGACGGCCGCCTGGGTAACCCCGAGCTCGCCTGCCGCAAGGGTAAAACTCTTTCGGCGAAGGACCGCTTCCAGCATGATCAGCGCCGTCATCGACGGCAAACGCCTGCGAAACTGCATTTCATGCCCCGTCACATTACCATTCATTATGCGAACTTGAGAATTTATGCCGTTGAAGAGCCTTGGGAGCAAGAGCAGTCTGCAGGAAGGCAAGCATAAGGGGCTCTCATGCTAAACAAACTTCCCTCTTCCATCTCCGCCCTTCTCGACGCTCGCACGAACGGGCACTCGCTGCCCGCCGGTCTCTATACGCGTGAAGACGTCTTCGAAGCGGACATCGACGTTTTCTTCCACAAACACTGGATCTGCATCGGTCTCGACTGCGACGTCCCGGAAGCTGGCGATGCCACTGTCATCGACATCGGCAAGACGAGCCTCATCCTTCTGCGAGATGACGACGGCGACATCCGGGTGCTGCACAACGTCTGTCGCCACCGTGGCTCGCGCCTGTTGGACGCAGGAAAAACGATCGTTTCAAAGCTGGTCTGCCCCTATCACACCTGGACCTATGAGCTTACGGGAGAGCTCAGCTATGCTCCCCACATGGGCAAGGACTTCGACAAGGACTGTCACGGACTGAAGCCTGTGACCTTCAAGTCGATCGGCGGGCTCATTTATGTCTGCCTTTCCGACACCCCACCAGAGGACATCGACGTCCTCGAAAGCACGATGGTCGAGCGCCTTGCTCCCTACGACATTCGCAATGCGAAGGTCGCGCATCAGACTGATGTGATCGAGGAGGGCAACTGGAAGCTGACGATGGAGAACAATCGTGAGTGCTACCACTGTTCGGCAAACCATCCCGAGCTCTGCGTGTCCTTCGTCGACCTCGACTTCGGCTTTGACCCGGAAACCTTGAACCCTGAGGATCGCGCGCAGGCTGAAGAGCATTTCCGGCTGTATGAGGAGCGGACCAGGGCATGGGAGGCGGATGGCTTCCCATCTGCCGCCGTCGAGCAACTCTCCGACTGCGCCACGAATTTCCGCACGCAAAGGCTGATCATCGCCGGCGCAGGCGAGTCCCAGACCCATGACGCCACCGCCGCATCATCGCGGCTGCTCGGCCAGATGACGCGGAAGGACCTGGGGGACACCCATCTCTGGGGTCACAACTCCTGGAACCACTTCATGGGCGATCATGCTGTGATCGCCATCGTGATCCCGCTGTCCGCGGGCAAGACGCTCGTGCGGACGAAGTGGCTGGTGCACAAGGATGCAGTCGAGGGCGTCGATTACGATCACGACAAGCTCACTGACGTCTGGATTGCCACAACCGACCAGGACGCTGACCTGGTGGCGCGCTCCCATGCCGGCGCGCTCGATCCTGCTTATCTGCCGGGCCCCTACTCGCAATTCTCGGAGACGAACCTCGACAAGTTCGCAACCTGGTATATCGATCGGATGCGCGCAAATGGATATTGATTTCGCACTGAAGCAGGACGGCTCAGTCTCGCGCGATACATGGGATCCCGAGCACGACGACACACTGGTGTGCCTGGACGTCCATCAGGAAACTCATGACGTCAAGAGCTTCACCTTTGCGTCGCCGCAAGGCAAGCGCTTCAGCTTCGACGGCGGGCAATACTTCCTCTTCGACTTCCCGATGGGCGATGACGCCGAGGCCCGCTGCTACAGCATCTCCTCGTCACCGCACCGCTCCAACGCTTTCACCGTGACGGTGAAGCGCGTCGTGAACGGAAGAATATCGAACTGGCTTCATGACAACATGCAAAGCGGGATGACCGTGAAGGCTCAGGGCCCGCTCGGCTATTTCGTCTGCCCGCGCGTTGCCGCGCCGAAGCTTCTGCTTCTTTCCGGCGGCTCCGGCATTACGCCAGTGATGTCCATTCTGCGCGGTCTTGCGGATCGCTGCGAGCCTGCCGACATCGTCTTTCTTCATGCCGCCCGCTCGCCGGTCGACCTGATCTTTCGCGATGAGTTGAGCTGTCTTGCGGCACGAATGAAGGGTCTTCGCCTGCAGTTTCTGCCCGAAAGCGTCGATGGAGAGCCATCCTGGCCGGGGCTGACGGGGCGCATCTCGCCCGAATTCCTGAAGCTCGCCGTGCCGGATATCGCGGAAAGAACCGTAATGTGCTGCGGTCCAGCACCTTTCATGGCCGCGGCACGCTCGATCACCGCGCAACTCGGCGTGCCCCAGGGGAGCTACATCGAAGAGAGCTTCGACGCCGCCATCATCGAGGAACCGGCGGCCATCGGCGAGGCCACGATCCCAAACAAGGTTTTCCAGGTCGAGTTCGCCAAACAATCGAAAAAGATCGAGGTCGCAGACGACCAGACGGTGCTTTCCTGCGCCAAGAAATCGGGCGTGCGGCTGCCGTCATCCTGCTCCAACGGCGTCTGCGGTACCTGCAAGTCGAAGCTGGTTTCCGGTGCGGTGGATATGAACCACAATGGCGGCATAAGGCAAAGAGAGATCGACGCCGGGTTGTTCCTGCCTTGCTGCTCCAAGCCTCTCAGCGACTTGGTGATTGACCGCTAGGGCCGGCACAGGCCCGGCACCCTCTCCTTCGACAACAATTAGGGATCGACCATGCTGCTTAGCGACAGCATTTCCGACCAGGGCTCCTCGGTATTCAAGGACGAACGCAAGCAGGCCTATCTCAATCCAGCAGGAACCGACCGGCCGCTCATCAGTCCGATCCCCCTCCAGACGCTCGATACCGCGCGACGATATCGTCTGACCCGCCTTCGATCGAAAATGCGGGAATGGGATTGTTCGGCGCTGCTCTTATACGATCCCGTCAACATCCGTTATGCGTTCGATTCATCGAACATGAGCATCTGGACGATGCATAACCCCTCCCGATATGCGCTCATTCTGGCTGATGGCCCGGCAATCATGTTCGAATTCGAGGGCGCAGAGCACGTCAATGACGGACTTCCCGGTATCGATGAAATCCGGACGTCGAAATCCTTCCTGTTCTTCACGTCAGGCAATCTGGTCGAGCAAAGGATGCAGGACTGGGCCGACGAGATTGCAGATATCCTGACGTCCCACGGTCGCAACAAGAGGCTCGCGGTCGACAGGCTGGAACCAGCGCCGGCATCCGAGCTTCGAAAGCGCGGTTTTCAGTTGCTCGACGGCCAGGAACTGGCCGAACGAGCGCGCTCGATCAAAAGCCCCGAAGAAATCGAACTGATGCGCTGGACGATCCGTGTGTGTGAAGCCGGCATGGCGCGCATGTACGAGATGTCCGAGCCCGGACGAACCGAGCGGGAAATCTGGGCGGAGCTGCACTTTGAAAACGCCCGAAGCGGCGGCGAGTGGCTCGAGACGAAGCTGTTGACCGCCGGCCCAAGGACCAATCCCTGGTACCAGGAGTGCTCCGACTACGTGACAAAGCGCGGCGAGATGATCTCTTTCGATACCGACATGATCGGACCGTACGGATATTGCGCCGACCTCTCGCGCTCGTGGACCTGCGGCCATGTGGCAATGAATGACAGGCAAAGGGAGCTTTATTCCGCAGCACTGGACCAGATCGAGCACAACCTGTCGATCATTCGTCCCGGCATGACATTCGTCGAATTCAACGAAAGGAGCTGGCGCATTCCTGAAAAGTACCAGCCTTATCGCTATACTCTGGCAGTGCATGGGACTGGAATGGCCGACGAATGGCCCGGCATCCTGCTGCACCCCGATTTCGACCAGAACTTCGGCGGTTTCATTGAAGAGAACATGGTTCTCAATGTCGAAAGTCTGATCGCGGAGGCAGGTTCGGAGAGCATCAAGCTGGAAACTCAAGTGCTTGTCACATCCCGTGGGGCGGAGCGGCTGGACTCTTTCCCCTGGGAGGACATCTGAAGCAGTGGGTGCGCCCGGTCTGGCAACGCATCAGGATTGGCAGATGACGGAAAGGCGAATGAGCGACTTCACCATCTCGTCTGCACTGTTTTCAGAGTGTGGCTGCTACCGCTACCGGCTGGAGCGGCAGTGGGACCCTCGGAAGGAAGCTGTTGGCTTCCTGATGCTCAATCCGTCCACCGCCGACGCCCACAGCATCGATCCGACGCTTCGCAGATGTATCGCCTTTGCAAAATCGTGGGGGTTCGGTGGTCTTGTTATCGGAAATCTCTTTGCTCTCCGATCGCCAAAGCCAAGACTGATCTACGAATGGGAGGACCCCGTTGGGCCGGAAAACGATCGTTACTTGCGTAAAATGTCCGTAAGCTGCGATTGCATCGTCTGCGGTTGGGGAAGGCATGGCGCCTACCTTGATCGAGCCTCCGGCGTTTGTCGAATGCTTGCAACATCGAAGCTCTACGCGCTTGAGGTCACGGCGGGCGGGTACCCGTCCCACCCGCTCTATATTTCCGCCGCAGCCGAACCAAAGCCATTCCAAATCCTAAACTCGTGATTTCCCCAGCCGCACCCGATCGAAAAGTCGCATTAACGCTGGGCTAGACGGACTGCCCCAGCTCTGGCAGGACGTCGAAGAGATCGGCGACGAGGCCGTAGTCGGCAACCTGGAAGATCGGGGCCTCCTCGTCCTTGTTGATCGCGACGATGACCTTCGAATCCTTCATGCCGGCGAGGTGCTGGATGGCGCCTGAGATGCCGCAGGCGATGTAGAGATCAGGGGCGACGACCTTGCCGGTCTGGCCGACCTGCCAGTCGTTCGGGGCGTAACCGGCATCGACGGCAGCACGCGAGGCGCCGACGGCGGCACCGAGCTTGTCGGCGACCGGCAGGATGACTTCCCTGAACTTTTCGGCGGAACCCAGCGCACGACCCCCGGAGATGATGATCTTCGCAGAGGTCAGTTCCGGGCGGTCGGAGGCCGACAGCGCGTCCTTGACGAAGGTCGACAGTGGCGATGAAGAAAGAGCTGCCGTCGAGATTTCCTCGACGGCAGCAGTTAGGCCTTGGGGAACGGCCTGGGAGAACGAGGCGGTGCGCACGGTGATGACTCGTCTGGCGTCGGTCGCCTGCACCGTCTGGATGGCGTTGCCGGCATAGATCGGCCGCTTGAAGGTGTCAGCCGAAACCACCTCTGTTATTTCGGAGACCTGCGCGACATCGAGCAGGGCGGCGACGCGCGGCATGACGTTCTTGCCGGTCGAGGTGGCGGCGGCGATGATCGTATCATAGCTTGCGGCCAGCGAAACGATCAGGGCGGCCAACGGCTCGGCGAGGTTGTTGGCAAGGCTTGCGTCCTCGGCAACCAGCACCTTGGAGACGCCCGAGAGCTTGGCAGCCTGTTCGGCCGCGGCCTTGGCGCCGGCGCCGGCGACAAGCACGGTCACTTCGCTTCCCTGTTCCTTGGCGATCTGTGTCGCCGCGGTCAGCGTCTTGGCGGTCTGGTCGGAAAGGTGGTTGCCGTCGTGATCAGCCAGAAGAAGAATGGCCATGGATATATCTCCCTTTCTCGAACCTTTAAAGCACGCCGGCTTCGGTCTTCAGCTTTTCGACCAACTCGGCGACCGACTTGACCTTGACGCCTGCCTTGCGGCCGGACGGCTCCTCGGTCTTCAAGACCTTCAGACGCGGCGCGGTGGAGACGCCGAAGTCGGCAGGGCTCTTCTTGTCGAGCGGCTTCTTCTTCGCCTTCATGATGTTCGGCAGCGAGGCGTAGCGCGGCTCGTTCAAGCGCAGATCTGATGTGACCACGGCCGGCAGCTTGACCTCGATCGTCTGCAGGCCGCCATCGACCTCGCGCGTCACCTGGGCCTTACCCCCAGGGCCAGCAACTTCGATCTCGATCTTCGAGGCGAAGGTCGCCTGCGCCGCGCCGAGCAGCGCCGCCAGCATCTGGCCGGTCTGGTTGCTGTCGTCATCGATCGCCTGCTTGCCTGTGATGATCAAGCCCGGCTGTTCGGCGTCGACGACGCCCTTGAGGATCTTGGCCACAGTGAGCGGCTCGACGGCATCGTCGGTCTCCACCAGGATGGCGCGGTCGGCACCCATGGCAAGTGCTGTGCGCAGCGTCTCTTCGGCCTTGGCCGGGCCGATCGACACGACGATCACCTCCTCGGCCTTGCCGGCTTCCTTCAGCCGCAACGCCTCCTCGACCGAGATCTCGTCGAACGGGTTCATCGACATCTTCACATTCGAAAGCTCGACGCCCGTGCCATCCGGCTTCACGCGGATCTTCACGTTGTAATCAACCACCCGCTTCACGGGGACGAGAATTTTCATGGCTGCACCTGTCCGTTAGAGTTCGGGGTCGAACCAGCGCCTCGTTCGGGCAGGAGCACCCAGAACGCAAACAGCGGCTGATCCGTCGATCGCATGGCATGCCTTATCCCTGGCGGGTTGTAGAAGGATCCGCCGATACCAGGTGAGAACCAGCCAGAGTCCCCATGCCGGAACTCTCCCGCGGACATCACCAGATAGATTTCTTCGGGGGCATGGTCGTGATCGGGATATCGCACATTCGGCGCCATCAATGTGGCACCAAGCCAGACGTCATTGCGCTCCTCCAAGCCTCCCGGCCCGACGATCATCGCGTTCGCATGCCCGTCCTGAAAGTTTTCACTTGCGGTGCCGGACATGTCCTGACGATGCCGCCAGATAAGGAGGGGTTCAACTGCCTGGAAGCGAGCGAGGAGTTCCCCAAGCACCGGCGAATCGACGTCGACCGAAATCTTCGACAAGAACTGGCACACCGGTAGCTGTCGCCCGTTTTCCGAGAGCTGTCCGCCTGACGTCTGAAGCACCGAAAATGCCTGACCGAGCGAACGGCGGGCTTCCGGATCCCTGGCATATTCATCGAATGCCACATCGGCGGCGTCGATTAGAAGCTGTAGCTGTTCGGCCCGTTGTGCCACTGACAAACCCCCGTCTGCTAGGATGCGTCTTTCGTGGTCTAGAGATCCTTCGCGATGCGCAGGCCATCGTAGATGGCCGCATGGGTATTCCGCGCTGCGACCGCATCGCCGATGCGGAAGAGCTGGAACGTTCCCTCCACATTGCGGACGACGGACTGCCGCTCGCCTGACAGGAGTTGGTCGTACGAGGTCTCGCCGAGATTGCTCGACAGAGGCTTGAGGTCGAAATAGAGGTCGTCGAGCGGGATCGTGCCGTGGTTGACGACAATCTGGTCGACGACGCGCTGTTTCGATACGCCGCCGTAATCACTTCCGACGCTGGCAACGATCTGGTTTCCGTTCCTTTCGGCGGCCTCGAGGCGAAATGTAACTGTGAATGTCACATCCAGCTTCTGAAGAGATCGCATGTAAGGAACAAGGTTCATGGCCATGACCTCGGGCGCGAAGGAACGATCGGGCGTCATGATCTCGACCTTTGCTCCGGCCTTGGCCAGAAATTCGGCGGCCTGCAGGCCCGCGTGGTCTCCGGCATCGTCGAAGACGAGAACGTTCGAACCCGGCTTCACGTCTCCTGAGATGATATCCCAGGACGACACGACAAGATCGTTGCCCTTGGTCAGAACCTCCGTGTGAGGAAGGCCGCCTGTCGCGATGATGACGACGTCGGGCTTCTCCGCGGTGATCGTGTCTTCTTCGGCCCATGTATTGAAATGGAAGACGACGCCGTATTTTTCGCACTGGGCCATCCGCCAGTCGATGATGCTGATCATCTCTCGGCGACGTTCGCTCTGGGCGGTCAGCCGGATCTGTCCGCCCGGATTGCTTGCCGCCTCGAAGACGATCACCTCGTGACCGCGCTCGGCGGCGACGCGAGCGGCTTCGAGGCCGGCCGGGCCAGCGCCGACCACGACGATTTTCCTGCGGACTTCGGCCTTTGGGACGACGTGGGGCATCGTCTCCTCTCGTCCGGTGGCGGCGTTGTGGATACAGAACGCCATGCCGCCCTGATAGATGCGGTCAAGACAGTAATTGGCGCCGACGCACGGCCGAATGTCTTCTTCCCGTTTCTCAATGATCTTGCGCACGATATGAGGATCGGTCATGTGCGCACGCGTCATGCCGACCATGTCGACTTTCCCGGCCGCAATTGCGTGACGAGCCGTGGCGACGTCGGGGATCTTGGCGGCATGGAAGGTTGGGAAGTTGGTCGCCGCCCTGATTTCCCCGGCAAAGTCGAGGTGCGGCGAGTTGGCCATTCCCTGGATCGGAATGACATCCGTCAGCCCCGGATCCGTGTCGATATGACCACGAATGACGTTCAGGTAGTCGATAAGGCCGCTGTCACGAAGCCTGCGCGAGATTTCAATGCCCTCTTCCTTGCCGGTGCCGCCAGGAAGGCGTTCGTCAGCGGTGTAGCGAACACCGAGGATGAAGTCGTTGCCGACTCTCTCGCGCATCGCCTTGAAGACATCGAGACAGAAGCGCATGCGGTTTTCGAGCGATCCGCCGTAAGGGCCCTCAAGTTCGTTGGTCAATGGCGAAGCGAACTGGTCGATCAGATGGCCGTAGGCCTCGAGTTCAACGCCGTCCATCCCGCCGGCTTTCATGCGTTCGGCGGCGTCGGCAAAGTTCTTGATGATGCGCTCGATATCCCAATCTTCCAGCTTCTTCGGAAATGCTCGATGGGCAGCTTCGCGGTGGTGAGACGGAGCAACGACGGGAAGCCAGTCGCCCTTGTCCCAGCGCGTTCGCCTGCCGAGGTGCGTGAGCTGAATCATGATCGCAGCGCCCTCTTCGTGGACGGCGTCCGTCATCTCCCTGACCCAGGGTACGATCTCGTCCTTGTACGCCAGGAGATTGTTGAAGACCGGTGGACTGTCCTTGGACACGGCTGCGGATCCGGCAGTCATTGTCATGGCAACGCCGCCTTTGGCCCGCTCGACCGTATAGGCCCGGTAGCGCTCCTTGGGCATGCCATCCTCGGGATAGGCCGGCTCATGGGATGTCACGATGATGCGGTTGCGTAGCGTCAGATGCTTGAGTTGATACGGCTGCAGCAGGGGATCGTTCGACATCTGTCATGCTCCGAATTAGGAAGTGGTCCGAACGCTAGGCGGAATGTACACATGTGTCAACGACGAAAACACGACAGTCGAATTTTATGGACAGTCATGTACATTTTGATTGTGCGGAGCTTAACGATTTGCTAGGAATTGAACATGGACCAGAATTTGAGCGACAGTGGCTGGCGTGGATCGCAGGAGGGATGGCTCGAGGCAGCCTATGACTCCCTGCTGGAGTCCGGGATAGACTCCGTGAAGATCCTGCCCTTGGCAAAGAAGCTCAACCTGTCGCGCACCAGCTTCTATTGGTTCTTCAAGGATCGCGAAGAGCTTCTGGACGGGCTGGTCTCGCGCTGGCGGGAGAAGAATACAGGTTCGATCGTCAAGCAGTCGGAAGCCTATGCGGAGACCCTGGCGGAAGCGATGCTGAACGTCTTCGACTGCTGGCTGGACAGCCGGCTGTTCGACAGCAAGTTCGAGTTTGCCGTGCGAAGCTGGGCGCTACAGTCGGAGGAGATCCTTCAGGAGGTTCAAGAGGCCGATCGAACGCGGATGGACGCGCTTGCCAGCATGTTCAAACGCTTTGGCCATCCAGAAATCGGCGCGGATGTTCGCGCACGGACAACCTACCTCGTTCAGATCGGCTATATTTCAATGCAGTCGAACGAAAGTATCAGCGTCCGCATGAAGCGCATCCCCGAATATATCGCAATCTACACGGGTGAAATTCCGCAACAGCGCGAGCTTGACCGGTTCTTTGCTAGACATAGCTACAAGCCAGGCTAGGGATGAGATGAGCGGAAAAGCAAGGATCGGGATCATTGGTGGCGCAGGTTGGCTTGGCGGTTCCATCGCAGAGGCGATCCTTCGCACAGGCCTCGCCGATCCTGACGATCTGACGCTCTCCTATCGCCGCTCTCGGCCAGACCGCTTCGCCGCCTCACACTGGACAACGGACAATCAGCTCCTTGCAGACTGTTCGGATGTGGTGATCTTGTCTGTGCGCCCGGAAGACTGGGCTTCGGTGCCTGTGATGCTGGAGCGCAAGCTCCTGATCTCGGTCATGGCTGGTATTCGCGTCTCGGCGCTCATCGAAAGACATGCGACCGAAAGAGTTGTCAGAGCCCTCCCCAACGCTGCCGCCGAAGTCTCATGTTCTTACACACCCTGGATGGCATCGGCCGGTGTCGATACGGATGATCGCAGTCTGGTGCGAAAGATCTTCGGCGCCTGTGGTGTCGAAGACGAAGTGGGCATCGAAACGCAGATCGATTACCTGACGGGCATGTCTGGCACCGGCCCCGCCTTTCCCGCGCTCCTTGCCGCGGCAATGATGAAGCACGCGATCAGTCAAGGTTTGCCTGGGGAGATTGCCCGGCGAGCTGTCCTGACGATGCTGACGGGAACCGGACGCCTGCTGGAACGACAGCAGGACGACCCGGCCGAGATCGTCAATCGCTTTCTCGAATATCGCGGCGTGACCGCGGCGGGCATTGAAGAGATGCGCGCTTCGGGCTTCGACGATGCTGTTTCCAATGGCTTGTCCGCAGCCTTCAAGAAATCGGTGAGTATGGGAGATGCTTCCTAACGACCGTTGCAGCGGGTTTTCGCGGCGTCCCGCTCAGGAATACATGCCGCTAAAAAAAGGGAACGATAATGACCAAGTTATTGGCTTCTACGTGCATGGTATTTGGGCTGCTGGGAGTGGCCTCTTACGCAAATGCAGCAGAGTGTGGCAGCGTCACAATCGCGAGCATGAACTGGCAGAGTGCCGAAGTCCTGTCGAACCTGGATAAGATCATCCTGAACGAGGGATATGGCTGCCAGGCGGAAATCACTGTGGGTGATACCGTTCCAACGATCACGTCGATGGCGGAGAAGGGCGAACCCGACATCGCTCCCGAAGCCTGGATAGACCTTCTTCCTGAGGTCGTGAAGAAGGGCACAGATGAGGGACGAATCATCAAGGTCGGTTCGCCACTTCCCGATGGAGGCATCCAGGGTTGGTGGATCCCCAAATATCTGGCGGACGCCCATCCTGATGTAAAAACGATTCCTGACATGCTCAAGCACCCGGAATTGTTCCCGGACGCGGAAGACGCCTCGAAGGGAGCAATTTACAACGGACCGCAGGGCTGGGGCGGCACGGTGGTCACGTCGCAGCTCTTCAAGGCGTTCGATGCTGAAAAGGCGGGCTTCAAGCTCGTGGACACTGGTTCCGGCGCGGGCCTCGATGGCTCGATCGCAAAGGCATACGAGCGCAAGCAGGGCTGGGTCGGCTACTACTGGGCCCCGACGGCTTTGCTTGGCAAGTATGAAATGGTGAAGCTCGAAGCCGGCGTCCCAGCCGACACTGCCGAGTGGAAACGCTGCAATACCGTTGCTGACTGTGCCGATCCGAAGCCGAACGCATGGCCGGTCGATACAATCGTCACGCTCGTTGCAAAGCCATTCTCCGAAAAGGCCGGGCCCGATGTGATGGCCTACCTGGAGAAACGCTCGTGGAGCAATGACACCGTCAACAAGCTGATGGCATGGATGACGGACAATCAGGCGAGCGGCGAAGACGGCGCCAAGCACTTCCTGAAGGAAAACAAAGACATCTGGGCAAAGTGGGTGTCGGAAGACGCAGCAAAGAAAATCGAAGCCTCGCTTTGATTGTTGAATGGGCGGCGCGTTTTGACACGCGCCGCCACTTCAGAAGCCGGAAAACAACCAGAAGACTTGTCACGGCTCTTTCAGAGAAAGGGGAACCGAATGGAATGGTTTTACAAATTTCCGCACATGAATGACGACAGTCTTCGCGACCTCAAGAAGATGATTGACGACGGATTTCGCGCCTTCACGAGGGCATACGGCGATTCAATCGAGAGCTTCTTTTCTCCTTTGCAACACTTCCTGATCGCCGTCGACCGCTTCATGACCCAAACGCCGTGGCCGATCATAACGCTGATGGTCCTCGTTGTTGCGTGGCTCGGAAGCCGCAGCTTGAAGATCGTGCTGGGCTGTCTCGTGACGTTGCTGCTCATCGGCTACTTCGACATGTGGGAAGACACGATGCGGACCGTGTCGATGATCTTCGTCTGCACGGTCTTGTCCATCGCGCTCGGCTTGCCCATCGGGATCGTGATGGCGCGATCCGACCGGTTCCAGCGCGTCGTCCATCCGATCCTCGACGTGATGCAGACCATGCCGAGTTTCGTCTATCTCATCCCCGTCGTCATGCTGCTCGGGATTGGCCGTGTTCCCGGTCTCATCGCCGTCGTGATCTATGCAATTCCGCCGATGATCCGGTTGACCGACCTCGGCATTCGACTGGTCGACAAGGACGTGCTTGAGGCAGCTGACGCCTTCGGGGTTTCAAATTCCCAGAAGCTTTTCAAGGTGCAGATGCCGCTTGCCCTGCCAACCATCATGGCCGGGATCAACCAGACCATCATGATGGCGCTGGCAATGGTCGTGATAGCCTCGATGATCGGCGTCCAGGGCCTTGGACAACCGGTCCTGAAGGCGATCGCCAATCAGTACTTCACGCTGGGCATTTTCAACGGCCTTGCCATTGTCGGCATTGCTATCATCTTCGATCGGGTCAGCCAGGCATATGGCAAGCGGCTCCAGAAGCATCGGGAGATCGTTCATGGGTGATCACGATTTCGGCGGCATCAAGATCCGCCATCTCTTCAAGATCTTCGGTCCGAACGCGAGATCGCACATCGAAGCGGTCCAGAACGGACTGACAAAGGCCGAGTTGAACCGGAAGCACGGTCACGTACTTGGGCTTCGCGATATCAATATCGAAATGCCGTCGGGCTCCATCCAGGTCATCATGGGCCTGTCCGGCTCGGGGAAGTCGACGCTCATTCGTCACATCAACCGACTGATCGATCCGACCGCTGGCGAAGTGCTTGTCGACGGCGTGGACGTGGTCAAGATGGATGAGACCGAGCTTCGCACATTCCGCCGGCATCAGACGGCGATGGTGTTTCAGAAGTTCGCCCTCCTGCCGCATCGCAACGTTCTCGACAACACGCTATTCGGTTTAGAAGTCCAGGGTGTGGAGCGTTCGAAGGCGGTCGACGTGGCGATGCGATGGCTGGAGCGCGTCGGATTGAAGGGCTTCGAGGAGAAATACCCGAACCAGCTTTCCGGCGGCATGCAGCAGCGCGTCGGCCTGGCGCGCGCCCTTTCGAATGACGCACCCGTTCTCTTGATGGATGAGGCCTATTCCGCGCTCGATCCGCTGATCCGCACCGATATGCAGTCGGTGCTGCTCGACATTCAGCGGGAGATCAAGAAGACCATCGTCTTCATCACGCATGATCTCGACGAGGCGCTGAGACTGGGAGACCAGATCGCCATCCTGCGCGATGGCGAAATCATCCAGCAAGGCAGCAGTCAGGACATCGTGTTGCGACCGGCAGACGAATACGTCGCCAACTTCGTCAAGGAGGTCAACCGCGGCCGCGTGGTTCAGGTCAGCGCCATCATGAGTCCGATGCGACCCGGAGCTGCCGTCAGCGGTGTCACCGTCGATGCTACGACGACGGTCGAGGAGGCCGTTCGCCTGCTTGCGTCGGTTCCGGATGGCGATGTGACCGTCATCGGGCAAGGATCTCGTCCCGTCGGGATGGTCACCTTCCGCCAGCTTGCGACCGCGATGGTCAACTCGGATACGGTCCAAACGCGCGAGGATGCCATTGCACTCGCGCAGTAAGGCTCCCGCGAAGAGGTCCGGCCCTGATGTCCGCTGAACGCGTGCGCGGAATTCATCGCGAGTTCCGTGCCCACACGTCCCCAAGGGATAATCGTTCAGCCCGTCAGGCCCCCTCAAAGCAAGTTCAGTCCAGACAAAGACGCGTGGCGCCTCCCTCCGCCAGGTGTCAATGGATCCTGCCCAAGGCCACGGCGTCGATAAGACCGTCATAGCCACAACCTAGCAACGACCTACATCCGGGAGCGGCCATGCCCGAAAAGTTTCCCCGCCTCTTCAGTCCGCTTCAGATTCGTGGGCACACGCTCCGCAATCGCATCGTGTTTGGCGCTCACACCGCGAACATGGCTGTCGACGGGCTGCCGACGGAGCGCCATGTCGCCTACTACGCCGAGCGTGCTATCGGCGGCGCCGGGATGATTGTCGTCGAACCGATGCCGGTCCATGCTGCCGCGGTTCTGACGCAAAGAAACTTCCGTCATTGCGACGATAGCGTGATTCCGCACTTTGCCAGGCTTGTTCGCGCCATCAAGGAGAATGGAGCCGTCGCAATCCAGCAGCTCTACCACGTCGGGGCGCATGGCGACTCCGACAACTCCTTTCATCCCCATTGGTCGCCGTCCGGTCTGCCGAGCTACCACGATAGTGACGGCTCGCATCCAATGACGGAAGACGAGATTTGGGAGACGATCGACGGGTTTGTTCAGGCGGCGCGCCGATGTCGCGAGGCCGGCTTCGACGGTGTCGAAGTATGGGCAGCCTATCTGGGGATGGTCGACCAATTCTGGACGCCTTGGAGCAATCGACGCGAAGACCAGTGGGGAGGCTCGCTCGAAAACCGCACGCGCATGTCTCGCGAGATTTTCTCCCGAATCAGAGAGACATGCGGACCAGATTTCATCATAGGCCTCGCAGTCAGCGACGAGCCGGATGTGAAGGCCGCGCTGCAGCGAGACGAGCTCGCGGAGATCGTGAAGCTTCACGACGAGCTCGGCCTGATGGACTATGTCACATGCGGGTCTGGCGGATACCTCGACTTCTACAAGCTCATGCCGACATTCATTTATCCTGAAAAGCTCGGCGCCGATCTTGCCGCCTGCCTCAAGAAGGTCGTGAGAAATTCCGCCGTCATTGCCGAAAGCCATATCCGAACACCTGAAAATGCGGAGACAGTTCTTGGCGAAGGCGCGTGCGACCTTGTGTCGATCGTTCGTGGACAGATCGCCGACCCTCACCTGGCACGCAAGGCCGGTGAAGGCCGCCCCGAAGACATCCGCGGCTGCATATCCTGCAACCAGATGTGCTGGGGGCGCCGTTCCCGGGACTACTGGATAAGCTGTCTGATCAATCCTTCGGCGGGACGAGAATTCGAATGGAAAGGCGATCGCGTCACCAAGACATCCAATCCAAAACGCGTATTTGTCATCGGTGGCGGCCCGGCGGGGCTCGAAGCGGCAAGGGTAGCGGCTGAACGCGGCCACAGGGTCGTCCTCTCGGAAGCCGGAACGCGTCTCGGTGGCAATTTCCTGCTCGCCGGCCTGCAGCCGAGGCGTGCCCAGATCCTTGATCTGCTTGCCTGGTATGAACGCCAACTGGAAAAGCTTGGCGTTGACGTCAGACTGAATAGCTATGTGGAAGCAGATGACATCGACCCGTCGAAGGTGGACGTCGTGATCGTCGCGACCGGCTCCTATTCTCCGGAGACCGGGTTCCAGAAGGCATTGCCGACGATTGCGGCGATGCCGGGGCTAGACAAGGGCGGCGTGTTCACCGTCGAGGCAGTCATGGCAAGGCAGGCAAGGCCAGGCAAGCACGTCCTTCTCTTGGACGAGGGCGGCGGCTGGCGCGGTTGTGGGACGGCCTGGAAGCTGGCGGAGGACGGCCATCAGGTCACGATCGTCACACCCGACCCGTTCGTCGGAAAGGAGCTTCAAAGAACGGCTGCCGATGTTCCGATGCGGCAGGCTTTAAAAAAGCTTGGCGTGCAGTGGATCACGGAGGTCAGCATCACTGAATGGTACGGAAACGGTGCAACGCTTCTGGATCACAACACTGGTGAGCGCAACTTTGTAGAGGCGGACAGCCTGGTCACCGCAACGACAAATCATCCGATGGACTGGCTGATGCCAGGTCTGCTCGAACTGGGTGTTCCCGCGCGACAGATCGGCGATTGCGCGGCACCGCGGCAAGCTCCTTACGCCTTCTACGAAGGCAGAAAAGCGGGATTGGAGATCTGACATGTCCGAGGAGATCGTGCTCAAAAGGAAGGACGCCGAGGAACTTGCAATGAAGGCGTGCCTGGCCTCCGGCGCGGCTCGCGCGTGCGCACGCTCTCTCGTGGACGCCACGCTTTCGGCGGCAAGCTACGGTCCCCCTACCCTCGGGTTTCCGCACTTCGTGGATTATCTCGATGGATTTCGCGAGGGACGAATAAATCGCGAGCCCAAGCCGCGATTGGACCGCGCCTTCCCCGCATTTTTCGTTTCCGATGCAGATCGCGGCATCGCTCAGCTAGGCTTCGATCTCGCTTTTAAAGATCTGCTCGACGCGGTTCGCAGTTTTGGAGTTGCTGTTTTCACGCAAACCAACAGCTACACCACCGGCGAACTCGGATACTACGTCCGCAGCCTTTGCAATGAGGGTGTGATTGGACTGGCGGCGACCAACGCAAATGCCATGATGGTCGCGCAAGCCGGCGGACCTGTCGTCTACAGCACAAATCCGATGGCATTCGGATTTCCGCTCGGCGAGCACATGCCGCCCATGATCATCGATCAGGCGTCGAGCGCCACCGCCTTCGTCAACATCGTCAGAGCGGCCGAAGAGAAAGACCCGATCCCGAAGGGTTGGGCAGTCGACGCAAGCGGCAACGCGACTGAGGATGCGGAAGAGGCGCTGACGGGAGCTCTGTTGCCCTTCGGCGGCCGCAAAGGAGCCAATGTAGCGCTGCTGGTGGAGATGCTGTCTGCTGGCCTTTCCGGTGGCCCCTGGTCTCTGGACACGCCGGATTTCAGGTCGGGGACCACGTCGCCCGCGGTGGGGCTCAGCGTGATTGCAATCATGCCCGGTCCGGGAGCTGACGGACGGATCGAGCGGGCACTTCGCCAAGTCGAACGCCTGCAAGAAAAAAGCGTGTTCGTGCCGGGCGTTACGGGAGTTAATTCTACTCACACATCAGGAGAATTCTCCATCCCCCGAAGCGTATATGAAAAGATCGCCACCATCGCCAAGACAGCTTTAGACGGGGAGCCCTCCAACCGCAAACATTGCGACTGCTATCCAAAATAGCAGACACACTTCTGTCGCAACCAAGAAGCCCATTGCACGATCGCTCATCATCCCCTCCTCGCCCGCGCTGCGTTGAAGCGCTCACTCGGCTAAGATATGCCTTTGTCGCCAGGCGATATCGCGCTTACGCAGCAACTCGATAGACCGCTTTCAAAGAGTGGAAATGTTGATGTCTACGAGCACTCATTCCCGGCCACCCTTCGAACTCCTCACACACTTCCAGGGGACCGGACCTTTTTTTGGCACGGTTGAATGCCCCTGCTGTATGCCGAGCTTCGATCGATCTCACTCCCTCAACCGAAGCCTGCTAGAAAGGTAGAATCCAGCATGGCGCCGCACCACCAACCAGCGCGCGAATTTCGACATTGCCACACCGTTTTCGTTAAGGCGTTGCTAAATTACAGCAAGATGCGATTGCCGTTCCGGCAATGTGAAATGTTTCTTCCTTCGAGCCATGTCTTGACCGCTGCGTGCCGGCCAACTGATTGCGCATTCTAGGCGGATCCGACACCAGACGATCGGCATTGTCTTCGACCTAGTCATGCGGATATATATGACGAAAGGAAAAATATCGGAGATAGGCGTGCGGAGAGAGACTGCGGACGAAACTGTCGCTGAAAGCAGCTACAGGCAGATACGGGCGGACATAATCTTCGGCCGCCTTGCGCCGGGCCTGAAGCTCAAGCTTGATAATTTGAAGAGTGCCTACGAGACGAGCGTCAGCACTCTGCGGGAAATTCTCAACCGCCTGACGTCCGAAGGGCTCGTCGTGGCTGAAGGACAGCGGGGTTTTGAGGTTGCCCGCGTGTCGGTTGCTGACCTGAAAGAGGTTGCGGCTCTCCGTTTGCTTCTCGAAGAGCATGCGCTTGAGCAGTCGTTCGAACAGGGCGATGTAGAGTGGGAAGCGAGGCTGGTGTCTGCCCACTACAAGCTGGCACGCATGGAAGAGGTCATGGCTTCGGGCGATTCCAGCAGGGCGGAAGACTGGAAGCGCTATGACTGGGAGTTTCACCAAGCGCTGATTTCCGCCTGTGGATCACGTCTGCTCATGGAGACCCATTCGGCCGTCTTCGACAAGTACTTGCGTTATCAGATGGTTGCGCTGTCTTATCGTGGACGTGTTGCCGAGCAGGAACATAGGCAGCTCCTGGAGGCCGCCCTGCAACGCGACAGCAAGACGGCAAAGAAAATCCTGCAGCGTCACATACAAGGCGGCGTCGAGCATGCGCTCGAAAAGGGATCGCT
Organism: Rhizobium sp. RHZ01; assembly: GCF_014851595.1. Lineage (NCBI taxonomy): Bacteria > Pseudomonadati > Pseudomonadota > Alphaproteobacteria > Hyphomicrobiales > Rhizobiaceae > Rhizobium > Rhizobium sp. RHZ01. Next base: position 126,592 of record NZ_JACUZZ010000009.1, read on the forward strand.
ATCGGCCCTTCCGTCACAAACGTGATCGATGCCGACCTGGCGCTTGATCAAAGCAGAGGATCTCATGCTCAAAATTGCTGCTGAAACAGCCGAGACTGTCAGCGACATCGTCTTTCGACAGATCCGTCAGGATATCATTTCGGGGACCTTGGCGCCTGGTGCAAAGATCAAGCTTGAGCAGGCCAAGGAGCGGTATTCCATCAGTGTCTCGTCACTGCGCGAGATATTGAGCCGCCTGACCACGGAGAACCTGGTGTTGGCCGAGGGCCAGCGCGGGTTCGAAGTCAGTCCCGCGACCCGCAAGGAACTCGAGGAGCTTGCCGATCTTCGCACCGTGCTGGAGACGCATGCGATCGGATTGTCCTTTTCGGCTGGAAATCTCGAGTGGGAGGGACGCATCGTTGCCGCCCACCATAAGCTGGCGGCTGCGGAAAAGAAGCTGCTTGCGGGCGATGCCTCGCGTACCATCGACTGGGTTCGCTATGACTGGGAGTTTCACCAGGCGATCGTATCGGCCTGCAATTCGGCCACGCTCCTGGCGGCGCTATCTTCGGTGTTCGACAGGTTTCTGCGCTATCATATGCTTGCCCAGAGCTTTCGCGGTCGGGCGGTTGTCGAAGACCACAAGCTCCTCTTCGAACTCGCCTTGAAGCGTGACGTCGAAGGAGCCCGCTCTGTCATCCGCCGACATGTAGAGAGCGGCGTGGCACACGTTCTGAGGAGCGGGCGCATTACCTGACGAGGCGCCGCTCAGACGGCGTCCTTCGGTATGCCCTCGGGCCGCATCTGCTTCTTGAGTGCTGCGATACGGAAAATGGCATTCGGTGCCCCATAGCCCCGATAGCCGCGTCGTTCGACGATTTCGAAGAAGAAGCCCTCACCATAGGTGCCGCTGTAGAGCTGAAAATAGTCTCCGTGCTCGTCACGGTCATAGAGGATGTTTTCTGCTTTCAGGCGCTCGGTCAGATCGGGGTCAAGTCCGAAGCGGGCTTCAATATCATCATAATAGTTGGGCGAGATATGGAGTGGCTTGAAGCCCTGGCTACGGAGCGATCTGGCGGTGACGAAAATGTCGTCGGTGGAAAACGCCAGATGCTGAATGCCCGAACCGAATTTCTCGGCGATGAAGTGCCCCGCCAGCGTACGGCGGTTTTCGGCACCATTCATGGTAATCCGCAGCGTACCGGGCTCATTCTCGACGACCTGGCTACGCACGATGCCGCTCGGGTCGATGATATCGACCATCGGCGTTTTTCTGGTTTCGAAGATCGATGTGTAGAAGAGCAGCCAGGTCAGCATTTCGTCATAGGCAACCGTCTGGGCGACATGGTCGAACTGCAGCAGTCCGGCGCCAACGATGCCGCTTTCATCCGAAACCGCCTCGAAGTCGATCTCCGGGAACCGGCCAAGCGGGCTCGTGTCGTCGATGAGGTAGATCAGGCCGCCGCCGACACCCCGGACAGTGGGAAATTCGAGCTCCCCATCGACAACAGGCTGTCGGAATGGTTCTGCGTCCAGAGCAAGGGCACGCTGATAGGCCTTTGCGGCATCCTCGACATTGAGTGCGATCGCATAAGCAAATGTGCCGTGGACCGCATAGGCTGCGCTGGCAAAGCCAAGCGGATCTGTGTTGACCAGAATGCGAATGCTGCCCTGTTCGAACAGCGTGACCTTCTTGGACCGATGGATTGCCGTCTTGCGGAAACCGAGGGTCCGCAAGAGGGAGACCAGTTCGACGGACTCGTCTATGTCCGTGGCGAATTCGACGAAGCCGACGCCCTTGACCACTGCCCGCTCCGGCATGGCGGCGCCTATCGGGGTATGGACATTGCGGTGAACCTGATCTGCCAGATAGATCAGGGAGCGATGGCCATCGGCAGCGATGGCCCGCGTCGAGCCGCCGCGGAATTGATCGTTGAAGATCTCGAGCGAGAAATAGCCGTCATACCCGGTCGAGGCGACCGCCTCGGTGAACGCTGTCACCGGCAGATCGCCCTCGCCTGGCATGTTGCGAAAATGGCGGCTCCAATAGAGCAGATCCATGTCGATCAGCGGCGCATCGGCCAGCTGGACGATGAAGATCTTCTCCTTTGGAATGGAACGGATCGAGTTGATGTCGATCTTGCGCGAGAGCGAATGGAAGCTGTCGAGGATGAGCCCGACATTCGGATGATCGGCGCGCCGCACGATTTCCCAGGCATCACGGTGGTCATTGACATAGCGCCCCCAGGCAAGCGCTTCATAGCCCACCTTGAGGCCGCGCCTGGCCGCGCGTTCACCCAGTTCGTGAAAGTCGGCGGCCGCGCGATCAATGCCGCCAAGGGCCGCCTGCGAGACATTCGAGCAGACAAGAACCATGTCGGTTCCGAGCTCCTGCATCACGTCGAACTTACGCTCCGCCCGATCGAAGGTGCGGCTTCGAAGTGTATCGGGCATGCCTTCGAAATCGCGAAAGGGCTGGAAGAGCGTGATCTTGAGGCCCAGATCGCTCGCCATCTTGCCGACATCGGCGGGGCTTCCATCAAAGGCAAGGAAGTCGTTCTCGAAAATCTCGACGCCATCGAACCCTGCTCGTGCAATGGCCTCAAGCTTGTCGGGCAGTTCACCGCTGAGCGTCACCGTCGCAATCGAGGTCTTCATTACCCAATACCTTTCCGTTGGCGCCACGAGAGCGCTGCGAGCAGCCGATTTCGCCTCACGCGCCGCCCCCGATCATGGCATTATGTCAAATGTCGTGAGCATTTCAAATCAATTGGTCAAATCAAAAGTCTCATATGATTTTCAAAAACTCGGTTGATTTGCGCCCGATCCTCTGGCAAAAAGCTAAACATGCAGTCGGGAGAGGAAGACTGTTGGGTCCAAGCGACCGTTCAAAGGAGGAGGAATCAATGTTCAAGTCGATGCTGACGCGCCGAAACGCGATGCTGGGTGTCGCTGCTGTCGTGGCTGCGATCGGGCTCGCCACCCCCGCTGCCGCAGTCACCCCCGAAGAAATCAAGGCCAAAGGAAAGCTCGTCGTTGGCATTCAGGGCGACAACCCGCCATGGGGCTTCGTGACATCAGGCGGCAAGCAGGACGGCCTCGATGCCGATATTGCAACGCTTTACGCAAAGGAACTCGGCGTCTCTGTCGAGTTCGTGCCGTTGGAAGTGAACAACCGCATTCCCGCCCTGACAACTGGTCGTGTCGATGTTCTCTTCGCGACGATGGCCATGCTGCCGGAGCGTGCCAAAGCCGTTCAGTTCAGTAAGCCCTACGTTGCCAACGCCATCGTGCTGATTGCGCCGAAGTCCATGTCGGTCAAGACGAATGATGACATGGCCAATCTTTCGATTGGCGTTGCCAAGGGTGCGGCTCAAGATACCCAGGTCACCAAGAATGCGCCCCAGAGCGCCACGATCCGCCGCTTCGACGGTGATGCGCCCAGCGTCCAGGCGCTTGTATCCGGCCAGGTTCAGGCGCTTGGCGGCAACATCTTCTACATGGACCGTGTCGAAAAGGCTCGTCCAGGCGAGTTCGAAAACAAGCTTGAGTTCCAGAAGCTCTACAACGGCGCTTGCACGCGGCTTGGCGAGAAGGAAATCAACGCTTCGATCAATGCCTTCATCGACAAGATCAAGGCCAATGGCGAGCTCAAGAAGATCTACGACAAGTGGATGAAGGTGCCGGTTCCGGAATTCCCCGCGAGCCTCGAAGGCATTCCGTTCACCGCAAACTGAGCCACAAGCGCTGAAGCAAAGGCAAACTGGCGGGCGTTTCGATGCCCGCCGACGGTGTCGCGACGCCGAAAGCACGGCTTTGCGCATTTCGAGGAGCGCAATCATGAACAAGACGATTTTTGTGCTCAACGGGCCAAACCTGAACCTGCTCGGACAGCGCGAGCCCACCATCTACGGCACGACAACGCTTGCGGACATCAAGGAAAGATGCCTCGCCAAGGCGAACGACCTCGGATTCGACGTCGACTTTCGCCAGACAAATTTCGAGGGCGAACTGGTGGAGAGCGTGCATCAGGCCCGCAACGAGGCCTGCGGCATCATCATCAACCCGGCAGGCTACACGTTCACGTCGATCGCGCTACTCGACGCGCTGAAGACCTTCGATCACCCGAAGATCGAGCTCCACATTTCGAACGTGCATGCGCGCGAGAGCATCTACCATAATTCCCTTATCTCTCGCGTCGCGACGGCAATCATGATCGGCTTTGGAGCAGCTGGTTATGAATTGGCGATCCAGGCCATGGCTGGCATGGTCGGACGCGATTGAGGAGACGCGATGAACTACACGCTGGATTTCACGCCTGTCATTGACGGCCTGCCAAGCCTGCTGCTTGGCTGTCTCGGCACGTTGCTGCTTGCAATCTGTGGCATGCTGATGGCAATCGTGATCGGCATAGGCGGTGTGGCCTTGCGGGATTCTCGCTACAAGCCGTTGCGCTGGCTGGTGATCAGCTTTGTCGAGCTCATCCGCAACACGCCGTTCCTGGTTCAGATTTTTTTCCTGTATTTCGCGCTTCCACTTGCAGGCATCAGGCTGGATCCGACGCCAACGGCGATCATTGCGCTTGGGATCAACGGCGGCGCCTACGCCATCGAAATTATCCGCGGCGGGGTCCAGTCGATCTCCAAGGGCCAGATGGAAGCCGGTCTCGCTCTTGGTCTGCACAAGACGCAGGTCTTCCGGCTGATCATCCTCAAGCCGGCGCTCAGGGCGATCTATCCCTCGCTGACCAGCCAGTTCGTATTGCTGACGTTGTCGACCAGCATTGCCTCGGCGATCTCGGCCTATGAGCTCACCTCGGTTTCGCAGCGCATCGAGTCCGAAAGCTTCCGCAGCTTCGAGGTCTATTTCACGGTGACGGTTTTCTACCTCGTCATTTCCTGGCTGATGATGCGCCTCTTTGCGTTCTTTTCGGCACGTTACTTCACCTATCCGGTCAAGTAGGAGCAATCGATGGGCAGCGAAGAATTCGTCTTCCTTCTGATCGGTCTGAAATGGACCGTCGTCTTGTCCGCGGTTGGCTTTGTCTGCGGATGCATTGCCGGGCTTGGTGTGGCGCTCGCCCGGACTTCGGAAATTCCGCTGCTGGAACGAGTGACGGCCGGCTATATCGCGGTCTTCCAAGGCACTCCTCTCCTGATGCAGCTCTTCGTGGTTTATTACGGTCTCGCCCTCATCGGCTTCAAGCTCGATGCCTGGGTGGCAGTTGCCATCGGTCTGACCCTGCATGCCAGCGCCTATCTGGGCGAAATCTGGCGCGGCTCGATCGAAGCGGTTCCGCGCGGCCAGAGCGAGGCCGCAAGAGCGCTCAGCCTCAAATATGTCTCGCGCATGAGGGACGTGATCCTGCCACAGGCACTGCGCATCTCGCTGCCGGCAACGATCGGTTTCCTGGTGCAGTTGATCAAGGGAACCTCGCTCGCCTCCATCGTCGGCTTCACGGAGCTTACCCGCGCCGGCAACATCATTTCCAACCAGATCTTCGAGCCGCTGACGGTCTTCGGGATCGTAGGCGCACTGTATTTCCTGATGTGCTGCCCGCTGACGATCTTCGGTGCCCGTCTTGAACGGAAGTTCGCCGCGGCATCGCGGTGATCTCCGGCGACGACCACGAAAGAGACGGAACCATGAACAGTCCTTCGCCCGCATCGACCGCCGAGACCATGATCACCATGAGCCACGTGGAGAAATGGTATGGCGCCTTTCAGGCCCTGCACGACATCAACCTGTCCGTTCGCAAGGGCGAGAGAATCGTGCTCTGCGGCCCCTCCGGCAGTGGAAAATCGACGCTCATCCGCTGCATCAACCATCTGGAGACCTATCAGAAGGGCGAAGTCCGCGTCGGCGGCATCCTGCTCGGAAACCAGGCAAAGGCGATCGATGCGATCCGCCGCGAAGTCGGCATGGTCTTCCAGCAGTTCAATCTCTTTCCGCATCTGACCGTGCTGCAAAACTGCATGCTGGCACCGATGCGGGCGCTTGGCATCGGAAAGGCGGAGGCAGAGGACCGCGCACGCTCTCTGCTCGCCCGCGTCAAGATCCTCGAACAGGCCAGCAAATATCCTGTGCAGCTTTCCGGTGGCCAACAGCAGCGTGTCGCGATTGCGCGGGCGCTCTGCATGCGGCCGAAGATCATGCTCTTCGATGAGCCAACCTCGGCACTCGATCCGGAGATGGTCAAGGAAGTCCTCGACACCATGATCAGCCTTGCTGACGAAGGCATGACGATGGTCTGCGTGACGCATGAAATGGGCTTCGCCCGGCAGGTTGCAAACCGCGTCATCTTCATGGCGAGCGGCGCCATCGTCGAGGAAGCGCCACCCGGGGAATTCTTCACCAACCCCCGCCATGAGCGCACACGCAAATTCCTCGGTGAAATCCTGCGCAACTAGGATCTGTGAGGGAATTTTCATGTCAGCACAATCGCAGACGCCTCCCCTGAAGATCGCGGTGATGGGTGCCGGTCTTATCGGAAGGCGCCATATCGAAGGCATTCTGGCCGAGCCGCGCACGACACTATCGGCAGTGATCGATCCCTCCGATGCCGGGCGCGACTTTGTGACAAGCAAGGGTGCTGCATGGTTTTCAACGTTTGCCGAAGCCATAGCATGCGACCGACCGGACGGCGTCATCGTTGCCACCCCGAACCAGCTTCATGTCACCAACGCCCTTAATGTCATCGCCGCAGGAATTCCGGTCCTTGTCGAAAAGCCGATTGCTGACAAGGCGCAAGCAGCGGTGGCTCTCGTCGCTGCAGGTTCAAAGGCAGGTGTCCCTATCCTCGTTGGTCACCATCGCCGCCACAACCCGATGATACGACAAGCAAAGCAAATCCTGGACAGTGGTCGGCTCGGCAAGATCCTGACCGTTCAGGGAACATTCTGGGTTGCCAAGCCGGACGGTTACTTCGATGTCTCCTGGCGCCGGGAGGAAGGTGCAGGGCCGGCCTTCATCAACCTGATCCATGACGTTGATCTCTTCCGTCATCTCTTCGGAGAGGTGGAAGCTGTCCATGCGATGGAGGCGAATTCGGTCCGCATGCACTCCGTCGAGGATAGCATTGCTGTCCTGCTTCGTTTCGCGAGCGGTGTCCTTGGAACGTTAAATGCATCCGACGCCGTCCCGTCTCCCTGGAGCTGGGAGACGACGACGGCAGAGAACCCCGCCTTTCCGCAGCAGGATCAATCCTGCTACCAGATCGGTGGGACCGGGGGATCGCTCGCCATTCCCCAGCTTGCGCTTTGGACCAATGCGTCGAAACCGGATTGGCTGGAGCCGCTTGTCAAAGAGCGCGTGCCATTTGAACCTGCCGACCCGCTGGCGATACAGCTTCGTCACTTCTGCGACGTCATTCGCCGCGAGGCCGAACCGCTTGTTAGCGGAGTGGAAGGTCTCGCCACCTTGCGCGTCATCGAGGCGATCAAGGCGTCTGCGCGCTCGGGCGAAACGATCCGGCTTGGTGAACGCAGCGTGAGGCCCCTGATATGATCACCGGAACCACAAAGCTTATCGCGCACCTCGGCTATCCAACAGAATCCTTCAAGGCGCCACTCATCTACAATCCCTATTTCGAAAAGAGCGGCATCGACGCTGTCGTCGTACCGATGGGCTGCAAGCCGGAAGACTATCCTTCGTTTCTCAAGCTTATCTTCAGGCTCTCGAACATCCATGGTGCCCTCATCACCATGCCGCACAAGATTACGACGATCGGATTGCTCGATGGGGTCTCGACCAACGCCAAGGTTGCCGGCTCCTGCAATGCCGTACGACTCCAGCCGGATGGCAAGCTAATCGGCGATATGTTCGATGGTGAAGGCTTTGTCCGCGGCTTGTTGCGCAAGGGACAATGGGTGGCGGGAGCCCAGGTGCTGATCGTGGGTGCTGGCGGCGTCGGCTCCGCGATCGCTGCCTCGTTGGCAGGAGCCGGCGCGCGACGGATTGCGCTCTACGATGACAACCCCGCGACGTCAGCGGGACTCGGCAACCGGCTGAAGACACACTACCCAATGACTGAGGTGAGCATGGGTTCAACCGATCCAGCCGGTTTCGACATCGTCGTCAACGCGACCCCCCTCGGGATGAGAAAGGACGATCCCCTGCCGCTTGACGTATCGCGCCTTTCACCCACCACTTTCGTCGGCGAAGTCGTCATGAAAGAGGAAATCACGCCGTTTCTCGCGGCAGCCCGCGAACGGGGGTGCGCCTTTCAGGTCGGGACAGACATGCTGTTCGAGCAAATACCGGCCTATCTGGAGTTCTTTGGCTTTCCCACGACAAGCGCAGAATACCTGCGGTCGATCGCACAGCTTCCGTAGGAAAGCTGCCGCAGGCGTCAGTAACGGGTGCAAACTGCTTGCAACTGAAGAGCCGAAACGGGCCCTGTCGCCGAAGAGCGGCAAGAGATCAATCGGGACATTCGGCACCTGTGTTCGTCCACGCGGCGATCAGGGCGGCAAGTGCCTCCTGTGAGCCGGGAGGTGTGCTACGTCCCGCGCCCGGATGCCATGCCCACCCTACCAGATGGTCTTCACCCATGTGGCGAACGAGATCGGCATGAGACCGATTGCCGTTCCGGCTCGTGTCTTGCACCTGCCTGCATATTTCACCCACCGTTAGCCCTTGCCATGCCATACTGGCCGGTGCCAGCGACCAGTGCGCATTGCCCGGAATGGATTTCAGGCGGCTGCCAACGATCGGACGGTTCTCGGCACCGTGGCACGTGCTGCAGGCAAGCCCCGGCGGGCCCAACGGACCTTGGCTGGCGTTCATCAATGGCACATGCGGATGTTTGTCTTCACCTTGCGTCGGGCTACGCGTCGCCGGGTGGCAGTTGATGCAGCGCGGATGCGTCAGGACCCGGCTCGCCTCTTCGAAGATGGCCTTCGAGCGCGCGCTGGTGTCCGCGATGGCATCAAAGTCGGAGACGGCCTTGAGGGCTCCGCCGTCCGGTGTTTCGGCGTAGCCGTTCAGGGGGCCGACAAGGGCAGCAATAGCTGCCGTGCCGAGAATGGCGGCCAACGGCACAGCGACGATCCGCTTCTTCACCATCACACCCTCCGCAAGTCGTTCTGGTCGATTGGCAGCGACCGCAACCGCTTGCCGGTTGCCATGAAGATCGCATTGAAAAGCGATGGCGCGACACCGGGTGTGCCGACCTCCCCTATGCCACCTGGGGCCTCGGAACTCGGCACGATATGGACCTCGATCTTCGGCGTCTCGTATATTCTGAGAACCGGAGAGTCATCGAAATTGCCTTCCACGACAGCACCATTGCGGACCGTGATGCGACCGTAGAGGGCTGCGCTCAGCCCGTAGATGATGCCGCTCTGTATCTGGGCTTCCACCGTGTCAGGATTGATCACCTGGCCGCAATCGACAGCACAAACGATACGGTCGGTCTTGAGCGTGCCGTCCTCTCCGACGCTTATCTCCGAGATCGTGGCAGCAAAGCTACCAAAATCCTCCGAAATGGCGATACCTCTTCCCTTTCCCTGCGGAAGGGTGGTTGACCAACCGGCCTTCTCCGCCGCGAGATTGAGCGCTGCGAGGAGACGCGGCTTATGCTGAAGCAGCCGCCTGCGGTAGTCGAGCGGATCAATGTTCGCGACGTGGGCCAACTCGTCAATCCCGCCTTCAATGACGGGGATGTTGCGTGTTGCGCCGACGCCGCGCCAGTTGCCCGTCAGCATTCCATCAGGCGCCTCGTGTCGGGCGAATTCCGTATATTTGTTAGGGATTGCATAGGGCGACTCCGCGCCGCCCATGCTATCGAGGTCAATACCGTCACGGGTGAAAGCCGGCAGCCAGCGCGCCATGACGGACGGCCCAATCACCCGGTGCCGCCAGGAAACGGGCATGCCGTCGGCACCGAGTGTTGCCGTGACCTTGCTGTAGTTGAGATAGCGGTAACAGTCGTGGCGGATATCTTCCTCGCGGCTCCAGGTGACCTTGACCGGGCCCTGCACCTGCTTGGCGATCTTCGCCGCCAGAATGACGCCGTCGACATCAAGCCGGCGCCCAAAGCCGCCGCCCAAAAGATGATTGTGTACGATGACCTTGTCCAAGGGCAGCCCCGTCACATCGGCGACGGCCTGCCGCGCACGTCCGAGGACCTGGGTTCCGACCCACACGTCGCAACCGTCGCTTCGGACGTGGAGCGTGCAGTTCATTGGCTCCATCGCCGAATGCGTGAGGATCGGCAGGCGGTAGATGAACTCAACGGGAGGTCCGTGCTCGGCCTCCGCCTTGGCGACGTCGCCTTCATTTATGTGTGGCAGAGCATTGCCGCTGATGGCATCGTCCATGCGCTTTTCGAGATCGGCAAGCGAGAGATCCCCGCTGACGCCCGGATCCCATTCAACGGAAAGTGCTGCCAGCCCCTTGCGTGCGGCACCCGTGTTGTCGGCCACGACCGCGACCGCATCCTCAATGCGCACGACCTGCTTGACGCCCTTTACAGCCATGGCCGGTCCGTCGTCGACCGAACGCAGCTTGCCGCCAAAATGAGGACAGATGGTGATTGCGGCGTAGGACACGCCTTCCGGACGGGCATCGATACCGAACTTCGCGGTACCGTTGACCTTCTGCGGACTGTCCAGACGCTTGATAGATTGGCCGATCAGCTTGAAGCTCGACGCAGGCTTCAATGGCATTTCCTGCGGAACAGGCTGCAACGCAGCAGCCTGAATCAGGCTGCCATAGGTACTCCGGCGGTCACTCGCCGTATGGACGACGTGTCCCGCCTCGGCTTTGCAGCTATCCGGTTCCACACCCCAACCACGGGCAGCAGCATTCACGAGCATGATGCGCGCAGCGGCTCCCGCCTTGCGCATCTGGTCGTAAACGGCGCGAATGGCAAGGGAACCGCCAGTGATCTGATCGCCCAGCAAGGGGTTCGAATACCGCGTGGGATCGGCGGGCGCATGCTCGAGAACCACCTGATCAAGAGGGACTTCCAGCTCTTCTGCCAACAGCATCGCAACCGAAGTGTAGATCCCTTGTCCCATCTCCACGGAGGGCATGACCAAGACAATCTTGCCTTCGGCAGGGATCCGAATGAAGGCGTTGGGCTCAAACGCCTCTGCTGCGTATGAGGGCGAAGGCCGCAGGCCAATGACGAGGCCCGCTCCCGTTAGCGATGCGCCGATCAGAAAGTGCCGGCGTGAGACGGAAAGGTTGATTTTGTCGTGAAGAGACATCGCATTACCCCGCCGCGGCAAGCTTGATCGCGGCGCGAATGCGCGGATACGTGCCACATCGACAGATATTTCCGGCCATGACCGCATCGATATCATCGTCTGTCGGCGATGGATTTGCCGCCAGCAGCGCTGTCGCGGACATGATCTGTCCAGACTGACAATAACCGCATTGAACGACATCGATGTCGAGCCAGGCTTTCTGGATCCGAGCGCCTTCGGCAGTCTCGCCAATCGCCTCGATGGTGGTGATCGACTTGGACACCGCATCTGCAACCGGCATCACGCACGACCTGACTGGCACGCCATCGACATGCACCGTGCAAGCACCGCACATGGCAATGCCACAGCCGAATTTCGTTCCGGTGAGACCTATGCTGTCGCGAAGAACCCATAGAAGCGGGATATCGCCATCCACATCGACGGCGTATTTCTTACCATTCACCTCGAGATCGTAAGACATACAACTACCGGCTGAAAGCCGTCCCCCAACGCACATGCAGCTCAGGCAAGCTAGCAGCAAAGCGGAGAAAACCGCCAGTTACATTCTTGTGAATGTTAGGATACGGCGCAACCACAAGGATCATGGTCGGCAGCCTCGGCCACTGCAGAGCTCGCGAGGGCGCAGCGCCAGGTTTCGCGATGAGGGTTCGACAACATGCTTGTCATTTGTGGGCTGCGCCAAGCCTTGCAAGAACCTCGCCGGGTATCTGATAAAGCCTTATGACATCCCTATCATTGTGGAAGCCGCACATCTCGCGCTGGATGAACAAGGCCCAGACGGCGTCGGAAGCGTCATCGAGGAGGGTTTGTCTGTCGGTCCCGCAATTGGTCTCCGGCGACCAAGAGGCAAGCCTGGCCAACGCGGCCTCCGTCTTGCGGCCCTGGCGGCCCAATGCGTCCGCCCGCGCGGAAGCGAGTTCGTATTCCAAGGGGCTCAACCCGGTGCTCGACTGTCCTGAGATTGATCGTGGCGGCCTGAGACTCACGATTGCCTCCAATTCCCGGATATTCAGTTCACCTTGCACCATGCGATGCGCTGCGGCGACCTTCCCCGACACCTAGCAACGGCTCAGTCGGTGTGACATGTTTCTCGCTTCCCTTCGCGCGTCAATGTGGCTTCCTTGCCCTTGATCCAGAATTCCATATCGCTATTGGCGTAACGGCCGCCATCGGCCGAAACGACCTGCGGCAGTATGATCAAGCGTCGTGCACCCGCAAAGACAAGGATGACACTTCCCGGCGAAACAGTAGGCGAGGAAAAAGTTGCGCTGAGACGCGTACCGGTCGAGCACTCGTAGTGCGCTTCGATCGGGCCGGGACTGGCCGCGAAAGCCGGAAGCGCAACAAGCGCAAACATCACGGTCGTCCTCGCGGGCATCACGCCTCCTTCGCCGGCGGACACATTTCATCTAATCGAGCCAATTTAACGCGGCGACGCTCGTGAAGGAAGAGGTGCGTCCCTAGCCTTCTCCCGAGGCCGGGTTCGGCTTTTCAGACGCACGCGGACTCTCAAAGAGCCGATGCGCTTGTCCAGACGCCCATCGCAATGGTCAGGCGAGCAGCGTTTACGAGTGCGTTTACCGTTGTGTACTTCCGTTACGGCTTGAACGAGACCAGGCTTCCGCAGGATCAAGAAGAGATGACATCATGATCATAGATATCTTCGCCTGGATCGTGCTCGTCGTGCTGACGGCCAGTACTGCTTTCGTTATCGTCTTTATGGCGATGCTTCCCGGCATTATCGCCAAGCGCCGGAACCATCCCTGGAAGGATGCGGTCACCGTCGGCGGCTGGGTTACGCTCTTTCTCGGCTTCGCGCTTTGGCCCCTCGTCCTGATCTGGGCTTATGTTGACGTTCCGCATGCCTCGAAGCCGGAGGCACTGCGATGATCGTCGTTCTTCTCAACGTCTATCTTGCTATTCTCTTTTGCCTGGTAAAATTCCGGATCGTACCGTTCAATCTGTTCTGGAAAGTCTCGCCGGTCCTGGTCCTTCTGCTGCTCCTCATCGGCTTGTTCGTCCCAATGGGCTGGGGCGCGCCGCAGGGCAAGGTGCTGGTGGTACGCAATTCGGTCGCAATCGTCCCCGATGTCGCCGGGGAGGTCACGGAGGTGCCGGTGGTAGCCAATACCCCGCTCAAGGCCGGCGACATTCTCTTCAAGATCGACCCATTGCCCTATCAAGCGAAGCTCGACGCCTTTCAGGCACAGCTGGACCTCAACAAGCAACGACTGGCAGAGACGACACGGCTGCAGACAAGCGGCGCCGGTCGAACCTACGACGTCGAGCAGCGCCAGGCCGAGGTCGAACAGCTGACGGCCCAAATAGCGGGCGCTCAATGGGATCTCGACAAGACGGTGGTGCGTGCGCCGGCTGACGGCTACGTCACCAATCTTGCGCTTCGCAAGGGAGCGCGTGTTACCAGCCTGCCGTTGTCTCCAGTCATGGCGTTCATTGACACCTCGGACACCATCATCGGCGTTGAGATTCCGCAGATCAACGCGCGCTATATCGAGCCTGGCCAGATTGTGGAGGCAACTTTCAAGTTCGCGCCAGGTAAGGTCTATACCGGCAAGGTCGAAAGCGTGATCCAGGCCGTCGCCAGCGGCCAGGTCCGAACGTCAGGCACGGCAATCGCACCCACGGCCATTCAGAGCCTGCCGTTTGTCGTTCGCATTCGTCTCGATGATCCGGCTCTTGCTGCCGCCCTGCCCGCCGGCAGCACCGGTGACGCAGCAATCTTTACCGATCATGTCAAGGCAGCGCATGTGATCCGCCGCGTCTTGCTTCGCCAGGTTGCGATCACCAATTACATCAATCCGCTGTAACCTGGCCCTTTGTGGGCTCGAACCGCTTCGTATTGCTTTTGGTCGCGCAACGCTCTATCAGCCGGGCGGCTCCACAATATGGAGAAATCCAGTCATGTTTTTACGATGCGGGCTCTTGGCCGACCAGTCCAATCCCCATTCGTTTGCGAGTATTTGAATGCTGCGTCGCTTCTTCTCCTATTACCGGCCCTATCGAGGCCTTTTCATTCTCGATTTCTCCTGTTCCATTGTTTCGGGGCTGCTCGAACTCGGCTTTCCCATGGCCGTGAAGTTGTTCGTCGACCGGCTTTTGCTCAGCCAGGAATGGCTGCTGATCCTGCTAGCGTCTGCCGCCCTTCTTGCGATCTATGTAATCAATACCGGTCTGATGGCGGTCGTCACCTATTGGGGCCATATGCTCGGCATCAATATCGAAACCGACATGCGTCGTGCGGCGTTCAATCATATACAGAAATTGTCGTTCAGCTTTTTCGACAACCAGAAGACCGGGCACATTGTCGGGCGGCTGACAAAGGATCTTGAAGAGATTGGCGAAGTCGCCCATCACGGGCCCGAGGATCTGTTCATCGCACTGATGACCTTTGCCGGCGCCTTGCTGCTGATGTTCTCGGTCAACTGGCAACTGGCGCTGATAACGGCTGTCGTCGTGCCGCTGACGGCCTGGGTGACGAGCCACTTCGGTAGCCGCATGACCCAAAATTTCCGGCGCCTCTTTGAGCGGGTTGGCGACTTCAATACGCGCATCGAGGAAAATGTCGGCGGTATCCGCGTGGTGCAGGCCTTCGCCAACGAGAACCACGAGCGAACACTTTTCGAAAAAGACAATCAGAGCTACCGGCGCGTCAAGCTCGACGCCTACAAGCTCATGGCAGCGAGCAGTTCGCTGAGCTACATGAGCATGCGGCTGACGCAGATGGTGGTGATGATCGCCGGGGCCTATTTCGTGCTTTCCGGTACGCTGACGGCCGGCGGCTTCATCGGCTTCCTGCTTCTGGTTGGCGTCTTTTTCCGTCCTGTCGAAAAGATCAACTCGGTCATTGAAACCTATCCAAAGGGAATCGCCGGTTTTCGCCGGTTCACCGAGCTTATCGATACCGAGCCGGATATCGCCGATGCGCCGGACGCCATTGCGGTTGATCACCTCAAGGGCGCAATCGCCTATGAGGATGTCTCTTTTGGATACAATCCGGAAGCGCCCGTGTTCGAGCATGTCGATCTGACGATCGATGCCGGAGAAACGATTGCCTTCGTCGGCCCTTCGGGGGCTGGAAAGACGACTATCTGTTCGCTGCTGCCGCGGTTCTACGAGGTCGGCGGTGGCCGCATCACGATTGACGGCGTCGACATCAGGGACATGACAAAGGTGTCGCTGCGCCAACAGATCGGCATCGTACAGCAGGACGTTTTCCTCTTCGGCGGCACGATTCGCGAGAACATCGCCTACGGCCGTCTGGGCGCCAGCGAAAGGGACATCCTCGAAGCCGCCAGGCGGGCGAGGCTGGAAGAGATGCTTGCGGGGCTTCCCGCCGGTCTCGATACGGTCATCGGCGAGCGCGGCGTCAAGCTTTCAGGTGGTCAGAAGCAGCGCGTCGCGATTGCCCGCATGTTCCTGAAGAACCCTCCGATCCTGATCCTCGACGAAGCGACGTCTGCTCTCGATACGGAGACGGAACGAGCAATACAGCGATCGCTGAGCGAATTGTCTGAGGGACGCACGACGCTGGTCATCGCTCATCGGCTTGCCACCATCCAGGGTGCGGATCGCATTGTCGTCGTCGACGCCAACGGAATTGTTGAGCAAGGCACCCATCAGGACCTCATCGCCAAACGCGGCGCATACAACCGTCTGCATGACGCGCAGATGAGGAGCCACTGAAAAACAAAGGCGATTGATGCGATGCAATAAACTTGATAATCACGCACATGTTTTATGCCTACAGGACATCGCCATGACATTTCAGCCGCGCATGCAGAACGCGATCGAGGGTTTCTCGGTCGTTGGCGGGCTCAGGCGTCGCAACTGGAACGGCATTACCGCCGATCTCTGGGATGTCGAGTGCAGCCCTTACGCGGGTGGTCACTACGTGGCGCGCGATCCGCGCCTCTTCATCCTTCTCGACCATCTCGGACGCGGCCGCCCCTCCGTCAAGCTCTCCTCGACCGCCGCCGGCGCTCCCCAAGACCGACGGGCGAGCCCGATTTCCTATATCCCGGCGGAGATGGAGCTCTGGGTAGACATCAGAGACGTGCAATCGATGCGCCATCTCGATATCCATTTCGATGCCGACGTCCTCGGCCAGCGGCTGATGGAGGATATCGATCCGCAGAAGCTGAAGGATCCGCAGTTGCTCTTCTTCGACCAGCGGATCATGGCCCTCGCCGAGCTTATCGCTTCGGAGATTGCAAGCGCCGCTCCACTCCACGATCTCTATGGCGACGGCCTGGCCCTTTCACTGCTGATCGACGTCCTGAAGATGGCAAAGACACCGCCGCGCAAACGCGGTGCCCTGGCTTCGTGGCAGTTGCGGCGCGCCACCGAGTTCATCGAGGACAACTGCGCCCGCAACATACGTCTCCACGAGCTGGCGGAACTGACGGGGCTATCACAGTCGCATTTCAGCCATTCGTTCAAGGCCTCTACCGGCACGAGCCCGCATGATTGGCAAATGAATGCCAGGCTCGAGCGAGCCAAGCAGCTGCTCCGCCATGAGGCGCAGGCGTTGACCACCATCGCGGTAGAGACCGGCTTTTCCGATCAGGCGCATTTCACCCGTGTCTTTCGCAAACATGTCGGCACGACACCGGCTCGCTGGCAAAGATCGCAGTGCAAGTGATGCATTTTTGCAAAGATCTGCCCACGAATTTTGGAAACGCCCAAAATCATTCAATCGCCACCGATCGCGCCAAGCCTGGCCATTAAATTTGAGTTAATCGCTCATCTTATTAAGCCGAAGCCTAACGGCCGCCGACGAATAGCATGAGTGGGGTCTTTGGAATGCATGAAGTAAAAGGTTTACAGCGGATGCGACGCGCTCTGGGCACGAGCGTGGCGATGATTGGTCTTTGCGCCGCCGGGGCGGCACAGGCAGAGAACGCCGATACAGCGCTTGCGCCGATCGTTGTTCAGGGCCAGAGCGTCGGCAACGGCGCTATCGGGCCGGTAAAGGGCTACGTCGCCAAGGAAACGACGACGGGATCCAAGACCGACACGCCGCTCAACGAAATCCCGCAGGCTGTGTCCGTCATCGGAAGGCAGGAAATGGACGACCGCGGCGTCGTCAACAAGGTCGACGAGGCGTTGCGCTACACGCCCGGTGTCACGGCTGCTCCTTTCGGTGTCGATGCCGACACCGACTGGATTTACATTCGCGGTTTCGACGCGACGCAGACTGGCGTCTATCTCGACGGACTGCAGCTCTTTACCTATGGCTTCGGTGGCTTCCAGATCGATCCCTTCATGCTGGAGCGGGTCGAGGTGCTGAAGGGTCCGGCATCGGTGCTCTATGGCGGAGGCAACGCTGGCGGCATCGTGAATTATGTCCGCAAACGCCCGACTGACGAGCCCTTCTACTACACCGAGGCAGGCATCAACACCGACGGAAATGCCTTCACCGGCTTCGACATATCGGACAAGCTTGGCCAAAGTGACACGACAACCTATCGCCTCACCGGCAAGATCGCGGGTGGCGACAACTATTCGGACTTCTCCCACGACCTGCGCGGATTCGTCATGCCGCAGGTGACCGTCTCGCCCGACGATGGAACGACGCTCACGGCCTGGGCCTATGCGGGAGCACTTAATCAGGTTCACGTCGGCAACGGATTTTTCCCCTATGTCGGGACCGTGGTCGATGCTCCATTTGGCAAGATCGATCGCGCCTTCTTCCCTGGTGAACCGGACATCGATACCGGCAGATATGACCAGCAGATGGGGGGCTACGAGTTTGAACACGAGTTCGACAGCGGCATCAAGTTCTCATCGAATGCCCGCTATGGCCACCTGCAGAAATACGAGGTGGGTCCCTACGCCTATGGCTATGTCAATACAGCGGACCCTCTCGATCCGGGCTATTTCCAGCTCAATCGTCTCGGCTTCGAAGGGCATTCCGAGGTCGACACGTTCGCAATCGACAACCATCTGGAAGGCGACTTTCAGACTGGCGCCCTCGATCACGAGGTCATGGTCGGCCTCGACTACAAGTACTATCAGCTCGACAACGTGCAGGCATCGACGCTCGCCACGTCCATTGACCCGGTCAACCCCGTCTATGGTGCCCCGCAGCCGATCAACCGGATTTACAGCAACCAGCTGATCACCCAGCAACAGCTCGGCATCTACGCCCAGGACCAGATCCGCTTCGACGACGGCTGGCTCATTACGCTCAACGGGCGCTACGATTTCGTCAATACCGACACCGACAACCGCCCGACGGCCTACAGTTCGACCTATAGCAGCTATAGCTACGACAACTCGGCGGCCAGCGGTCGCATCGGCATCGCCTACGAATTCGACAATGGTCTCACGCCTTACGCCAGCGTGGGCACCTTCTTCAATCCGACCGTCGCTCCGAGCGCCACCCCGAACAATGAACCGGAAGAAGGCGAGCAGTACGAAATTGGCCTGAAGTACGACCCGACCTTTATCGACGGCACATTCACGGCCTCGCTCTTCCAGTTGAACCGTCGCAACGTCGTCGTGACTGACCCGGCGACTTTCCTTGCCAATCAGATCGGCGAAGTCGAATCCCGCGGTATCGAGCTGGAGGCCAAGATCAACCTCAACGACAATTGGAAGCTTCTCGGCTCGTTCTCCTACACCGATCTCGAGGTGAAGGAGGACATTGTCGCAGCCTATGTTGGCAAGAAGCCCTATCTAGTACCCGATACGACCGCCGCACTGTGGGTCGACTATACCGTAACGCAGGGCGCATTGGAGGGTGTCAGCGTCGGAGGCGGCGTGCGTTACCAGGGCGAAAGCTGGGCAGATCGGCTGAACACGTTGAAGGTTCCTGATGCAACCGTGTTTGACGCGGCGATCCGCTACAAGAAGGAAGGCTGGGAAGGCTCCGTCAACGTCACCAACCTCTTCGACAAGGAATATCTGAAGGGCTGCGGCGGCGAATTCACCTGCGGCTACGGCGACGCGCGCACCGTATGGTTCAAGTTGAGCAAGACCTGGTAACCCGTTGTTCTAATGATTGCTTTCAGGGAGGCCTGGCTTGGGCCTCCCTTACTGACTGGAGATGAAATTGAGCGCAGCACGGCTCACACGCAGGACCTTTCTGGCCGGAGCAGCCACGCTTGTCGGAGGCGTAGCGCAAGGTCAGCCGTTCCAGCCGAGGGTTGCCACGCTCGACTGGGCGCTCCTGGAAACGCTGCTCGCGATCGGTGCCAATGTGGTCGCGGCAACGGAACTGCGCCAGTTCCGACAGGTCGCCGTAACGCCTGAAGTGCCTGATACAGTCGCTGACCTCGGACTTCGCGGGACGCCGAACCTGGAGGTCCTGCGCCTCGCGCGCCCCGACGTGATCTTCAATTCCAACTTCTACGCCTGGGCCGATGCGCTGATGAGCCGTATCGCCACGGTCGAAAGCCACGCGATATACATGCCGGGAAAGAGCCCGTACAGGCTGGCCGAACATGCAACGCTCGCGATCGGAGAGCGTCTGGCGCTTCAGGCGGCCGGAAAGCTGGTGGAAGGTCTCGCGGCAAAACTCGATCGCTACAAGTCTCAATTCGCCGCCAACGGCGATGGACGTTCCGTCCTGCCGATCAATCTCGGCGATGCCCGCCACTACCGGGTGTTCGGTTCCGACAGCATGTTCGGCGAGGTCTTGCAGCGCGTTGGCATTGCCAATGCCTGGGCCGGTGCCACCAGCTACTCCGCTACGGCACCTGTCGGCATCGAGACCTTGGCATCCATGCCGGACGCATGGATCATCCTGATTCCACCGCATCCGCAAGACGCGTTCGAAGCCCTCACGGGAAGTGCATTCTGGAAGGCTCTTCCGGCCGTGCGGGAGAACCGCGTCCTGACCCTCGGTTCGGTCAACCCCTATGGCGCGCTTCCAGCCGCAGGTCGCTTCGCTGACTTTCTCGCCGAAGGATTTTCCCGTGTCCGAAACGGCTAGCCTTTCCATACCGCATATATATTCACGCAAGGCGATCATCCCGGCCTTGGCGCTTGCCTTTGCATGCGTTGCAGCTTTTGCCCTGCTTTTGATCTTGCGCCCTCAGGTGCCTGGCGATCCCGAGCAAGCCAAGACGCTTGATGCCATCCTTTTCTGGAGCAGCCTCATGCCGCGGGCTGCGATCGCGCTGGTCTCGGGCGCAGCACTCGGTCTTGCAGGCGCACTTCTGCAGCGCATTCTGCGCAACCCGATAGCAGACGCCTCGACGCTCGGTATCGCTTCTGGCGCACAACTGGCGCTGACGCTTGGTTTGAGCATCTCGCCCATCCTGGCCGGTGTCTCGCGCGAACTTGTCGCCTTCGCCGGTGGCCTTTGCGCCGTTGGCCTTGTGCTCGCCTTGAGCTGGCGCCGCGGTCTCGATCCGGTCACCGTTGCAATCTGCGGCATGATCGTCAGCATGGTTGCAGCCTCGCTCAGTGTCACGCTGATACTGGCGCGGGGCGAATATGCCATGTCGATCCATATCTGGGGCGCCGGTGCCCTCAACCAGCAGGATTGGACCGGCGTGGCTTCGCTTGCACCCCAGCTTGCTGCTGGCATGCTCGCCGCTCTGCTTCTCTTCAGGCCGCTCAATGTGCTTGCCTTGGACGATGCCAGCGCCAAGGGTCTCGGCGTTTCGCTGCACGCCGTACGGTTCGCGGTCCTGATGATTGCCGTATGGCTTTCGGCCTCCGTTACGGCCACAGTCGGCATCATCGGTTTCCTCGGGCTTGCCGCACCCGCGATTGCGCGGCTCTGCGGCGCCCGCACCACGCGTCAGGTGATGACGACGGCGCCCCTTGCCGGTGCTGCTGTGCTGTTTCTGACGGATTGTCTGACGCAGTTGCTTGGTCCCGGCTTTTCCGACCTTGCGCCGACAGGAGCTGCAACCGCCCTCATCGGTGGCCCTCTGCTGTTGTTTTTGCTGCCGCGCGTGCACGGGCGGGCGGTGCCCACGTCAACGTCGAACGGCACCGCGCGACGTCTGTCGCGACGGGCATTGGTGCTTCTGCTCCTCGGCGTCGCCCTTCTGGTTGTCTTCCTGGCTGCTCTTGTCGTTGGACCGACCGATGGCGGCTGGAAAATTGCCGTCGGCTCGCTACTCTCAGATCTTTTGCCGTTCAGGCTGCCGCGGATTGTCGTGGCCGCCGGAACAGGCGCAATGCTCGGCGCGGCCGGCTTCGTCATGCAGCGCGTGACCGGCAATCCGCTCGCAAGCCCCGAAGTGCTCGGTGTCTCTTCCGGTGCCGGGGCTGGACTGACGGTGACACTGTTCGTATTCGCCTTCCCTTCTCCGGCGATCATGATCGCCGGCATGTCGCTTGGCGCACTCGTCTCGTTCCTGGCCATGATCGCTATTGCGCGACGCGCTGGCCTATCAGCGGACATGCTCCTGCTTTCAGGCGTCGCCATCAGCGCTTTTTGCCTTGCAATCATCAGCGTGGTGCTTTCGCAAGGCGACATGCGAAGCTACATTCTTCTGACCTGGATTTCGGGCTCGACCAACCGCGCCGGCACGTTCGAAGCCTGGACCGCGATCATCTCACTGGCTGTTCTGACAGCACCGCTTTTCCTGATGACACGCTGGTTCGCCATCCTGCCGCTTGGCGCGGGGCTGGCGCGCAGTGTCGGACTTCGCGTCACATCGACACGGCTTTTGCTTGCCGCACTCGCCGCTGCAATGACGGCGATCTCTTCCTTCCTCATTGGACCGCTCAGTCTGACCGGCCTGATCGCACCCCACCTATCGCGGTTGATCGGCTTTCACCGGAGCCGCGACCATCTGCTCGCAGCCATGCTTACCGGCACCGGTCTGTTGGTACTGGCCGACTGGTTATCCCGCGTCATCATATACCCCTACCAGGTGCCCGTCGGCCTGTTCGCCGCGCTGATCGGAGGGCCATATCTTCTTTGGCTTCTCGGTCGAAAGGAACCGCTTGCCTCATTCTAAATCGTTGCGGCGCTCCAACTGCGCCAAGAAGATCACTTGCACACAGCAACATCGACCAAGGCTACATTGCGTAACGGCAGGGCCGATGTATCCGCGTGCAAGTGTGGTGTCAGCAGTCCTCGCCAACCGATTGATTACCTGATGACTTCGATCACGCGTGGGTATGCGGATCAACGATGACACGTCGCTTGTTGACCACGGTGTAACCGTATGCATCGTTGCTGGGGTTGGTGCGGATTTCTACCGAAGGCGGCAATTCCGTCCCGACGACGATGTCGCCATCATAAGCGACTGACGGAACCTCTTGTTCGGTTATGTAGGTCCTCACCTCGCCAGGCGCGGTCACGACCGTGGTCTGAGCCGAAGCGGGAGCGGCCTACACAAGTCCTGTGAATGCTGCTGTCATGAGAGCTTTGATATCTACCTCCATGTGTGAAAAGGGGAACTCCCCTTTCACGTGAAGGTTCTCTCACGACGAGCAGCGCCGATCGGCCTTATTGAAGCGTTCGGCTGGCGTCCCCTGGGGGCACTTCGGCGGTCAGGAGGAGCTTGTCGATCCTGCGCCCGTCAAGATCGACGACCTCGAATCGCCAGCCGTTCATGACAAAGCTTTCACCCACTTCCGGCAGATGCTTCATCTCCTCCAGTACGAGTCCGGCAACCGTCTGATATTCCCGGTCGTCCTCGACCTGGAAGCTCATGAAGTCGGCAAACTCGTCGATCGGCGTCCAGCCGGATACGAGATAGCTGCCGTCGTGGCGGCGAACGATGGCCTTCTCTCCAAACGCGTCCTCCTGAACGGCGCCCAAGATTGCTTCCAGAATGTCGCCAGAGGTAATCACGCCTTCGAAGTGGCCGTATTCGTCGTAGACAAGCACCATGTGGCAGGGTGAGCGACGAATGGCCTGAATGACATCAAGCGAGCCCGACAAGTCCGACACAATCGGCACTTCCTTGGTGAGGGTGGCGACGTCTGCATAGCCGGACGAAGCAATTGCGTCGTAGAAGTCCTTGGCCAAAAGCACCCCGATGATCTCATCGGAGCTGTTTCTGCGCACCGGCAATCGCGCCTGAACGCTCCTGCGGAGCTGATCTCGGATCTCATCGAAACCGTCCTCGACGTCGATCACCTCGACATCCCGGCGAGGTGTCATCAAGGCTCTGGCACTTCGGTCCGCCAGCCTCATGACACCGGAAATCATCGCCGACTCTTCCGTCTCAATCACACCGGCGCTCTGCGCTTCTGCCAGGACGGTCTTGATTTCCTCGTCGGTGACCATATCGGCGGACTTGCCCGATTGACCAAGAACACGAAGGATCAGGCGACCGGAAGCGTCGAGGAACCAGACGAGTGGGGCGGCCAGGCGAGACAGGAACATCATTGCCGGGGCGACTTTGCTTGCCACTGTCTCCGGTGCGCGAAGCGCGATCTGCTTCGGCACCAGCTCACCGACAATCAGCGACAGGTATGTGATTGCGACAACGACCGAGCCGACCCCAAGCGCATCGGCAGCGGCCGGTGAAAGGCCATGCGTGCCGAGCCAGCCGGCCAGTCTCGCACCAAGCGTCGCACCGGAGAACGCACCGGACAGCACGCCGACAAGGGTAATGCCGATCTGCACGGTCGACAGGAACCGCCCTGGCTCCTCGCCCAGCCGGATGGCAATGGCGGCCCCACGACTTCCCTGGTCGGCCAGCACTTTGAGGCGTGCGGGACGCGAGGATACGACCGCGAGTTCCGACATGGCAAGGACGCCATTCAAGATGGTGAGAATGGCAACGATTGAAATTTCGAGAAGCAAAAAAGGAACCCTGTAATTTTCGAAACTACGGGAAACATAGGCATTCTCCCACAGAACACCAGCTGCAAGCCACGCGTAATGACGGTTTCTTCGCTTATTCCGGGATCGCTGGATTGGAGAATCCCCGATCGCCGGTTCGCAGGTACGGAAAAGGTGGTTCGTTGGCCACAGAAACCTGAGGCCGCCAAGGCTGGCTTTCATCTGTAATATGAAGCATCGCCAACAGATTCGACGCCGAGACACGGTCCACGCGGCTCGACGAAGCCGAGCGTTTCGGCTGAGACCGTCACCCGCGTCTCCAAGTGCCCGAGCGCGCGGAGCGTCGCGCCATTTCGCGCCTGACTGCATAAGCACTGACCGCGACGAGGATTGCAGCCAAAGCCAGCGCGATCAACACGTGCAAATGAAGTTCCAGCCGGCCGATCAATATCTCAACGGCGTGTCCGGCCAGGAATCCAATCGCCGTTATCGCAACGCCCCAGATCAGCGCGGCGATCGCATTGAGTATAATGAACTTCCGTGCCGAGACGTTCGAGACGCCAATTGCAACGGGGCTGATCGTTCGCATGCCGTAGATGAAGCGAAAGGCGAGGATAAAGCCTGTCGGATGCGCTTCGAGGAGCTTTGTCACTCTCGCGATCGGGTCCGATTCCAGCAACTTTTGAACATAGGACCACTTGGTGGCGTAGCGACCTGACAAGAAGAAGAACTGGTCTGCAGCAAAGGATCCGAGACACGCTGCCAGAGCGACCTGCCAATATGGAACAAGCTGCCGATGAGCGAGGACACCACCCAGAAACGCTGCCGTTTCCCCTTCAACACCGGCCCCGATAAAAACGGCCAAGACGCCGTACTCGCCAATCAGCCTCTCCAGCAATGCCTAGCCTCCGGCCGCCCTACAACCCGCAATCTGCCCTGAATTGCGTCGTGCAGCAACGTCCGCAGGCGTGTTCGAGGCGTGAAGAGCGCCAAGCTGCCATTTCCCCGGTTTGTTGCGAAAGTAGTTGCCCTGAGCACAACGACACACTCACGCAACACGCCAAGAATGTGTTAGCCTCGTCAGTAGGCGGCTTTGGCCTAGCGGCTTGGGGAAAGCGCGATGCAGGACAAAGATCCGAATGGCGCCAGAAAACCACCGGCCGGAAACGTCCGGAGGAATCCAGAGGTCGTATCCAGCGCGATCGAGCGCCGGATTGTGACGGCGCTTTGCTACGATCTTGTCGATTCAACGGAACTCTTCCACCGCATGGATCTCGAAGATTATCGCGAGTTGATATCCGCGTTTCAGGCAGCCGCCAACAAATCAATCGTCGCCCAATCGGGCGTAGTTCGGGTGGAGGCTGGCGATGGCGGGCTCGCCTTGTTTCCGATTGATATCGGAGCGCGGGATGCCGCTTCCCTTGCCATTCGTGCGGGCTTGCAAATCATCGAGACCTGCAGGCGCGTCGGGGAGACGGCCGGTCGTTCGGATCTGCAAGTTCGTGTGGGCATTGCCACCTCCGTCGCCCTTGTTCAGGAGCCTCAGAAGCAAAGCTGGACCCATGAGCCTGTTGTCGGCGTGGCACTTGCGCTCGCCACCCGTCTTGAGACCGTCGCTGCTCCCAATACAGTCTTCGTGTCTGACGAAACCTGCAGGCTGGCGGGCCGCTCGCATGCGTTCTCCTTCGAGGGCATCTGGAACCTCAAGGGATTCGAGGCGCCGGAACGAGCATGGCGCGCACTCGGTCATAAGAATGAAGTGGACAGGTTCTATGCCTTCGGGAGGCTCGGCAATCCTTTCGTGGGCCGCGTAGAGGAGCTCGGCACGCTATCGAAAGCGTGGAAAAGCGTCGTTGCCGGGAACGGACAGACGGTCATTATCGAGGGGGACGCCGGCATTGGAAAATCACGCCTTCTGCATGAGTTCCGCAGACTGACCCGTGCAGAGCGATCGAAATCCTTCTTCTTCCAATGCGTGCCCGGCGGCTTTCACTCGACGCTGCATCCTTTGGCCAACAGCCTTACCGGCATGCCCGAGACGGGTGGGCAGACGAAATTGACGGCATCCGCAGTCGCCAGCCGGTTTCGCCGCCACGGCATACGGGACAATGACATCGCCGAGCTCTTCTCCTATCTGCTCGGAGCCGAGGGGCAGAGCGAAAACCTCGCCGGCAGCAATCCCAGACTGATCCGGGAGAGAGCGCGACAAGCAATCCCGAAGGCGATGCAGGCACTCTGTGAAAACGGGCCCCTTCTCTTTGTCGTCGAGGACGTTCACTGGATAGATCCGACTTCTCGAGAGTTTTTGATTGAGGCGGCCCGCGCCATCCTGGGGCTACCGATCCTCCTGATTGCGACCACACGCCCTGAGGCGACCATGGAATGGCCAGAGGACGTCCGTCCATCGCGACTGCCTCTAAACCCTCTCGATGCAGACCAGACGAGGCTTGCAATCGAGCGCAACTGGCCACAGCACAGAGCGGCGGAGTTTGAAGACCTGGTTGAGGTAACCGAGCGGGTTTCAGGCGGCGTGCCGCTTTTCATCGAGCAGATATGCCAATGGATGTCCGAGACCACGATTGCGGGTGTCACGATCCCGGAAAGCGGAGCGTCGGCGCATATCTCGACATTTGAAGAGATCCTCGAAGCACGGCTCGGCAATCTCGGCCCAATTAGAGACGTGGCACGCGCCGGAGCCGTTGCTGGCTCCCGCTTTACCTTGTCACTTCTTCAGACTCTGCTTCCGGACTATGACAGGAAGGCGCTGGCAAACGCGGCGGATACACTGTGTAACACCGGTTTCGTAACGCATGTGCGAGCCGGCGGAACGGTTACCTATGGCTTTCGCCATTCACTGATCCAGGAGACGATATACAAACTGCTGCTGCGGCGACAAAGCCAGGCGCTTCATCGCCGGCTCTTCGAAGCACTGACCGAAGACCCCACGATCGCACCGTGGATCGATGGCGGTGCGCGTGCCGAGCATGCGGAACGTGCGGGTCTCAAGGAGACCGCCGTGGAATTGTTCATTACGGCCGGCCAGGAGGCCGCACGTCGGTCGGCCCTGGTCGAAGCTCGCCATCATCTCGAGCATGGCCTCTCAATCTGCGACGAACTCGGCATGAACGAGCGGGTCGATCGGCTGCGGCTATCGGCCGTCATTGCTTTGGGACCAGTGCTTACCGGGACAATCGGCCTGAATTCGCCGCCAGCGCGAAAGCTTTACGAAGATGGGGTGGAAATCGCCAATCGACAACCGCTGGAAGAGAAGTCGCGATGGTTTCCAATTTACTGGGGTTGGTGGCTGACGGGTTCCGATTTTTTGACGATGCACGAACGCGCCATGGAGGTTCAGGTCATGCTGGCAGGCATCCGGGACCCGGAGGTACGCCTGCAGATGAACCATTGCATCTGGGCGATCGACTTCAACCTCGGACGTCACAGGGAAACGCAGAATGCTGTGCGGGAAGGCCTGGCTCTCTACGACGCACAAAGGGCGACCGAAGCGCGAACCATCTACGGTGGGCACGATGCCTGTGCCTGTGGCCTGGGCCAACTGGCCCACTCGCTGTGGCTGACAGGCCAAACGCATGAATCAGACCGCGTACTGAAAGAGATGATCCGGTTCGTGAATGGCATTTCCCACCTGCCGAGCAAAGCACACTCTCTCGACGTGGAGGCTGTCGCGGCATTCTATCGCAATGATTACAAACGCTTGACAGCCATCTCGGAAGAGATGTCTGAATTCTCCAGACAGAATGAAATGCAATCTTTGGCCGGACTTTCGCTCCTTTTCGGCGGATGGGCCGAAGCACATCTTGGAAACGTCGCAGGCGGTTATGAGAGGTTCTGCAAGGGATTTGACCTTCTGGGAGAGCTCGGCACGGTCATCGACCTGCCGATCTATCTCTCGATGCAGGCCGCAATGCTCGGCCTTGACGGTAAGGTCGATCGCGCCATCGAGGTCGCCAGCCAGGCGATCGTCAAAGCAAGGGAAACAGGTCACGCCTATTGGCTTGCGGAATTGTACCGCGTTCGGGCCATGCTGCGCGCCCGCTCCGGCGCGATGCGCGAGCTCGTCATGGAAGATTTGCGTCTTGCTGCAGAGATCGCCCAAACGCAGGGGGCGGCCGCACTCCAGGACAGAATAAGGCAGTCGCTCGAGGAGCTTGGCCTTGTTGTCGACCGATGAACCCAACGGCGCCATTTCAGGGGGCGACCTCCTCGACGAGTTTGCGGCAGAGGTCACCGCCAACCGGGGGGCATCGTTGGGCAGGGCCGAGGTCGATCCGCCAGATGATTACCTGCGAAAGCTCCTGCCAATCTGCCGGCATGCAGGAATAACACGCGTCGCAGACCTCACCGGCCTTGACCGGTTGGGGCTTCCCACGGTCCAGGCAATCCGTCCAGCTGCCCTTTCCGAGGTGACCTCGCTTGGCCGCGGCCGATCCATAGTTCATGCCGCCATCGGCGCGATCATGGAGACACTTGAGCGCCATTACGCCGAGTTGGTTCCCGCCACCAGCGCCGTCCTTGGAAGCGCCGATGAGCTCGCCATCCCGGAGGGCCTCTTCGATCGTCAGCTTGACAACCACGCAACATCGGCCTGGCGGTCGAAACCAACCCTCTGGATCATGGGCTATGACCTTTGCCTCCGACACAGCCAAATGGTTCCTCTTGAACTCGTGCACACACGCTATACGGATCCGCCCCCGGATTTCGACGGGCTCTTCCTGCGTACCACCACCGGGCTTGCCTGCCATTCAACCTGGCATCAAGCGACCGCACATGCGCTCCTCGAGTGTATAGAACGCGACGCAATTGCCCGGGCATTCGACACGCACGGCTTCTTCGACAGACACCGGCTTTCCCCCGAGAGCCTCGGTCCCGCCGTCGATCACCTGACCGGTCTTCTTGCGGAACACAATGTGTCGGCCGGGTTCTGGCATTCCCCCTCCCCGACTGGCGTTAGCGTCGTCTGGTGCCAGACGATCGAGCTCGGTGGCGGCCATCCCCTGCTCGCATTGCCGACGGAAGGTTATTCGGCTGGGCAAGACCTCGCCGAGGCGGCAGAAAATGCCTTGTGCGAGGCGCTGGCGGCCCGTGCCGGAGCCATCTCAGGCGCTCGCGACGATCAGACGACGCGACACTATCACAAGCGAGTCGACAGCATTGTTGCAAAGGCCCGGCAGCTCATCCTCAATCCAGTTTCTTTCACGCAAATCGTTGACGCCCCTCCTATTTCGAGCCTCCAGGATCTGCTCGACCGCATCGAAGACGCCGAGCTTGGACCCGTTCTTGCGGTTCCCCTGGGTTCACATCCAGGCGGGCCCGTTCGTTGCGTCAGGATGCTGATGCCCCGAGCCCGCCCGTTCAACGTCGTGCGCTAGGAGGTCAAAATGAGTGCGGCAGATCTAGCCGGACCGATACTGGTTTTTCTGGGGCCGACACTGCGACTGCCTGAGGCTCAGGCGGCACTTGATGCCGTTTACCTGCAGCCGGTGGCACAGGGCGACATCCTGCTTGCGGCCCATGCATTTCGTCCAAGAGCGATGGTCATCATCGACGGGCAGTTCGAAGACCGCCCATCGGTCCGGCACAAGGAGATTTTATGGGCGCTGGCGCAAGGGATCGTCGTGATCGGAGCAGCAAGCATGGGCGCACTTCGGGCTGCGGAGTTGGGTCCATACGGCATGATCGGCGTCGGATTGATTTTCCGGTGGTACAGGCGCTGGGTGCTGACCCCAGACGATGCCGTCGCCGTTCAGTCGGGGCCGGCCGAATTGGGCTTCCCGCCGGTGACAGATGCATTGATCGATCTGCAAAGAACGTTTTCCCATCTGATGCGGCTCGGCCATATAAGCGCCGCTCAACGCGACAGCCTTACCGAAACTGCCCGGCGAATGAATTTTCGCGATCGATCCATTGAGAAGATACTTCGCGCAGAGGGGTGGCCGCGAGAAGAAATCGGCCGCTTGCGTCATCAATTCGTCCGACAGAAGGGTCTTGACGCACTAGCGGCACTCAAATTCGCGCCAGAGTTGTCTGAGAGATTTTCCGGCCGTCGCCCAGCTGAAGCCTGGGTTGCAACGAATACTTTCATTCGCGATCTCGAAGCAACCAATATTGACACCGATCTAATTAATATTTACTAAATAAACGTAAAGTTGCTTTTACATATGGGGCGAGACCAACATGGATTTGCACCCGCATGTTATGGCGGCCTCTACCGAGGCCGGCACAGGAACTCGATTCTGGATTTTTCCTCAGCCTCCGTTCATCCCTGGCTACGAGCAGCCAGATCGCGTCTGGCTGTCGATTCTACCCAACGAGATTTTCCCTGGGCCGAGCGATGCCCGCATGTATGTGGCCGATCCGCTCTACAGCAAGCAGCCCTACGGCTATTCGCGCCTGCCACCGTTTGACGGTATCAGGCGTCCACCAGTGCATGCCGGCCCTGACGGTAATTTCGACAGTCTCGATCCACTATCGCGGCCCTATCTCGGCGTACATGCCTATGCCTGCATTCACCGTGTTCTCGAGATCTGGCAGAGTTACCTCGGCCATCCAGTTCAATGGTTTTTCGATGCCACGCTTCCCAGACTGGAGATCATCCCTTTGGTCGACTGGGACAACGCCCAGGCAGGCTATGGCTTTCTGGAACTCGGACGCTCTGATGCCGGTGGAACACCCAGACCCTACGCGCTGAATTTCGATGCGATCGCCCATGAAGTCGGCCACCTGATCATCTTTTCGGAAATAGGCATTCCGGTCGGAGCCTCCCGCGAGAGCGATTTCTTTCCCTTCTCTGAGGGCTTTTCCGACTGTGTATCGCTGATCACCTTTCTCTCCTTCGATTCCGCTATCGACCGTCTTTTGCGAAGGACACAGGGCAATTTGCTGCTCTACAACGAGCTCAATCGTTTCGCCGAAACCAGCCCGGAAACCCAGATCCGCCTCGCGACCAACTTCAGGCGGATGTCGGAAGTCACACGCGACCCGCATGACCGGGCGCTACCTTTCGTCGGGGCCATGTTCGACACCATCGTCGAGCTTTATCATCGCAATCTTGTGGCCAACGGTTCTGCCGAACCGCGCCTTCTCCACGACGATTTGCGAAATCTGGCCCTCGACGAATTTGATCGCTTCCGCGCGCTGACGATGCAGTCCTTTCGTACAAGACCCCTGTTCTTCCAGCTGGCCTTGGAGAAGGCACGCGACGACGTGGGACGTGCGCTCGGCGCTTCGCTAAAGACACTTGACGCTCGGAATTTGACATTCAACCGAGCCGCAAGGTCGATCGTTGACGCCGCCGACGGTGCCGTTGCGGAAGCTCTCAGAGCAAATTTTGCATGGCGTGAAATCATCTATTGAAGCAACCCGAAAGGAGAGGGCAATGAGCGACTGCTGCAGAAATCCAGACGTCGGAAAGTCTGGCCCGTACGACCCGAGTGAGGTGCGACTATACGGACGTCCTGCAACCGACTGCACCAAAGTAGAGGTCCCTGAAGATCCTTCTCCTGACGAGGGGACGGACTGCACCGACAAGAGCAAAAGCGCGCCGAGCGTGAACATTTCGCTGCAGTATTGCCAAAAGACAATATGCCTGCCGATAGCGATAGGGCTGCCGTGGCGCGGCTTTGGAGACGGATGCCAAGGCTATCTCAAGAGCATCGGCGTTATCTACGGCTACGCTTACGAAGGGCATTGTTACAAGATGCCGAAACCGGTGATCATGCTGCTGCCGGAGATGCCAAAGACGATCGCATGGGACGATTGCGGCTGTGACTGCGGCTACTCGCCGGCGCTTGGCTACCACGTCTGGCAATTGGACAAAAGACAAAGTGCGGTCACGCTCGATGTCAAGACGGACGATCTCCAGGCGCTCGTACTCGATGAAAACATGCCCGGAAACAGATCGCCGCAGGCCTACTCGCACTCCATGTCCTTGGCACCCATGCGTGCGCGAGAGTAGTCATTTCGGTTTGCGGGTCGATCGTCCGAATGGCCCGCCTGCCTTGCCACCTCGTCCGCGGAACGCTATTTCGCGGTGCGGGCTATGTCCGGCCTGACCATGCAGCATGGGGAGAGTGGCGTGCAGACAGAAAAAATCGGCTTCATCGGGACCGGGGCAATCAGCGACGCCATGGTCAGGGGCCTGTTGACGAAGCCAGCCGCCGTCGCGCAGGTGACCATTTCGCCTCGCAACGCCGCGATCGCCCAAAAATTGGCTGCGGACTTTTCAGAAGTCTCGATTGCCGCCGACAATCAGGCCGTCATCGACGCGAGCGACTTGATTGTCCTGGCGGTGCGCCCGCAAATTGCGAAGGAGGTTCTCGGCGGACTGACGTTCCGAAAGGGTCAATCCGTTCTCAGTGTCATTGCAGCGACCGATCGCAAGACGCTTCTTGAATGGATCGGGGCTGATGTTCACCTCGTCCAGGCCATTCCACTGCCTTTTGTGGCCGACCGCGAAGGCGTGACGGCCGTTTTTCCGCCGGACTCTCGCATTGCGGCGCTCTTTACCGTTCTGGGTACCGCGGTCGAATGCGAGACCAAGGAGGAGTACGACCTATTGGCGGCGGCCAGCTCCCTGATGTCGACCGTCCTCGGAATCATGGACATTTCGGCTGCGTGGCTGGAACAACGTGGCCTCACCAAAGGCAAGGGACGCGCCTATATCGCGCCGCTGTTTACCAATCTCACGCAGACTGCGCTGCGCTCGAAAACCGTTCCGCTTAAAGAACTCAGCAGCGAGTTTGCGACGAAGGGCGGCCTCAACGAACAGGTGTTGTCCGACTTTGAGAAGAACGGCGGGCGCGATGCCCTGATCTCGGCGCTTGACCGCGTCCTGGCGAGGATACAGGGCGCCAAAGCCTGAAAGGTCTAGAATGTCGGCGGTGTGCAGGCGCTGATGACCTCGCATGCAATCGGCCCGACGCATCGGAACCGGTGCGGTCGCCGGCTTTCGAAATAATAGGCATCGCCCGGTCCAAGGATCCGACGCTCGTCGTCAACCGTCACTTCGAGCCGCCCGGAGAGAACGATACCGCCCTCTTCTCCCTCGTGAACGAGGAGGACCTTGCCGGTGTCGGAGCCTGGCTGGTAGCACTCCTTCAGGATCTGCAGGCTTCGCCCAAACAGGCTTTCTCCAACCTGCCGATAGGAGATCGGCCCCTTGCCGATCTCGACGAGCTCCTCGGCTGCATAGAATGCCTTTCGTGGCCGCTCCGGTTCGAAGGCAAAGAATTCCGCAAGACCGATGGGGATGCCGTCAAGTATGCGCTTCAGCGCCCCGACGGAAGGGTTGGAGGTGTTCGACTCGATCAGCGAGATCGTTGAATTCGTGACACCGGCGCGCTTGGCCAGTTCGCGTTGAGAGAGATTGTGCATCATCCTCAGATGACGAAGGCGGTTGCCGATATCGACGGACATGGGGCGCGTTTCACCTGTTGCGAATATCGAACATATTCAACTCGTGGCTATACATTTCAAGTGCTTACACACGCAAAGAAAAGGACTTGTCCCTTGACGCAAATCACCGAACATGTCGCCACGCACAATGGAGACTATAGCGGTGGACCAGATCAACATTTCCAACCGGCCTTCCCTCGATAATTTCTGGATGCCGTTTACGGCAAACCGCCAATTCAAGACCGCACCCCGGCTGCTCGCCTCAGCCGAAGGCATGTATTACACGGATATTGATGGCAACAAGGTGCTGGACGGCACGGCTGGCCTCTGGTGTGTCAATGCCGGCCACGGTCGCCAGCGCATCGCGGATGCCGTTGCTCGCCAGCTGCAGACGATGGACTTTGCCCCGACCTTTCAGATGGGCCATCCCGTCGCCTTCGACTTTGCCGAAAGGCTCGCAAGGATCGCGCCGGGCGGCCCGAGCGCAAAACTCGATCGCGTATTCTTCACCGGCTCCGGCTCGGAATCGGTCGATACGGCGTTGAAGATTGCAATCGCCTACCAGCGCGCCATCGGCCAGGGCACCCGCACCCGCATCATCGGTCGCGAGAAGGGATATCACGGCGTCGGCTTCGGCGGCATCTCGGTCGGCGGTCTTGTCAACAACCGGCGCGTCTTCCCGCAGATACCGGCCGACCACATGCGCCATACGCTCGACATCGAGCGAAATGGTTTTTCCAAGGGGCTCCCGCAGCATGGGGTCGAGCTGGCCGACGATCTGGAGCGGCTGGTTGCGCTGCATGGCGCAGAAACGATCGCCGCCGTCATCGTCGAGCCGATGTCCGGATCCGCCGGCGTCATCCTGCCGCCGAAGGGGTATCTGGAGCGTCTGCGCGCTATTGCCGACAAGCATGGCATCCTCCTGATCTTCGACGAGGTCATTACCGGCTTTGGACGGCTTGGAACGCCATTTGCGACCGACTATTTCGGTGTCGTTCCCGATCTCGTCACCACCGCCAAGGGTCTGACGAACGGCGCCATTCCGATGGGCGCGGTCTTTGCGAGCCGGAAAGTGCACGACGCCTTGATGGCGGGACCGGAGAGCCAGATCGAACTCTTCCACGGCTATACCTATTCCGGCCACCCGGTTGCCAGTGCTGCAGGCATTGCTACGCTTGAGATCTACGAGGAGGAAGGCTTGCTGACCCGTGCCGCCTCCTTGACCGACACCTGGCAGGACGCCCTTCACTCCTTGAAGGGGCTGAGGCATGTCATCGACATCCGCAACCTCGGGCTCGTCGGTGCAATCGAGCTTGCCTCACGCGACGGCGCGCCAGGTGCGCGTGCCTATGACGTCTTCGTCGACTGCTTCCAGAAGGGGCTGTTGATCCGTGTCACGGGGGATACGATCGCGCTTTCTCCGCCGCTGATCATTGAGAGCGACGAGATCTGGAAGATCGTCTCGGTTCTGGGAGATGCACTGAAACGGGCAGAATAAAGGATCGGCGCGGCGTCGTTTCTGTTTGGCGGTCAACCGCCAAACAGAAACTCAAAGCCTTCGAGCAAAGGATCCCTGGCAACCGCATCCAGCCGCGGTCAGCATGTTCGCAAAAGGCGCTTCGAACAGTTTGCTTTTTGATCCGGCCGGGATAAGGATCGCCTCATGTGATCAAGGAGCGTTCCATACCGATGTCGAAATCCCGGTTGAGAAGGGAAGCAGATCTCCTTCTGCATCGTGGGACCAGGGCTGCCAGCGGCGACTATCCCGTAAGCCGCGCGCGCAGGCCTGTCGCCGTGCAACGCCTGATCGGCGCGTTGGGAAACATCATGCTGTCCGACGCTGCTCCTTTCATGGAGAAATTTGTTGCGGGGAAAGTATTCCACCTGCTGCAGGAACCGGGCGCCATCGCAAACAAGCCGGCCACCTCCCTGCCCCTGGCTCCACAATTGCAGTTTGCGCTGCGCAATTTGGCTTCAAAGGGTGAGCCTTTCGCAGAAGTCGCTGCGGCCATCAACGACATCGCCAAGAGCCTCGAATGGGTTGCGAGCAAAACCGGCCCATTTGCCAGCATCAACATAGAACATACGCATGCGCATGCGGTCGTGGCCGGCATATCCGGCGTGGAAGAGCGAAGCGACGTGGCTCTCGGCCTCACCATCATGGCGCCTTACAGCCGTTTCCCTGACCACATACAGTATCGCTCCCGGGTTTTTCTGGCGCTCTCCGACTGCGAATTCTCCTGCGACGACAAGGGCTGGCAGCGCGGTTCCATCGGTTCGATTTTCTTCAACGAAGCGGGGCACAATGTCGCGATGCGGTGCACCGCACGTCCGCTTCTCGCCGCCTGGTGCCATGTTGAGCGATAACTGACCGCTCCCTTGCATTGCCTCTTGACGTCTGCGCGCCAAACCTTTGAATTACAAGGGCACTCTAGAGAGGACGAGACCCCTGCGCAGCAGCGATACATATACCGCATCGGGCGAGATGGCCGGTCGCATTTTCGGCCACGACTGGGAAGCAAGCGGCCTCGGCCCCTTTTCCTCGTGGCCGGCCGGACTGAAATCGGCCGTCGACATCATGCTGCCCGCCAAGGCGCAGATCGTCATATTCTGGGGCCGGGATTTTATCGCTCTCTATAATGACGCCTATGCCCCTACAATCGGGCGCAAGCATCCTCAGGCGCTCGGCCGCCCCGCCCGCGAGCACTGGAGCGAATTGTGGAGTGATCTGGAACCGCTCCTGCGACGTGTTCTTGATCACGGAGAGACAGTGGTTGCCAAGGACCGCCCATTCTATATCGAGCGACACGGCTATCCTGAGACTGTCCACTTCGACATCTCCTATTCACCGATCAGGGACGAAGCGGGAAAGGTCGGCGGCGTCTTCTGCATCGTCAGCGAGACCACAGAACGCGTCAGGTTCGAGACCGCGTTGCGGGAGAGCGAGGAGCGGTTTCGTGCCATATTCTCACAAACGGCCGCAGGCATAGGCCAGTCTGATCTCGCGGGCCGTCTGCTCTTGGTCAACAGCCGTTTCTGCGACATCGTCGGATACACGGAAGCCGAGCTTCTGAAGATGCGAGTGCAGGACATCACCTTTCCCAAGGATCTGGACAACTATGTCCAATCGTTCAGGAGGATGGTGGAAACCGGCGAAAGCTTCGACATTGAGAAACGCTACGTTCGCAAGGATGGTAGCCTCGTATGGGTAGCGAGTTCCGTCTCGCCTCTTCGCGACAAGAATGGAGAGATACGGCAAACCGCAGCGGTTGTCGTCGATATCACCGAACGCAAGCGGGCCCAGGAGGTTGAACGCCGCCTTGCCGCGATCATTGCTTCGTCCGACGATGCCATTCTCGGTACCGACCTGAACATGAGGGTCACGAGCTGGAATATCGGAGCAGAAAAGCTCTACGGCTATTCAGCCGAGGAAGCGATCGGCCGCTCGGTCATCATTCTGGTTCCGGATGACAGGATTGAAGAGGAGCCTGCGATCATCAGGCAGGTCAGTGCCGGCCGAAAGGTAGAGCCCTATGAGACCAAGCGCCGCCGCAAGGATGGCGGGCTTGTCGACGTCCTGCTCAGCGTTTCGCCTATTTTCGACGCCTATGGCAGGATTGTCGGAGCGTCAAAAATAGCGCACGACATCAGCGCCCGAAAGGAGGCCGAGCGGCTCCAGACAGTTCTCGTGGGCGAACTGAACCATCGTGTGAAGAACGTGCTCGCGACCGTGATGGCGATTGCGCGACAGACGCTCGGACGCGAGGAGGCAACCCGGGCCGGCGTGGACGCTTTCGAGGCCAGACTGGCCTCGATGGCCAAGGCACATGATCTCCTGACACACGGCAACTGGGAGCAGGCCGAACTGGAAGCCGTCATCAAGCAGTCTCTGTCTCACTATCAGCGTGACAGGTTTTCGATCTCGGGCCCGAGCATCCAACTGGCGCCGCGGGCGGTTGTGTCAATCTCGCTGGCTCTGCATGAACTGGCGACGAATGCAGCCAAGTATGGTGCCTTGTCCGCACCGGAAGGTCACGTTACGATTGAATGGTCGCTTGGCGGCGATAACAGGCTGAGGTTGCGCTGGCAGGAAATGGGGGGGCCGGCCGTTACTCCTCCATCGCGAAAAGGCTTCGGCTCGCGCCTGATCGAAAACCTGCTGGCGGCCGAGTTGAAGGGTGACGTAACGATCAGCTACGACCCAGCCGGCGTCATCTGCGAGGTCGACGCCGCTGTCGGCGCCGGATGGGATCATGATCGTTCGAGCGATCCAGCGCCGTAGTGGCGAACACCGCCTGCGTCAGGCGGTGTTCACTTCACAAGCAGTGGCGCCTTGCCTCTCACACGTTCGTAGAGGTCGATGACGTCCTGATTGAACATCCGTACGCAGCCAGACGAGGCGTTCTTGCCGATCGTTTGCCATTCCGGAGAGCCGTGGATGCGATAGAGCGTGTCCTGGCCGTCCTGAAAGATGTATAGCGCGCGTGCCCCGAGGGGGTTGTTCACGCCGGGCTGCATGCCTTGCTTCCACTGTTCGAGTTTCGGATTGCGACTGATCATCGACGGTGTCGGTGTCCATGTCGGATACTTTCGCTTCCACTGAATGATTGCACGCCCCTTCCATGCCCGGCCCTGGGCACCGAGGCTCACACCGTAGCGAATGGCTCGTCCATCCTTCAGCACCAGGTAGAGAAACTTTTTCTCCGTCTCAACCACGATGGTGCCCGGCGGCTCGTCCGTCGCATAATCGACTTCCTGGCGCAAATAGTCGGGATGGACCGCCGTGTGATCTATCGCGGGCCAGCGAAACTCACCCTCGTCGACTTCGGCATAAGCGAGGGAGTAGTCCGGCTTCTCGGAAGCCCGCTCCACGGGCTGGATCGCAGGCTGCGGCTCTTGTTCGGGCGCAATCGTCTCAATGGAGGGAGCCGGAGCAGTTGCGACAATTCGTTCTGAAGGAAGTTGCGTACAAGCAGCAAGAAGTGAGGCACCGGCCGCTGCCAACAGCGGTCGGATCATGGAGGTGGCATGCAATTTCAAAGATTCCGATTCATGTTTCAGTCAGGCAAGACATGTCTACTCGCTCATACCATGGCTGAAATGTGTTTTCGGTCATCAGAAATGCAGGACGAGGTCGCGTTACGGCGAGACTGTTGAAAGAGGACAACAATTGGCTGTTGCCCATAGCCGCGTTCCGGTTCGGCGAGGAGCTCGCGGTTTCTCCCAATCCGCGCTATGCCGTAATCCGAAATCCGGAGGGGACGCTGTCCGGGGATACCGGTAAGGCCTCGACAGCTTGCACCGACGCGCCGGGGGGGCCTTTCCAAAATTCCTTCAGCATCGCCGAGACAGCCGTCTCCGGCCCCGCAATAAGCGCCGTCACGGATCCATCGGTCTCGTTGCGGACCCAGCCCGCAAGGCCGAACTCCTCAGCCCGGACCCGTGTCCAAACGCGAAAACTGACGCCCTGGACAAGACCGGATATCCGCACCCGAACGGCTTTGGAATTCTCGCCCATGCTTGCCTCCGTTGGTCCGCGCCTTCTAAGCAATCTGGCGCACAAGGAGAGAATTCAAGCACTGCCGGCGCAGCCGCTTGCGGCGGCTGTTAAGCATCATTTGCTATTGCGCGATTTTCAACGCCATAACTGCTTGTTCCGCTGGACTGAATCGAATGACGCGCTACATTGGTAAGTGCTTCAACTTGAAGGGATCTCGATCATGCGCAGGCTTATCGCAGTGACTTCAGTGCTCCTCCTCAGTTTCGCCGGTTCAGCCTTTGCGCAAGCAAATATGGGGATGGACAGCAGCGGCCGCCTCGACGGGTCGCCGCCGCTTGGAACCTCGCCTGATACTGAAGGAACAGGTGGAGGCGGGCTCTCGATACCAATCGACTTTGGCACCACGACGACGAGCACCAACTCCATACAATGGACCGGTTGCCCCGAGGGCCAGCACCGAACGGTGCGTGGAACCAACACCCTTACCAATCAGGCGTGCCGGAACAACAATTGAGCCATCACGTCGAAACCGTCCCCCGCGCGCCTCGCTGGCGGTTCGCGGGGAACTTCTTTTGTGCTAGGGGAACCGCGCAACGCGAGGCACGACAGACATGCTCCCCTGGGTCCAACTAGATTCCGCGCCCATCCCCGGAGAAAGCGGCGAATTGCGCCTCAAGCAACGAGGCAGCGAATTTTCGATCATGCTGGGCTCGAACGAGCTGATGAACAGCCGCCTGAGTGGCTCGGAGGAGGCGCTCGCAACACTTTCCCGTGATAAGATCGCGGGACATCCTCGCCCGAACATGCTGATCGGTGGTCTCGGAATGGGCTTCACGCTGCGTGCCGCCCTCTCGGCCCTGCCGGCGGATGCATCCGTCACGGTTGCAGAGCTGGTGCCGGCGGTGGTGCAATGGGCACGCGGTCCGATGTCGGCGGTTTTTCAGGGGTGTCTCGACGATCCGCGTGTCGCCATCCATCAAGGCGATGTTGGCGTACTGATCCGGCAAAGCAAGGCGAAATTCGACGCCATCCTGCTTGACGTCGACAATGGGCCGGACGGCCTGACGCGTCGTTCCAACGACAGCCTCTACGATTTCGCTGGCCTGCGTTCCGCACGCGATGCCTTGCGACCCGGAGGTGTTCTTGCCGTCTGGTCATCCGGGCCGGATGCCGGTTTCACCCGTCGGCTTCGTGACTGCGGCTTTGCCGTCGAGGCCGTCAATACGCGCGCCAACGGAAAACGCGGAGGCGCGCGTCATGTCATCTGGCTGGCCGTCAAGTAGTTCAGCTTGACTGAACGCGTCGCGCGGCGGCAATCGCGCTGGCGGCGCCCGAGCGTAGCTGTTGCGTGTCGGCCCCGGCAATGACGAGATCGAAGCCCATCTTCAACAATTCTCCGGCCCGCTCGCCGTTGCTGCCGAAGACACAGCCGAATTTGCCGTGAGCACGGCAACGGGCGATGAGGTGCTTGAGAACGCCGTCGACCTCCGCCGTGTCAGGTGCCAGCTTCGTTCCATTCGACAGGGCAATCGAGAGATCGGACGGGCCGACGAAAATGCCGTCAATTCCCTCAACACGCATGATTTCATCCGCAGCATCAAGGGCTGCACGCGTCTCGATCATGGCAATGGCCACGGTCTCTTCATTCGCGGTCGCGAGATACTCAGCGGCCGAAAGTCCCGTGTGGTTGATCGCCAGCGTCGGCCCCCAGCTGCGCTCGCCGACCGGCGGATACTTGGTGGCCCTGGCGAAGGCCTCGGCATCAGACACCGAGTTGATCATCGGCGCAATGATGCCCGAGGCTCCAGCATCGAGAAGACGCGAGGCCGATGCGAAATCACCGACCGGAATTCGGGCGAGCACCGGCTTGCCGGCAAGCCGCCCCTGGCCAATGCCAACGGCTGCCGATCCGATATCCCAGACGCCATGCTGCATATCCAGCACGATGGCATCGAAGGCCTCTTGCGCCAGATGATTGACGAAAAGCGGATCGGGAATGCCGATCCACGCGGAAATCAATCCGCCCCCACCGCCTCTGATCCGCCTTGCGAAGCCGTCGATCGTCGTTGCGCCAGTCATGCCATGCTCCTTTCGCGGTTTAGCCAGCCGCGCGCTGCTTTTCCTGATGGAAGTCCTCGATGAATGCCTTTTCAAGCAGGATGCCGTCCCACTCATCGGCAAAGAATGGTGAATCGTAGATCAAGGTATACGGTCCGTCGTAACCTGCCGTCCGGCACGCTTCCAGGCACTTGCGGTAGTCGGCGCTGTCAAGCCCCGCTTCATTGAAATTGGCCTTGGCGTGGCAGAGTTCCGCACGGCGCATGATGTCGGAAAGCCCTGCGTATTTTTCAGGCGCAGCCCAGTTTCCGAGGTCGCCATTCAGGCCGACTTTGCCCTGCAGTGTATCGAGCAGCCAATTGGTTTCCTTCGGCGAAGGCAGAAGGTCGAACCAATTCTCCGTGACAATGCGAACGCCGCTGTTCTCGGCCTGCTTTCCAAGCCAACCGAGATGGCCCGCGGCCCGCTCAAGGTTTTTTGCGGTCGGCATCTGCTTGCCGGCGATCACACGCATGTTCCTGGCGCCAAGCGATTCCGCGACGCCAATCCAGCCGGCAATCCACTGAATGTCGCGTTCCGCGGTCTCTGGATGGCTGGGATCGCCATCTTCGACGAGGAGTGTCTGAAGCAGGATGCCGGCGTCGTGAAGCGCTGAGCGCATCTCCGCGAGATAGGCCGCTTCGATGCTTGGCAGATGGAACGAGCATATCTCAAGCCGTCCGATACCATGTTTGGCAAGTTGCCCCGGAATGTCGGTCAGCGCGGAACGCCCCGGCCCATATGGCTCCTTGGGTGCCGCACTTTTTTCCGGATCGGGGCTGTAGGGATAGACGGCCCCCAGGAG
Organism: Rhizobium sp. RHZ01; assembly: GCF_014851595.1. Lineage (NCBI taxonomy): Bacteria > Pseudomonadati > Pseudomonadota > Alphaproteobacteria > Hyphomicrobiales > Rhizobiaceae > Rhizobium > Rhizobium sp. RHZ01. The sequence goes on from NZ_JACUZZ010000009.1 coordinate 168,336, forward strand.
CCGATGCAGCGACCACGTCGAAACTGCAAAACGTCCATTCTGCAAATTGCTTTCAGTCATGTTCTCCTCCCGGGAGCAATGCTTACGATCTCAAGTAAATTCTCCGCGGATAACTGTCTCCGCCGAAAGCGCCGCGCCAAGGAGCGCTTCGTCCCGCTTGCCCACGGCAGAAAGCAGGAAGCCGACCGGCATGTCGGCATCTCCCGTCCCGCAGGGGATCGATACGCCGCACCAATCGAGGAAGTTGCCGAAAAGCGTATTGCGCAAGGTCTTCCCGTTGGTTGCGAAAAACAAATCGTCGTCGGCCTCCAATGGCGCGATCGGCGGCGCCACATGGGCGACCGACGGAAACGCAACGAAGCTGTTACCGACAAGGCGGTCGACATCGGCGATCAACCGCTCGCGGGCTTCAAGGATCGCCAGATAGGCCGCAAGCGTGGTCTTCTCGCCCAGTCGAGTGCGCACGACCACGCGGCGATCCATGTCGTCAGCCGCAGGCCCAGCCAATCGCTCGCGGTGAAGCACATAGGCTTCGGCCGTGACCAGGGCACCATATCGAGCCATGAGCGCCAATATCTCATCAAAAGCCGGAATCTTGATCCGGCTGATCGATGCACCCTCCGCCTCCAGCCAATCGACCGCCGTCTCGAAAGTTGCGACCACGCCAGCTTCAGCACCATCGAAAACGATATTGTCAGGGATAACGATATCCAACTCCTTGAGTGGGCAAGCGGCTATTGACGGCGCTGACGCGCCTCGCATTCCCGCGTCGATCCACACCGCATCCTGAACGGTCCTGCAGAGCGGACCAAGCGAATCCAGGCTCTTTGCCAGCGGGAAGACGCCTGCCATCGGATAGCGACCGCGCGTTGCCTTGTATCCGACGATACCGTTGAGGGCAGCCGGGATGCGCACCGAACCTCCCGTGTCCGTCCCCATCGCCACCGGCACGAGGCCAGCTGCCACCACAACGCCAGCGCCGGACGATGAGCCACCCGGAATGCGCGGAACATCTTTGCTGCGTGGATTGCGCGGCGTGCCGTAGTGTGGATTTAGGCCGAGCCCGGAGAAGGCGAACTCGCTCATGTTCGTGCAGCCAATCGAGACCATGCCCGCCTGTTTCAGCGTTGCCACGACAGCCGCGTCCGCCTGCGCAGCCGGCTCTCTGGCCAGTACTGTCGACCCGGCCGTCGTTGTCCGCCCCTTGATGTCAAACAGGTCCTTCCAGGCGATCGGTATGCCGTCCAGCATTCCGCAAGAGCGACCCTCTCATTCGCTTCGATGAGGCCTTCGCCTCTTCCGTTGCGCGATCCTTCAGGATTGCCGTAAAGGCCGCCTGGTCGGCATAGGCCTCGATGCCGTCGATAACAGCTTCCGTCACTTCGATGGGATCGACCGCTGTTGTTTGAATGAGACTGGAAAGTTGTGCGATGGACATCGCGCCAAATGATTTGGTCATGGGGGCATCCGCAATCTGACTGATCATCCGAACTAAGCTGAATTTTGTCGAGGAGCCAAGCCCTCAAAGTTCCAAATCAAACCGATTGGTTCGATTTTATGAACACTGCGTTTGTGTATCCGGTCTTCAATCTCGGCCCAAAAGAACACACATGCGTTTTCGTGCTGTTCGCCGGCGAGAGGACGATCATGTGTCGGTGCACGCATCAGTGTAGGAGTTAACAAAATGACAAACAGCGAGAGTTGGAACGCGGCGCGTGGCGACGTGGTACACCACCACGCGACAGATGACGAGTTGAATGGCATGGGTGAACGCGAATACGCCGAGCATGTTGGTGCACACAAACCTTCAATATCAGAACGCTTCATCGTTCTTGCGGCCTTTGCGCTACTAGGCATTGCCGGACTGACGGTCCATTTCACGGTGCCCATGGCATCGGGCCTCGACACGGCAGCCGTCGGGTCAATCTCGGATTCATTGCCCTCGGTCGATTATTGCCGGGAGCACAGCCCATACCCGGACAGGTCCTGCTGAGGACCTGTCGAGTTGCGGGCATGGACAACCCTCCCCCATGATATAGTTATGCGCAAGGGGAGGATCGTCGATGCCCGATGAGATTGATTATGATCTGGATCGCTTCGTTCATGCGCAGAATGGTACCTACGAGCGAGCGCTTTCGGAATTGAGAGCCGGACACAAGCGATCCCACTGGATGTGGTTCATATTTCCCCAGATCGCCGGGCTCGGCTCATCGTCCATGGCAGAGAAATACGCCATCCGCTCGGCGGAAGAGGCCACCGCCTATCTCGCGGACCCCGTCCTCGGTAGCAGACTATTGCGCTGTGTCGATGCCGTCCTTTCGATCGAGGGAAAATCCGCCCACGAGATCTTCGGGTCTCCTGATGATCTCAAGCTGCAGTCGTCCATGACCCTCTTTGCGGCGATCAGCGAGCACGGGTCGGCTTTTCACAAAGTCGTTGACCGGCTCTATCGCGGCGAGTTCGACGACCGCACCATTCAGCTTCTGGACGCCAGTAGCTAGAGCCGTTCAGGGCGCGCGCGAGCGCTCCAGCGTGTCGATCTCGCTCGAAATTTCGCTGAGCTTCTCTCGCAGCTCTTGATCGGTGCCATCATCGATCTCTTCGTCACCGAAGCAATCGCGCGCCTCATAGAGCTCGAGCTTTGCCTCGAGCTCGGCTCGTTTTGCATACAGACGATGAAGATAGAGATAGTCCATGCCTTTGCTTCCCGCATCTTCCGAAACGGGCATAAAGGCATATGGTTCCCGCCGATCGGCGGGTGCCATCACGCAAAGGCGGCGATGGCAGCGTTGCAGGCCTTGGAGAAATGATTGCAACATGTGTCGTTGCCCATGGCTTGCCGCGTAACACGAGCCCCCTCCAGAAGGAGCGTCAGTGTATCGGCCAGCAGCTTCGGTTCGCGCGCATCGGCTGCTCGACAGAGCGCTTCGAGCCGGTCGCGTTGCTCAGCCTTGTGGCGCTCGATCACGCTATAGGCGGGATGCCCCTCACCTTTCAGCTCAATGGCTGCATTGGCGAGATCACAGCCGACGTGCTCGCCGCAAAGGCTTTGCGTTCGCGCTTCGATCCATGCCCTGAGCTGCGCCTTCGGGTCGCCGGGATGGGTTGTCTCGAGATCGCGCCAGATTGTTTCGGCTCTTTCCGAAGCGCGGCGCAGCGTCTCGCAGACCAGCTCGTCCTTGGAGCCGAAATGCCGGTAGAGCGTCATCTTGTTGGTCAGCGCCGCGTCTGCAATCGCATCCACACCGATGCCACGGATGCCGTGCTCGCGAAAAAGCTCGGCAGCGGTGGAGACGATGCGCTCCCGTGGCGGGATTTTCTCGTCAGTATTTGCGGGAGACAGCAGGCTCAATGATTCTGATTTTTTCGCGGACAAGGTCCTTGACATCCATGTGACCGATCGGTAACAAATGCATTGTTACTTACCGGTAACACCACTCTCTGCCGAAGTCAACGTGGTTGATTGGACCGGAGCGGGGTGGAACACGGGCTACCGCCCACGAAAGGAGGCAAACCATGAGCAAGACCAGAGAAGACCTGACCATTACCGAAGCCCTTCACGACCCCCTAATCGCCATGGTGCTCAGTGCCGACGGCGTGAAACTTGACGATTTCAAGCGTCTGCTTGAGACGGCTGCCAGGAAGCGCGAACAGCGGACCTCTCCAGTGGGCAAGTTTCTGAACGTGATCCCCAACAACAACCCGGCTGCCATGTGCAGCTATTGCTGAAGTTTCGGGCGCTTCCCTGCCCCTGTGAGAGTCGTCGCTGGCCAAGCGACGGCTCTTTTCGTTTGAACTGTTATTTTTAGAGCAAGTCGTATTTCAAGTTGGCGAGATAGTCGGGGTTGGCGACGGCATCGATCCCGGCGATCTTCTCCCCGTCGAAGGTCAGAAGCAAGACGACCCGCAGGTGTCCCCCCACGACCACCACCAGCCCGAACTCTCCATCGATCATCGCCGGCTGCGCCGCCTGAGCACGCCCCCTGAACGTCTCTGCCACAGCATCCGCGCCGCGAAGCTCGCGAACCGAAGGGTTGTACCGCATCGCCGCAGTGTCCGGGGTGAACACGACCTGCGGATCGAGGATTGACAGCAACGCCCTGATGTCACCGAGGCGCGAAGCCGCAAGGAATGCGTGGACGATCTGCTTCTTGCGCGCTGCGTCCGCCTCCGGCACATCGGTCCTGCCTTGAACCCGACGGCGAGCACGGCTTGCGAGTTGGCGCGTTGCCGCCGAAGAGCGATGAATGATCGGCGCAATGTCGTCGAAGGGGAGATCGAACATATCGTGCAGCACGAAGGCAACGCGCTCGGCCGGCGCCAATGTTTCGAGGATAACGAGTAGCGCCATGCCGACAGAGTCGGCAAAAGCCACTTCCCGCTCCGGATCAACGGTCTTGGACGTGTCGGCCAGGCGTTCATGGACGGGTAGATCGAATGGCTCTTCCCGGCGTGTCTTTCTCGACCGCAGCATGTCGAGGCAGATGCGCGCCACAACCGTCGTGAGCCAGCCGCCGATATTGTCGATCGCGTCAGCATCAGACCGGCCGAGCCGCAGCCAGGCCTCCTGAACAGCGTCGTCGGCCTCGGCGCGGGAGCCCAGCATGCGATAGGCGACGGCGCCCAGATGCGCCCGATTCGCCTCAAATTCTCCCGCCAGCCAATTTTTCTCATCCATTGTCACATTCCTCCACTGTGTTCCGTCAACCCCATGACGAACAAAAGCCGGCCGATGTGACAGCACGTCCGGCGGCGTCAGTTTGGAAAACACACCATGGAGAAACGTGATGCAAGCAAGAATGGGAAATCCGGCGATCGTCATTCCCGACGCAATGCAGGCGCTGCATGCCCTCGGGACGATACCCGCCAAAACAGGTCTGTCGCCAATCCTTTTGGAACTCGTCAATCTACGCGCCAGCCAGATCAATGGTTGCAGCGTCTGCATCGACGGACATCCACGGATCGCCAAGAAGGCTGGCGAGACGGACGAGCGCCTGTTTGCCGTCAGTGCCTGGCGTGACACGCCCTATTTCACGCCGGCCGAACGCGCAGCCCTTGCGCTGACGGAGGCGGTCACCCGCGTCAGCGATCGCGCCGACCCAGTGCCTGACGACATCTGGGATGAAGCCACGCGGCATTTCGACGGCAAGAGCCTGGCAGCCCTCGTCATCGCCATCGCCAACATCAACGTCTGGAACCGGCTGAACATCGCCACCCGTCAGATTGCCGGTGAATGGAGGCCGTAAACGGTGCCGGGCCGCTGTTTCGTCGACAGCGGCCCGATAGAACGGCCTTGGGAGGCTAAGGGTCAGATGATGCCGCCGCCGCCGGCAATCGACGCCGGGCGTTCGGCGGCAATCTTCCTGCGGTAGCCGCTCGCGCGGTATGTCGCCACAGGATCGATCGCACCGCCAGAACGGCGACGCGCTTCTGCAAGGATCGGCTCGACGTCCGTGCGGTAGCCGCGCTTCAGCGTTTCGGTCGCCATCAGCGCGTCGTTTTCATCCTGGTAGCCAGCCAACGCCTTGCGATCGACGATCAGCGCCTGCGCGTAGGCGCGGCGGATTTCGTTGGCGCTGTTGATCAGGCTTTCGATCGGATCGGTCACGTTGTGCGATTGGTCGATCATGTGGGCCGGATTGAAGTCGTTGACACCGCGCTGCTCTGCCTCGACCAGCTCGTTGAAGACGAGGAAGAGGCGATAGGGCTCGATCGCACCGGCATCGAGGTCGTCGTCACCATACTTCGAGTCATTGAAGTGGAAGCCGCCGAGTTTGCCGAACTGAATCAGGCGGGCAACGATCATTTCGATGTTGGTGTTCGGTGCATGGTGACCAAGGTCGACCAGGCACTGCGCCTTCGGGCCGAGCGTCTGGGCGATGAGGTAGTTGGTGCCCCAGTCCTGCACGACTGTGGAATAGAAGGCCGGCTCATACATCTTGTGCTCGGAAAAGAGCTTCCAATCGTCAGGCAGAGCCTTGTAGATATCGGCCATCGAAGCGAGATAGCGTTCGAATGCTTTGGTGAAATTGCTCTGGCCGGGGAAGTTCGAGCCGTCGCCAACCCAGACCGTCAATGCTTTCGAGCCGATCGACTTGCCGATCTCGATGCATTCAATGTTGTGCTCAACCGCCTGCGCACGTGTTGCGGCGTCGGTGTGGCTGAGCGAACCGAATTTGTAGGAATGCTTCTGGCCCGGCGCGTCGGAGAAGGTGTTCGAATTCATCGCGTCGAAACCGAGGCCGAGCTGATCGCCCCTTGCCTTCAGTTCCTTGGCATCTGTCTTGTCCCACGGAATGTGCAGGGAGACGTTCGGCGTGGCGCGCGTCAGCTCGTTGATGACGGAGCAGTCGTCGAGCTTGTCGAAGATGCCGCGCGGTTCGCCGGTGCCGGGGAAACGGGCAAAGCGGGTGCCGCCGGTGCCAACGCCCCAGGACGGAACAGCGACGAAGAATTCGGATACCCGGCGCGTGATGTTTTCAATGTCGATGCCGCGGCGCGACAGATTGGCGCCGAGCGCTTCATAGTCGGATTTGAGCGCTGCTGCGCGCTTGTCGTTTTCCTGCGCAATCAGGTCCTGCGCGATTCTTGACTCGGCCATGGGTTCCTCCCCGGACATGTGGATGAAAGGCGGCGGGCATTTGCCCGCCGCAGCAGTTGGACTTAGCGCGGGAAGCTCTGAGCGTTGCCGGCATCCACGTTGATGATGTTGCCGGTTGATTTCGCCGAGAGATCGGACGCCAGGAAGTAGATTGCTTCGGCGATGTCCTCGGGGAAGACATTGAGCTTCAGCATGGAACGCTTGCGGTAATGCTCCTCGAGCTCGTTGATCTCGATCTTGGACGATGCCGCCCGCTGTTCACGCCACTCTCCGCTCCAGATCTTCGAACCACGCAGCACGGCGTCCGGATTGACGGTGTTGACGCGAATACCGGCTTCTGCGCCTTCGAGCGCCAGGCAACGGGCAAGATGGATCTCGGCAGCCTTGGCCGTGCAATAGGCGGCAGCATTCGGCGACGATGCCAGACCGTTCTTGGAGGCGACGAACACGACGTTGCCACCGAGATCCTGCTTGCGGAAAAGGCGGAACGCCTCGCGAGACACGAGGAAGTAGCCGGTCGCCAGGATGTCGATGTTCTTGTTCCACATCGAAAGCTCAGTGCTTTCGATCGGGGCGGACGAAGCGATACCAGCATTCGATACAAGGATATCGACGCCACCGAACTCAACACAGGCTTCCGCGAAGGACGAGATCACGCCGTCCTCCTTGGTTACATCAAGCTTGACGCCGCGCACGGCGTCGGCGCCGAATTGCTTAGCGAAATCGGCCTTCGTGTTGTCGAGCGCTTCCTGGTCGATATCGGCCAGGACCACGCAGGCCCCCTCGCCGATCAGGCGGGCAGCGGTCGCACGGCCGATGCCGCCGGCACCACCGGTGACGAAGGCGACCTTGCCTGCAAGGCTCTTCGGCTTCGGCATGCGCTGAAGCTTGGCTTCTTCGAGCAGCCAGTACTCGATATCGAAGGCTTCCTGCTCCGGCAGGCCCTGATATTCGGAAACGGTCGAGGCACCGCGCATGACATTGATGGCGTTGACGTAGAACTCGCTGGCGATACGCGCCGTTGCCTTGTCGCGGGCGAACGACAGCATGCCGACGCCGGGAACGAGGAAGATGACAGGGTTCGCATCGCGCATGGCGGGCGAATTGTCATGCTTGCAGTCGTTGTAATAGCGCGCGTAGTCGGCGCGGTAGTCTTCGAGCGCCTTGTCGAGACCGGCAACGATCGCATCCACGTCAGGCTTTGCCGGATCGAAGTCGACGATCAGCGGGCGGATCTTGGTGCGCAGGAAATGATCAGGGCAGCTGGTGCCGAGCGCGCCAAGCGGCTGCAGATTCTTCGAATTGACGAATTCGAGAACGGCATCCTGATCGTCGAAATGGCCGAGCTTGCGTTCCGCCTTGCCGATGCGACCGCGGATTTCAGGCATCAGGCGGGCCGCAATGGCGCGGCGCTGCTCGACCGGCAGGCTTGAGGTGGCGGAACCGCCGAAGATCGTCTTGCCTTCGGTCTTTTCCGCGAACCAGACGATCGCCTTGTTGATGATGTCGAGCGTCAGCTCGTAGCAGGCCTTTGCATCGTTTGCCCAGGTGAAGAGACCGTGGCTTTCGAGCACGACGCCCTTGGCATTCGGGTTCGCCTTGACGAAGGCTTCTAGGTCGAGGCCGAGCTGGAAGCCCGGGCGGCGCCACGGCAGCCAACCGATTTCGTCGCCGAAAATCTGCTTCGTCAATTCCTTGGAGTTCCTGGAGGCAGCGATTGCGATGATCGCGTCCGGATGCATGTGGTCGACATGGGTGAAGGGCACGAAACCGTGCAGCGGCGTGTCGATCGAGGCGGCGCGGCTATTGAGGTTATAGGTGCAGTGCGGGAGGAAACCGACCATGCGGTCCTCGTCTTCGACGCCCTTATAGATGCCCTTCAGGGAAACGAGCTTGTCCTGATAAAGAGTGGCGAAGCCGTCAAGCTTGATGGTCCCGACGTCGCCGCCCGAACCCTTGACCCAGAGAACCTCGACCTTCTCGCCGGTCAGCGGATCGGTTTCCATGACCTTGGCAGAGGTGTTCCCGCCGCCATAGTTGGTGATGCGCTTGTCGGCACCCAGCAAATTCGAGCGATAGAGCAGCTTTCCAGGCTCATCGAGGCCTGCCGCGTATGAATCGTCCCAACGGTTATCAAGAAGCCGGACGGTTGCCGCCATGTCATCCTCCCATGTAAAATTTCTTGGACGCGCGAACGAACTCGACGCTCCTTTGCGGTCACGGTATCGCTCATCAAAACGGACATTGTCAATCGAAAACGATCAAAATCGATTATGTTGCAGCGCAATATGAAATTTTATGATCGTTTTTGATTGACACATTCTCACAACTGCGAAATAAGCAAGCTAGGAGGAACCCCATGCACGAACGCGAACGCCATCGCATCATATTGAGCGCCGTTCAGGAAAAGTCGGTCGTTACGATTCAGGATATTTCCGAATTGACCGAGGCTTCCGAGGCGACGATCCGGCGTGACATCGCGGCCCTTCATGTGCAGGGAAAGATCCGGCGTGTACGCGGTGGCGCAGAGGCCGTGCATCCGCCGCAACTCGGCAATCTGGCCGGGCGACCCTTCAGGGTCTCGGAATCAGTCAACATCGATAAAAAGCGCTCAATAGCGCGCGCTGCCGTTGATCTCTGCGATCAGGGCGATGCGATCATCATCAATGGTGGGACCACCACGTTTCAGATGGTGCACTTCATGGCCGCCCATCGCATGCAGGTGATGACCAACTCGTTTGCGATTGCCGAGCATCTGGTCAAGCACTCGAAGAACACGGTAACGGTCCCCGGCGGGGTGATCTACCGCGAGCAGAGCCTGATCCTGTCGCCATTCGACAATGATGCGATCCGCAATTTCTACGCTCGCCGCTTCTTCATCGGCGCGCAGGGCGTCGGTCCGCTCGGCATCATGGAATCCGACGCGCAGATCATTCAAAGCGAACAGAAGCTGATGCACCAGGCCGACGAACTCGTCGTCATGGTCGATTCCAGCAAATTTCACCGCCGGTCGAGCCTCATTCTGTGCCCGCTCGACCGTGTTTCGACGATCATTACGGACGACGGTGTTCCCGAGGACTCCGTCCGGATGATCGAGGATGCGGGCATCAAGCTCGTCATTGCGAGCACGATCTCGCAAATGAAGGAGGATTCCTCGTCGGTTGCCTGAGGGGCCCCGTCAGGATGTAGTTAAGTCTTATCAACGTGGGAGGATAAAGCATGAAATTCGCAAAATCACTCGCAGTCGGCGTCGCCTTTGCGGTGGCCCTGATGGCAGGCGCCGCAAGCGCCAAGGACGTCAAGATCGGCCTGGTCGTGAAGTCTCTCGGCAACGGCTTCTTCGAAGCCGCCAACAAGGGCGCACAGGAAGCGGCAAAGGAACTCGGCGGCGTGGAAGTCATCTACACCGGCCCGACCTCGACGACGGCAGAGGGCCAGATCGAAGTCATCAACTCTTTGATCGCCCAGGGCGTTGATGCCATCGCCATCTCCGCCAATGACCCGGACGCTGTCGTACCGGCCCTGAAGAAGGCCAAGCAGCGCGGCATCAAGGTCATCTCCTGGGATTCCGGCGTCAACAAGGACGGCCGCATCCTGCAGCTGAACCCGTCGTCCAACGAGCTGATCGGCAAGATGTGCCTGACGCTCGCCAAGGACCACCTGGAAGGCGGCAAGGGTGACTTCGCAATCCTGTCGGCAACGACCACCTCGACCAACCAGAACATCTGGATCGACCAGATGAAGAAGCAGCTCAAGGACTTCCCGGGCCTCAACCTCGTCACGACAGTCTACGGCGACGATCTGTCTGACAAGTCCTATCGCGAAGCCGAAGGCCTGCTGAAGTCGAACCCGAACGTCAAGGTCATCGTCGCTCCGACGACGGTCGGCGTTCTGGCCGCTTCCAAGGTTGTCGAAGACAAGGGTCTTGTCGGCAAGGTCTACGTGACCGGCCTCGGCCTGCCGTCTGAAATGGCTGGCGCGATCAAGTCTGGTGCAACGAAGGAATTCGCCATCTGGAACCCGATCGACCTCGGTTACTCTGCCACGCAGATCGCCTACCACCTCGTAAAGGGTGACGCGACCGGCAAGCCGGGCACCGAAATCGAAGCTGGCCGCATGGGCAAGATCAAGATCGACGACAAGGGCGAAGCCGCCATGTCCGATCCGTTCGTGTACAACGCTTCGAACATCGACCAGTTCTCGAAGGTTTTCTAAGCCTCGCTCATCCAAGCAAAAACCCGGCGGTTCCCGCCGCCGGGACTTTTCATTTGAACACTGGTAAACGCTGATGAACACTGCCCTTCAACAATCCGTCGCGGGTTTCAAGACGGACGAGGCGCCCGCGATCCTCGAGATGCGCGGCATTTCGCAGATTTTCCCCGGCGTGAAGGCGCTCGATAACGTCAGCATCGCGCTCTATCCCGGCAAGGTTACCGCCCTGATCGGTGAGAACGGCGCCGGCAAATCCACACTCGTCAAGATCCTGACCGGCATCTACCGGCCGAACGAAGGCGAGATCATCGTCGACGGCAAGCCGACCACCTTCGCCAACGCGCAGGCCGCCATCGACGTCGGCGTCACCGCCATTCACCAGGAAACCGTGCTCTTCGACGAGTTGACGGTTGCTGAAAACATCTTCCTCGGCCACGCGCCGCGCACGAAGTTCCGCACGATCGACTGGAAACTGATGAACAGTCGGTCGAAGGAATTGCTCCATTCGCTTGAAAGCAACATCGATCCGACGATCCGTCTCAAGGATCTCTCGATTGCTCAGCGTCACCTTGTCGCAATTGCTCGCGCACTTTCCATCGAAGCGCGCATCGTCATCATGGACGAACCTACCGCAGCACTGTCGCGCAAGGAAATCGATGACCTCTTCCGCATTGTCGAGGGCCTGAAGGCACAGGGCAAGGCGATCCTCTTCATCAGCCACAAGTTCGACGAGCTTTATGAGATCGCCGACAATTACGTCGTTTTCCGCGACGGTCGCGCTGTTGGCCACGGCCAACTCAAGCAGACGCCGCAGGACGATATCGTCCGTCTCATGGTCGGTCGCGATGTCGAAAATGCATTCCCCAAGGTTGACGTGGCCATCGGAGGTCCGGTGCTCGAGGTCGAGAAATACTGTCACCAGACAGAGTTTCGCGACATTTCGTTCACGCTTCGAAAGGGCGAGATCCTTGGTATCTACGGCCTGATCGGCGCCGGTCGCTCCGAGCTCTGCCAGTCGCTGTTCGGTATCACCAAACCCGCATCCGGCACGCTGAAGCTTGGGGGCCAGGCGCTGACAATCCACTCGCCACTCGATGCGATCCGCGCCGGCATCGTCTACGTGCCGGAAGAACGCGGCCGCCACGGCCTGGCGCTGCCGATGCCGATTTACCAGAACATGACGCTGCCGTCGCTCGGGCGCACATCGCGCAAGGGTTTCCTGAAGGCGGCCAATGAATTTGCCTTGGCACGCAAATATGCCGAGCGCCTGGACCTGCGCGCTGCAGCGCTTTCGGTTCCGGTCGGAACCCTGTCGGGTGGCAACCAACAGAAGGTGGTCATCGGCAAGTGGCTGGCAACATTGCCGAAGGTGATCATCCTCGACGAGCCGACGAAAGGCATCGACATCGGTTCGAAGGCGGCCGTGCACGGTTTCATCAGCGAGCTTGCCGCCGAGGGACTGTCGATCATCATGATCTCGTCAGAACTGCCGGAAATCATTGGAATGTCCGATCGGGTCCTCGTCATGAAGGAAGGCCTCATGGCCGGCCTCTTCGAGCGCAAGGATCTGACGCCGGAAACGCTGGTTCGCGCCGCGACCGGTAATGCTTGAGGTAATCGGAATGTCGAGACTCCTGAAAAAACGCGAAACCCTGCTCTTCATCATTATCGCGATCATGGTTGCGACCTTCTCGACGAGAGCCCAGGATTTCGCGACACCCGGCAACCTTGCTGCCATCTTCAACGACACGTCGATCCTGATCATCCTTGCACTCGCTCAGATGACCGTCATCCTGACGAAGTCGATCGACCTGTCGGTTGCTGCAAACCTTGCCTTCACCGGCATGGCCATTGCGATGATGAACGCCGCCTATCCCGACCTGCCGCTGATCGTCTTGATCCTCGCCGCGATCCTGATCGGCGCCTTTCTCGGTGCGATCAACGGCTTCCTTGTCTGGGCGCTGGAAATTCCGCCAATCGTTGTCACGCTTGGCACACTCACCATCTATCGCGGCATGGCTTTCGTCCTGTCAGGCGGCGAATGGGTCAACGCGCACCAGATGACGCCGACCTTTCTCAACGTGCCGCGCACCGTCGTCCTCGGCATGCCGATCCTGAGCTGGGCCGCGATCATTATCGTCGCGCTGATCTACATGCTGTTGAAATACACTCAGTTTGGCCGCTCGACCTATGCTGCCGGCGGCAATCCGACGGCTGCGGTCTACGCCGGCATCGATGTCGGCTGGACGAAGTTCCTTGCCTTTGTTCTGTCGGGAGCGCTCGCCGGGCTTGCCAGCTATCTCTGGGTCTCGCGTTATGCGGTCGCCTATGTCGATATCGCCAACGGCTTCGAACTCGACAGCGTTGCAGCCTGTGTTATCGGCGGCATCTCGATTGCCGGCGGCGTCGGCTCGGTGATCGGGACCGTGCTTGGCGCCCTGTTCCTCGGTGTCATCAAGAATGCCCTTCCCGTCATCGGCATCTCGCCGTTCACGCAAATGGCGATTTCCGGCACCGTCATCATCCTTGCCGTCGTCTTCAATGCAAGGCGCGAGCGCAATCGTGGCCGCATCATCCTGCGTGACAAGGCCGCAGCAGAGACACCAGCAGAGGTGGCAGCATGAGCACCGTCGTTTCCACCCCGCGCGAGAAGCGCGTCATCCCGGACCGCCTCGGCACGCCGTTCAAGCGCATCATGTCGAGCTGGGAGGTCCTCCTCTTCGGCGTTGCTGTCTTGATCTTCATCTTCAACTCGCTGGCATCCCCCTACTTCCTGGACGCCTGGAACCTTTCGGACGCGACCTTCAATTTCACCGAAAAGGCGATGATCGCATTTGCCATGGCGCTGCTCGTCATTGCCGGCGAGATCGACCTGTCGGTTGCGGCCATTATCGCCCTTGCTTCGACCGCCATGGGAGCGGCAGCGCAAGTCGGTGTCGGGGCACCCGGCCTCGTTCTCATCGGCATCGGCGTTGGCCTGCTCTGCGGCATGTTCAACGGGTTTCTCGTTTCCGTCATGAAGCTGCCTTCGATCGTCGTGACGATCGGCACGATGAGCCTGTTTCGCGGCGTCTCCTACATCGTCCTGGGCGATCAGGCCTATGGAGGCTATCCGGACGATTTCGCCTTCTTCGGCCAGGGCTATGTCTTCTGGGTCTTCTCCTTCGAGTTCGTGCTCTTCATTGTGCTCGCAATCGCCTTTGCGATCCTGCTGCATGCCACGAATTTCGGCCGTCAGGTCTATACGATCGGCAATAACGACTTCGCCGCCCGGTTCTCCGGCATCCCGGTCGAGCGCGTGAAATTCATCCTGTTCATATTGACGGGCGTGATGAGCGGCGTCGCCTCCGTCTGCCTGACCTCACGCCTCGGCTCCACCCGCCCCTCGATCGCTCAGGGCTGGGAGCTCGAAGTCGTTACCATGGTCGTGCTCGGCGGCGTCTCCATTCTCGGCGGCTCCGGCAAGATTGGCGGCGTCGTGATTGCCGCCTTCGTCATGGGCCTTGTCACCTTCGGCCTCGGCCTCTTGAATGTGCCCGGCATCGTCATGTCGATCTTCATCGGCCTGCTGCTGATCATCACCATCGCGATCCCGATCGTCGCCCGCCGCCTCAAAGCCATGAGTTCCAAATGACGTTGGAAAAGCACGCCTTCAAGATGACGCTGAACCCCGGCATGGAAGCCGAGTACAGGAAGCGGCATGACGAAATCTGGCCGGAGCTGGTCGACCTGCTGCACCAGTCCGGCGCCAGCGACTACTCGATCCATCTCGACCGCGAAACGAACACTCTGTTTGGCGTTTTGACCCGTCCCGTCGATCATGCGATGGCAAGCCTGCCAGACCACCCTGTCATGAAGAAGTGGTGGGCTCACATGGCCGACATCATGGCAACCAACCCGGATAATTCTCCCGTCCAGAGCGACCTCGTCACCGTCTTCCATATGCCATGACGCCGAATTACAGCCGCATCGCCGTTCTCGACATCGGCAAGACCAATGCCAAGGTCGTGGTCCTGGACAGCGCGACCGGCGCCGAAATCGCCGTGGCGAGAACTCCGAACACGGTTCTGAAGGGTGGACTTTATCCGCACTACGATATCGACAGGCTTTGGTCCTTCACGTTGGATGCCCTTCGCTCCTTCGCCAGGAAGCCGGGTTTCGATGCCATCTCGATCACCACCCATGGCGCCTCGGCTGCGCTTCTCGGCAGGACGGGCAATCTGGCCATGCCGGTGCTCGACTACGAGCATGAATATCCCGTCGACATCAGCGACGCATATGCGCGACTGCGTCCACCCTTCGAAGAAACCTTTTCGCCGCACCAAACGATGGGCCTGAACATCGGCGCGCAGCTGCATTACCAGAAGACCGCCTTTCCTGATGATTTTGCCAAGGTGGCAACGATCCTCACCTATCCGCAATACTGGACAGCACGGCTGACCGGTGTCGTGTCGAACGAGGTGACCTCACTCGGCTGCCATACCGACCTCTGGAACCCGCGCGACGCCCGCTATTCCTCGCTGGTCGATACTCTCGGCATCCGTGACCTGATGGCGCCGATCCGTTCCGCCTTCGATCCCCTCGGGCCGGTCTTGCCTGATATTGCCGAAGCGATCGGCCTCGCCCGCGAAATCCCCGTTTATTGTGGCATTCACGATTCCAACGCGTCGCTTCTGCCACATCTGCTTGACCGCCCAGCACCCTTCGCAGTTGTCTCGACGGGCACATGGGTGATCAATTTCGGGGTCGGCGGCGATCTCGATCGTCTCGATCCCAAGCGCGACACACTCGCCAATGTCGATGCCTATGGCCGGGCCGTTCCCTCTTCCCGCTTCATGGGCGGACGCGAATATGAAACCATCTCAGGCGAAATCGGACAGGTTGACAAGGAAAAGGTCGCCTCGGCGGTCGAGCAGGCGATAACAAAGCGCCTGATGCTGCTTGCGAATGTTGCACCGGGCTCCGGCCCATTCCCCGGCAAAAGCGCGCGTTGGGTCAACGCGCAAGACGTGACACCCGAAGAGCGCTACGCCGCGCTCTGCCTCTATCTCGCCATGATGAACCAGGCCTGCCTCGATCTGATCGGCGCGCGGGGCCCGGTCATCGTGGAAGGACCATTTGCGCTCAACGATACGTATCTGACGCTGCTTGCGGCTCTAACCAACCGCGAAGTCATCGCCGTCCCCGGATCGACCGGCACGAGCCAGGGCGCCGCTCTGCTGACCGGCATCAAGCCACCTGCCGGCGCCGAGCGCCATGTCACGCGAAGCCCTGTCTCCGGGCTCGACGCCTACCGTCGAGCTTGGCATGCAGCGATGGCATAGCAGTCTTTCCATAGAGACCCCTCGCTCCATCTTAGCGTTAGCTATAGGCTCGCGACTCGAAGCAAAAGGAGGAGACCTCATGGCAGATTCGGCCGCCGCACCCTTTGATCCGCGCGCGCTTGCAGCAAAACTACACGGTCTGCGCCGTTCACGAAACCAGGCACCGACCGCTGGGTTTTCCCTGCCTGCCGATCTCCGGCACGCGATGGACGCGCAGAATTTTCTCGCCGCCGATGAGGCGATCGAAAGCAACGCCTGGAAGGTGACCGTCTCGCCCGATGGGCAGGCCGTAACCGCGCCACTGCACCCTTATGTGCAGGCTGACTCAGGGGCGCAAATTCCGTGGCAGAGGGGCACCAAATTCGAGGCAGAGATCGCAGTTCGCCTCGGCCGTGACCTGCCGATCCGCCGGGAGGGCAGCTACAGCCGAGCCGACATCGTCGACGCGATCGACGCCGTCCATCTCGGCGCCGAACTTCTGGCCAGCGCCGTTGAGGAGAGCGGCAAGATCTCGTTCCTTCTGTTTCTGGCCGATCGACTGGGAAACAGCGGCTATGTGCTCGGTCCGCGCGTGTCAAAGTCGGCGGTCGACACGGCGAGCGGAACGGCGCTTAAGGTGACGTTCAACGGCCAGCCACTCTATGACGCGCCCGCCCAGCATCCCAAGGGAGATGTCCTGACGTGGCTCCTGGACTACGCAAATGATGGGATGCGGCCAAACACATCGCTCAAGGCTGGCGCGCTCATCACGACGGGCACGCTCTGTGGCGCGATCGAACTTCTCACGCCAGGCGAAATCGAAATTGCCTTTGGTGGATCTGCCTATTTGCGCCTGGCCCTCGTCTGACTGAGATTATCAACCTATAGATGATGGCCGGGCGATTATCATAGATTACTCACGAAGGCCGGCCGTTAGTAAAGATGTCGACGGAACGTAGGTTGACGTCGACGATTGCCCGGTCGCTGTTTGAAAATATCTTTGACGACGCTACTACCAGGTTCATCAACATAAAGGTTCAGGGGGGGCTCCGTTCGCGTCGGTGGAAGCAAGCCCGATCCCGAGGGGATAAAACCGAGCCGCATATCTACTCGGCATGACGTGCGCCGGCTGTACCATCGTCGATGAGAGCACGAGCGGAGCCGCGGCTGCCCTGGCTTCGGGTGCTGTTATTGTCTTCGCTCCCCATCGACCGCGGAGCCGCCGACCAAGGTCAAGAGCCCTTGCAGCGAATGGGCGGACTTCAAGAAATGGTATTGAGGCCGGGCTAATTCGCCAGAAAAACCCGCATTCAAGCGCTGCTGGACGCCTCACTTAGCTGCGGTGCCGTGGACTTCAATACAACATGGACGATATGGTCCTCCCAACGTGCCAGCGATTCCTTCCGCTCAAAGTCTCGGTCAAAGATCGTGGAGAGCGTGAAACGGTTAGACAGGTAAAAAAAACTCATCGACGCAACGGTCATGAATATCTTGAGGGCGTCTAGGCCACTGCGCACGCTTCCTTCCTCGATCCCGCGGTCGGCCAAATTCTGCAGCTTCTCGAGTAAGTGGTGATTGACCAGCTTTCCATTTGCGGATTTGGCCAGGAACCTGCCGTGGTTGAGGTTTTCGGTGCCGAGAAGGCTTACCATTTCCGGATTTGCCAGAAAATACTGCCATGTGAAGCGGGTTATCTCCGCGATTCCAAAAAGGGGCTGCGTGTAATCGATTTCAAGAGCCCGCTCCGCCGCCAGCATTTTTGCGAACGCGTGGTCCAAGACAGCAAAATAGAGGCCTTCCTTGTCCCCGAAATAGTGATAGATCATGCGTTTGTTTGAGCCTGCTCGCTCTGCTATCGCGTCTATTCTTGCCCCGCCCAAGCCATAGCAGGTGAATTCGCCGGTTGCGGCGTCGAGAATGGTCTCCTTCGTTCGTTCCGGATTTCTTTTCACCATCGACTTCACTTTCGGAATCGAGCTTTGCCGATTTGCGACGAACCGCACCCTTACATATTCGGATAGACCGGCCCCTCGCCGCCCTGCGGCGGCACCCAGTTGATGTTCTGGTTGGGGTCCTTGATGTCGCAGGTCTTGCAGTGGACGCAGTTCTGGGCGTTGATGACAAAGGTCTCTTGCCCATCCTTCTCCACCCATT